>JAXMJU010000294.1:0-18988 GCA_034376265.1 Sulfuritalea sp.
CCAAGGCAGGGGGTGACGGTGGTTCGCTGCTGCGCAGCTCCGCAGATTGGCTGCGCCGCCCTTGGGACGGCCCGGCGGGCGGCGCTCATTTCGCCGCGTCGAGCTTGGCCGCGTAGCGTTTGAGATCGGCCAGGCGCACGACTTCGAGCGCCGCGGCCGAGGTGGCTTCGAGCACCACCAGCGGCGCCTTGCCGGCCTCCAGGGCTTCCTGCCAGCGCGCCGAACACAGGCACCAGCGCTCTCCCGGCTTGACGCCGGGGAAATCGAATTCGGGATGCGGCGTCGACAAGTCGTTGCCGCGCGACTTGGAGAACGTCAGGAACTCCGCCGTGGCGACGATGCAGACACCGTGGTTGCCGATGTCCTCCTCGGTCACTTGGCAGTCGCCGGTGCGGAAAAACCCGGTCATCGGGTCGGTGCTGCAGGGCAGCAGGACGCCGCCCAGTACATTCTTTGCAAGATCATGCATGTTGTTCTCCAGACTCGGTCTGGATTATTGACCAAAGGCGCTGCCAGATGGTTGCAATTATCAGAATACCGCCCTGCGTGACCGAAACATATCCGCGGGGATACCGTCCCCGCCCGGTGGGACGGGGACATATCCCACCGGGGATACCGTCTCCGCCCGTCGGGACGGAGACATAAAAATGGCCCGCGCACGGGCCATTTCCCATGCGGCACGCTTGCGCTTACAGCCCGGCGTCGTCCCTCAGCACGGCAGCCTTGTCGGTCGCTTCCCAGGTGAATTCCGGCTCATCGCGGCCGAAGTGGCCGTAGGCGGCGGTCTTTTCGTAGATCGGGCGCAGCAGGTCGAGCATCTGCACGATGCCTTTCGGCCGCAGGTCGAAATGCTTCTTCACCAGTTCGGCGATCGTGGCGTCGGCGACCTTGCCGGTGCCTTGCGTGGTAACCCAGACCGAGGTCGGCTCGGCGACGCCGATGGCGTAGGAAATCTGCACCAGGCACTTCTCGGCCAGCCCGGCGGCGACGATGTTCTTCGCCACATAGCGGCCGGCATAGGCGGCGGAACGGTCGACCTTGGATGGGTCCTTGCCGGAGAAGGCGCCGCCGCCGTGGGGCGCCGCGCCGCCGTAAGTGTCGACGATGATCTTGCGCCCGGTCAGGCCGCAGTCGCCCTGCGGGCCGCCGACGACGAAGCGGCCGGTGGGATTGACCAGGTACTTGATCTCGCCCTTGACCAGTTCCTTGGGCAGGATGGGCTTGATGATTTCCTCGATCACGGCTTCGCGGATCTGCTCCAGCTCGATGTCGGGCGCATGCTGGGTGGAGATCACCACGGTGTCGATCGAATGCGCCTTGCCGTCCTGGTAGCGGATCGTCACCTGCGACTTGGCGTCGGGGCGCAGCCAGGGCAGGCGGCCATCGCGGCGCAGCATGGCCTGGCGTTCGACCAGGCGGTGCGAGAGGTAGATCGGCAGCGGCATCAGCACCGGGGTTTCGTTGCAGGCGTAGCCGAACATCAGGCCCTGATCGCCGGCGCCCTGGTTCAGGTTGTCGTCGTAGGCCTTGTTCACGCCCTGGGCGATGTCCGGGCTCTGCTTGTCGTAGGCCACCAGCACGGCGCAGCCCTTGTAGTCGATGCCGTACTCGGTGTTGTCGTAGCCGATGCGCTTCAGCACATTGCGCGCGACGCCGATGTAATCGACGTTGGCATTGGTCGTGATCTCGCCGGCGAGCACCACCAAACCTGTGTTGCAAAGGGTTTCGGCGGCGACGCGGGAATGCGGATCCTGCGCCAGGATGGCGTCGAGGATGGCATCGGAAATCTGGTCGGAAACCTTGTCGG
Organism: Sulfuritalea sp.; assembly: GCA_034376265.1. Classification (GTDB taxonomy): domain Bacteria; phylum Pseudomonadota; class Gammaproteobacteria; order Burkholderiales; family Rhodocyclaceae; genus Sulfuritalea. The sequence continues at coordinate 1,808 of JAXMJU010000294.1, forward strand.
GGTGTCCTTCGGAAACCGATTCGGAAGTGAAGAAGTACTCGTTTGCCGGGTTTGCCATGTGTCCTGCTCCAGAAACTAAAACGCCCCACAATTGGCGAGGCCAGCTAGGGGGCGAGAGCAGGCGACGCTTTAGCGATATTTGTTTTCCGACCGCCGCATTTCCCCGGGGTCTTCTCCGCCTCGCAAGTTGTCTTTTTAACTCGGCGGAACAGTGCGTATTGTAGGTCCGGACCGCGGTAGGCGTCAATCCGGACGAAATCTATAACCTTGTGCCGCGGCGGTCTATTCCCTGCCGCCATTCCTTGCCGATTACGCCCTAAACTGCTGCGATGCCCTGGCTGCTCCAGTTCTGCGCCGCACGCGCCGCCTTCGCCACGATGTTCACCGCCTGGTCGGCGGTATTGCCGCTGCTGCGCAGCGACTGGCAGATCAGCGCCTGGCAGGCCGGCATGGTGCAGTCGGCCTATCACGTCGGCTTCCTGGTTTCGCTGTTCTCGGTCGGCTTCCTCTCCGACCGCCATGGCGCAAAGCGCATCTATCTGCTGAGCAGCGTGGCGGCGGTGACCAGCGGTCTGCTGTTCGCCCTGTTCGCCGATGGCTTCGTCTCGGCGCTGCTGCTCTACGGCCTCACCGGCCTGTGTTCGGGCGGCTCCTATACGCCGGGGCTGGCCATCGTCGCCCAGCGCATGAAGTTGCGCCAGGGCCGCGCACTGGGCTACTACCTGGCCGCCGCCTCGCTCGGCTATGCCATCGGCCTGTTCGTCGCCAGCGTCATGATCCCGCTCGCCGGCTGGCGCGGCGCCTTCATCGTCACCGCCTGCTTCCCGCTCGCCGGCATGGTGCTGGGCTGGCGCGCGTTGCGCGAGGTGCCGAACGTCGTCCATGCGCTGCCCGACGGCCGCGGCAAGCGCAGCCGCCTGCTCGAGGTGCTGCGCAACAAGCCTGCGATGCTCTCGATCTGGGGTTATACCTTCCATGCCTGGGAACTGCTCGGCGCGTGGGCCTGGCTGCCGGCCTTTCTCGCCGCCGCGGCGATCGCCGGCGGCACGGCCGGAACCCAGGCGGTCAGTCTCGGTGCCACGCTGACGGCGCTGACCTACCTCGCCGCCGTGGTCGGCAGCGTCTTCGGCGGCTCGCTCTCGGATCGCTGGGGACGTACCCGCGTGACCTTGCTGGTGTCGGTCGCCAGCTTGGCCTGTTCCTTCAGCTTCGGCTGGATGATCGGCCTGCCGATGTTCCTGCTGGTTGCCGTGGCGGTGTTCTACAACGTTACCGGCGTCGCCGATTCCTCGATCCACTCGACGATGCTGACCGAACTCATCGATCCGCGCTATCTCGGCGCCGCCTATTCGCTGCGTTCGGTGCTGGGCTTCGGCGCCGGCGCAATTTCGCCCTGGGTCTTCGGCCTGGTGCTCGACTGGGGCCGCGGCGACGGCCTGTCCGATCACCTGATCTGGGGGCTGGCGTGGTCGACCCTGGGGCTGGGCGGCCTGCTCGGACCGCTGGCGATCTGGCGCTTGCGGCGCCTGCCGGAGGCGGCAAAGCTGGCCGGCGGCAAGCGCTAGCGCGTCGGGTGGGCGAAGCCGCGCTTTGAGCCGGCGATGAAGTCGGCGACTTCGCTCACGGCGGCGCTGCCCATGCTGCGCATTGCGGCCAGCGCCTGTTCCAGCGGCACGCGCGCATACAGCAGGCGGTAGGCTTCCTTCAGCGCGCGGATCTCATCCTTGCCGAAACCGTTGCGCTTGAGGCCGACCAGATTGAGGCCGCGGGCGCGGCCCGGGTTGCCGTCGGTGATGCAGAAGGGCAGCGCGTCCTGCACCACCTTGGTCGACAACCCGAGCATCGCGTTCCTGCCGATGCGGCAGAACTGGTGCACCGTGACGGCCGCCGAGATGAAGGCGCGGTCATGCACCACGACTTCGCCGGCGATGCCGGCGGTATTGGCCATCACCACGTTGTTGCCGACCACGCAGTCGTGGGCGACGTGGCTGTAGGCCATCAGAAAGCAGCCGTTGCCGAGGCGCGTGACGCTGCCGTCGCGCGAGCCGCGGTGCACCGTGACGCCCTCGCGCAGCCAGTTGTCCTCGCCGATCTCGGTGTAGGAAACGCAGTCCGCCTTGAACTTGAAATCCTGCGGATCGCCGCCGATCACGGCGTGTTCGGCGATGCGGGTGCGCGCACCGATGCGGGTGTGGCGCTTGATCACGGCATGCGCGGCGACTTCGCAAGCCTCGCCGAGCACCACGTCTTGCTCGATCACGGCGAAGGGGCCGATGCGGACCTCGGCGCCGAACTCGGCGTCGGCAGCGACGACGGCGCTGGCGTGAACCGTCATGCGAGGGCCTGGCGTATCGCCCCGACGATGCGCCTGAGCTGTTCGTCCTTCAGCATCGGCGAGATCGGCAGCGAGAGGCAGCGCTGCGCCGTACGCTCGGTGACCGGCAGGCTGACAGCGCCATGGGTCGCGGCGAACATCTCCTGCCGATGCAGCGGCACCGGGTAATACACGGCGCAGGCGATGCCGGAGTCGGTCAGCACCTTCTGGATCGCGTCGCGATGATCGGACAGTATCGTGTACTGGTGATAGACATGGCGCCCATGGCCGTCGGCAAACGGCGTCTCGACCAGGCCCGCGAGCTGCTCGTTATAAGAGTTGGCGATGGCGATACGGCGCTCGTTGAAATGGTCGAGGCGCTTGAGCTTGACGCGCAGGATCACGGCCTGGATTTCGTCCAGGCGCGAGTTGTAGCCGAGCACATGATGGTGGTAGCGCAGCCGTGAGCCGTGGCTGGCCAGCACGCGCATTTCCGCAGCTAGCTGGTCGTCGTCAGTCAGCATCAGGCCGCCGTCGCCGAAGGCCGAGAGATTCTTCGAGGGATAGAAGGAGGTGCAGCCAATGTCGCCATAGGCGCCGGATTTGCGTCCCGCGTAATCCGCGCCGAAGGACTGCGCGGCATCCTCGATCAACTTGAGGCCGTGCTTCGCGCACAGGGCCTTGAGCGGCGCCAGCTGCACCGGCTGGCCGAAGATATGCACCGGCACGATGGCGCGCGTAGCGGGCGTGATCGCGGCCTCGACTTGGGCGAGTTCGAGGTTGAACGTGCGCGGGTCGATGTCGACGAAAACCGGTTTCGCGCCGCACATCAGCACCGTCGAGGCCGTGGCGACGAAGGTGAAGGGCGTGGTGATGACCTCGTCGCCCGCCTTGAGGCCGATCGCACGCAGCGCGATCAGCAGCGCGTCGGTGCCCGAGGCGCAGGAGATCGCGTGCCGGACGCCGGCATAGGCGGCGGCCTCGGCCTCGAAGGCCTTGACGTTGGGGCCGCCGATGTACTGGCAGGCGGCCAGCGCCTCGCACACGGCGGGCTCGATTTCATCCTTCAGCAAGGCGTATTCGGCCTTGAGGTCAAGCATCGGAATGTTCATGGGCATGGGCTTCAGGAAAGCGTTAGCTTCGGGAAAGGGAATTCTGGCGGACGGCGATCATGCGGTCGATCTCCAGCGCGATGGCCAGCGCGTCGCGGCCCTCGCGGCCGCTGACCACAGGCGGCGTGCCATGGCGCACGGCGGCAACGAAGGCTTCGATCTCGGTCATCAGCGCATCGCCCGGAGGCTGCTGGAAGGTTTCGGTATCGATCGGTTCCGCATTTTTATCACCTGTTTCGACCAGCACCTCGCGCTTCTTGCTGATGCCGATGCGGCGCTCGCCGAAATCGACCGAAATGTATTCGTGGTGCTGGAACACGCGCAGGCGCCGCAAGGACGCGGTCGAGGTGCGGCTGGCGGTCAGGTTGGCGACACAGCCGTTGGCGAATTCGATGCGCGCGTTGGCAATGTCGATGCCATCGGTCAGCACCGAGACGCCCGAGGCGCGCAAGTCCGCGACCGGGCTGGCGACCAGCGGCAGGATCAGGTCGAGGTCGTGGATCATCAGGTCGAGCACCACCGAGACGTCGATGCCGCGCGCCTTGAACGGCGCCATGCGGTGGGCCTCGATGAACACCGGCCGCTTGATCTTGTCCTTCACCGCGATCCAGGCCGGATTGAAGCGTTCGAGGTGGCCGACTTGCAGTACCAGATGCTTCGCGTCGGCCAGCGCGATCAGCTCGTCGGCCTGCACCACGCTGACCGTGATCGGCTTTTCCGCCAGCACATGCACGCCGGCGGCGAGGCAAGCACGCGCCACGGCATGATGGGTTTCGGTGGTGCTGGCGACCGAAACCAGATCCATTGCCGCGCCTTTGGAACCAGTGGCGCCGAGCAGTGCGCGGTAGTCGGTGAAGGCCGCGACGCCCAGTTCCTTGGCCACGCGCTGCGCGGTCTCGGCATGGGCGTCGACCACGCCGACCAGTTCCACACCACTGAGCGCGGCATACTTCTGGGCATGAAAGCGACCCAGGTAGCCGACGCCGATTACGGCAGCACGCAGTTTCTTCGTCATGACGGGGAAATCAGAGGGGTGGTTTGAGGAGCGAACAGTAGGCGATAATTCTACTTGCTTTGGCACCTTCCCATTCCTCGATGCCCTCCCTGTTCCCCGTTGTATTCAAGGCGCTGGCCCGTTTGCCGCTGCCGCTGCTGCACAACCTCGGCGCCCTCGCCGGCTGGCTGGCATGGTTGCTGTCGGCGACTTACCGGCGCAACTTTTCGCGGCATATCGGGCAGGCCGGCCTGACGCAGGCGAAGACGGCGGCGATCGCCGAGGCAGGCAAGGCCCTGCTGGAACTGCCGAAGATCTGGCTGCGGCCGCAGGCCGAAGTGGTCGCGCGCGTGGTCAAGGTTTCCGGCTGGGAACTGGTCGAAGACGCCTGGAGCCAGGGCCGCGGCATCCTGTTCCTGACGCCGCACCTGGGCTGTTTCGAAATCACCGCGCAGTACTACGCGGCAAGGAAACCGATGACCGTGCTCTACCGCCGGCCCAAGCAGGACTGGCTGGCACCGCTGATCGAGGACGGGCGCGGCGCCAACCTCAAGCTGGCGCCCGCCGACCTGTCCGGCGTGCGCCGCCTGCTCAAGGCGCTGAAAAGCGGCGAAGCCGTCGGTATGCTGCCCGACCAGGTGCCGGGCAACGGCGAAGGCGCCTGGCTGCCCTTCTTCGGCCGCCCCGCCTACACCATGACGCTGGCCGCGCGCCTGGCGCAATCCGTACCCGGCGGCGCGACGGTGCTGCTGGCCTACGGCGAACGCCTGCATTACGGCGCCGGCTTCCACCTCAAGCTGTTTCCGCTGGCGGCGCCGCTGGCCGGCGACCTGACGCAGCGCGCGACGCAGCTCAACCGCGAGCTGGAGACGCTGATCCGCCAGTGTCCCCAGCAGTACCTCTGGGGCTACAACCGCTACAAGGTGCCGGCCGGCGCCGAGCCGCCGCCCGGAGTCGATACGCGCTCATAAGCCGCTCGACACCAGCGCAATTCCGGATATCAGCAACAGGCTGAAAATGAGTTTCTGAAAGCCCTGATTCGTGAATCGCCTGAAGATTCGCGATCCAAGCCAGGCGGAAAGGATGATCGGCAGGGAGGCGGCCAGAACCAGTTGCAGACTGCGCGCGTTGATCAGCCCGGCGGCGACGTAGGAGCCGAGGATCAGGATCTGGATGCCGATGAAGAATGACTGCGAGGTTGCGCGCTGGGTTTCCTTGTCCCAGCCGCGCAGGGCGCACCAGAGGATGATCGGCGGCCCGGGAATTCCGGTGGCGCCGCCCAGAATTCCGGCCAGCAGCCCGATTCCGCCGTCGGCGCGTGTGCCGCCCCGGCGGAATACAGGTAGTTCCTTGATCCCGAGCATGACACTGCAATAGATGATCAGGACCAGGCCGATGCTGGCGCGAAAGGCGTTTGCGTCGAGCAGCGGCAGCAGCAGCACGCCAGCCGGAACGCCGAGCACCCCGCCGATCAGAAAGGGCGTCGCGCGCCCGGCCCGAAGCTTGGTGCCGACACTCGATAGCGAGGTGATCTGCCCCAGCAGCGAAGTGAGGACAACCGTGGGTGCCAGCACCTGCGGCTCGATGGTCCAGGCAAGCAGCGCGGTGGCGACCAGGGCGAAGGCGAATCCCGACAGGCCCTGGATGAACCCGGCCAGCGCCGCGACCAGAACCACCTGAACAATGACTGAATCCATGCCGGTCCGCTGTCTTACTGCAGGGTTGCCAACGCGGCAGGCGATGCGATGAGTTGCCCGGCATGCCGTGCCGGCATCCATTCCTCCCTGGCCGACTGCATCACGGGTGCAGAACAGGCAGTTTAGCCATGACAATCGGCATCGCTTGTTTGTATTGCCACGCTGACCATTTTTGCTATTGCCTGCGTCAGTTTGTGCCGATATTCGCTCGGCTGCGGCCAGTTCAGGTCGCGGTCCGAATGCATGGGTGGATCCGAGAGAAATCCGACACACAGGTAGGGCGTTGCAGTCTCTATCGGCAGAATCACCAGATCCTGGGTGGCGCTTTCGAAATCCGGTCGATCGCGGTGCAAGGTGAAGTTGATATGAATGGCCAACTGCGGGCGCCGGGCAAACACGTCTGCCGGTTCCGGTCCATATATGCAGGCGGACGCGCTGCCACCCCCATAGCCGAAATTCAACTGGATCACCTTGAGTTTCATTTACCCGCTCCCTGTGCTTTGTTCATGGGTTCGTGATCGTGGATCTGCGGGTATTGCTCGTCTCCGCGATTTGCTTCGCGCGCCCGGTCATTTCACCAGCAGGCGCTTGATCTTCGCAAAAGAAAACAGGCCTCGCAAACGTCGATCGTTGCGTTCTGTCGTCTCCATCACCGGCAAGTGCGTTACCCCGGTTGCATGAAATATCTTCAGTATGTCCCCCACGGTCGACTGCTCGATATCCTTGACGTCTGCCACACGCCAATCGGAAACGTCTTGCATGATGTCTCGCACCCGCACGTCGCCCAGGCTGCCCCCCGCAAAATGGACGTACTGTTGCGGCTTCTCGCCCAAAATGTCATGGGCGGTGAGCATCCCCAGCACAGCCCGTTTCTTCTCGTCGATGACGAAGGCACACCTGACACCCGCGTGTTTCAGGTGCTTGAGCGCCTCATCGAGGGTCTCGTCTTCAGGCACCGTCACCGAGGGACGTGAGCGGAAATCGATCATCACCGACATGGCCTGATCGCCCTCGCATGCATACCATGGGTCCGCTCCCGGAATGGGCAGACTGGCGCAATCAACGGATTTCAGCTTCAACACGGCTGCTGACATCATTTTCCCTTCTTGTATTGAGTGAATCGACTGTTGGACTCACGTGACGTGGGTTGAGGCGGTACGGCCGCCAAGCGTCTTAGCCGGGTCGGGGCGCATGGGAGCCGGCCTGCACGACCGTCACCGCGATCACATGGAACACATCCTCGGTGCTGCAACCGCGTGAGAGGTCGTTGGCCGGCCTGGCCAGCCCCTGCAGCAAAGGCCCGATGGCAACGGCACCGCCGATGCGCTCTGCCAGCTTGTAGCCGATGTTTCCCGCTTCGAGGTTTGGGAAAATCAGCACGTTGGCCCGCCCCTTCACCTTGGACTCCGGCGCCTTGCGCGTGGCGATGCTGGCAACGATGGCGGCGTCGAGCTGGACGTCGCCATCGATGCACAAGCCGGGCCGCCGGAGCTTGACGAGTTCCGTGGCAGCGACCACCTTATCCACGGCGGCGTGTTTTGCGCTGCCATTCGTGGAAAACGAAAGCATGGCCACCCGGGGTTCTTCCATCAGGAGGCTGCTCGCACTATCGACCGCCGCCAGGGCAATTTCGGAAAGCTCTTCGGCGTTGGGATCGACCACGAGGCCGCAGTCGGAAAAGATCAGTCCTCCCTTCAACGAGTGGAAGGGTTCGCACAGCATCATCAGAAAGAAGCTCGAGACCAGCTTGATGTCCGGGTTCACGCCGATTACCTGGATTGCCGTGCGCACAACGTCGGCCGAGGTACGGACTGCGCCGGAGACGGTGCCTTCGGCGAGCCCCTGGCGAACCAGCAGGTTGGCGCAGACCAGGGGATCCCGCGCGCTCGACTCGGCCTGTTCCATGGTCAAGCCTTTGTGGCGCCTCAATTCGTACAGGCCTTGCGCAAGTTCCCGCTGGTTTGATGCGTCCGCCGGATCGTGGAAATCGATGCCGGCGAGCTTCAAACCTTCTGTGCGGGCGGTCTCCGCGATGCCCGCGCGGTCGCCCACCAATACGATGCGGGCCAGGCCTTCCCGTGTCGCGCGAACCGCCGCAGCGAGAATGCGCGGATCTTGGCCTTCGGACATGGCGATGCGAACCGGGGCCTCACGGGCTCGATCTATGATCCGGTGGAGCGCTTTCATCGGTCTGTTTCCTCGCGCAGCTTGGTGACGAGTGCAAAAAAAACGGAACCACGATCTGGGCCGCAGGGTTCCGAAAAGCTCAACCCGGAGGAGAAAGAGGGTGAGCGAAGAGCATCGATGGACGTTGCCGGCATCACCGCAAGATCACCGCCGCAAGGCGGCAATCCCTGCGGCATTGCCTCGCCTCAGACGTAGTCCTTGTACTTTTCGAGATGACGCACCGGCTTCGACAGCGCGTCGCGACGGAAGGGGTCGCCGAGTTCGCGGGTGCACATGATTTCGACGATGCAGGTCTTGCCCTGGTTCATCTGCAGGTCGATGGCCTTCTTCAGTGCCGGGCCGACGTCTTCCAGCTTGTCCACCGTGATGCCCTCGGCGCCCATGGCCCGCGCGATGCCGGCGAAGGACTGGTTGTCGAGTTCGCCGGCGACGAAGCGGCGGTTGTAGAAATCCACCTGGTTCTTCTTCTCCGCACCCCACTGGCGGTTGTGGAACACCACCGCGGTGACCGGGATATCGTGGCGCACGCAGGTCATGGTTTCCATCAGGCTCATGCCCCAGGCGCCGTCACCGGCGTAGGAAACGGCAGGACGATGCGGCGCCGCGGCCTTGGCGCCGATGATGGTGGGGAAGGCGTAGCCGCAGTTGCCGAAGCTCATCGCGGCGAAGAAGCTGCGCGGCTTCTCGAAACGCAGGTAGCTGTTGGCCACCGAGTTGATGTTGCCGATGTCGGTGGACACCATGACGTCGGCCGGCATGGCCTTTTCGAGTTCGCGCAGCACCTGGCGCGGATGCAGGTAGCTGCCGCCGCTGAAGGGCTTTTCCTTGCCGTTCTCGTCGATCATGTCGAGGCTGAACGGGTCGCGCTCGTGGGTCCATTCGTCGAGTTCCTTCTCCCACGCGGCTTTCTCGGCCTTGATCGTGGCGGCGCGCGCGGCCTTGCTGGCGTCGCAGGCCAGCGTGCGGCCGGCCAGGCGCTGCGTCAGCGCGATGGCCGCGGCCTTGGCGTCGCCGCAGATGCCGACGGAAATTTTCTTGACCAGGCCGAGCATTTTGTTGTCGGCGTCGATCTGGATGATCTTGGCCTTGCTCGGCCAGTAGTCCATGCCGTGCTGCGGCAGGGTGCCGAAGGGGCCGAGGCGCGAACCGAGGGCGATCACCACGTCGGCCTGCGCCATCAGTTTCATTGCCGCCTTCGAGCCCTGGTAGCCGAGCGGGCCGCACCACAGCGGATGGCTGGCGGGGAAGGAATCGTTGTGCAGGTAGCTGTTCACCACCGGCGCGCCGAGACGCTCGGCCAGTGCCTTGCACTCCTCGACGCCGTCGGCCATGACCACGCCGCCGCCGGAAATGATGACCGGGAACTTGGCGTTCGCCAGCAGGTCGGCGGCTTCGTTGAGGCTCTTTTCGCCGCCGGGACCGCGATCGAGGCGGAAGGGCCGGGGGATCTCGCAGGTGATGTCGCCGTAGAAGTAATCGCGCGGGATGTTGAGTTGGGTCGGGCCCATTTCGCTCATGGCGCGGTCGAAGCAGCGGCCGGTGTATTCGGCCATGCGCTTGGGATTGTTGACGTGGCCCTGGTACTTGGTGAATTCCTCGAACATCGGCAACTGGTTGGCTTCCTGGAAGCCACCGAGGCCCATGCCCATGGTGCCGGTTTCCGGCGTCACCAGCACCACCGGGCTGTGCGCCCAGTAAGCGGCGGCGATGGCCGTCACGCAGTTGCTGATGCCGGGGCCGTTCTGACCGATGCAGACGCCATGGCGACCGGAGACGCGCGAATAGCCGTCGGCCATGTGACCGGCACCCTGCTCATGTACCACCGGGATCAGGCGAATGCCGGCCGGGGCGAAGATGTCCATGGCGTCCATGAAGGCCGAACCCATGATGCCGAACATGTCGGTCACGCCATTGGCGACCATGGTTTCGACGAAGGCTTCGGAGGGGGTCATGCGGGTCGGGCCTTCGGGCACCGTACGTGGGTCTGGCTTGCTCATGATCTGTTTTCTCTCCTCGATGGGAAACTCATAAATCGGTACACAAAGTTCCGATATTCAAAATGAAGCTCGACTTTAGGTCCGTCTAAGCCGAAAGTCAATAAAAAAATGAAACATATTGTCCCGATAAATGAAATTAGCTATGATGGGCGGACCATGAATCAACAAATATCGACTCCCCCGCCGGAACCGCTGCGCATCGACGGCGACACCCCGGCCTTGCGCCTGTTCGCCCTGCTCGAAGTGATTGCCGGCCGCGACCAGTTCTTCAACCTGCAGGGCCTGGTCGATGAAACCGGCCTGCCCAAGCCGACCGTGCATCGCATGCTGCAGCAGCTCGAAGCCGCCGGCATGCTGCAGCGGGAAGGCGACGGCCGCCATTACAGCACCGGCCTGCGCCTGCGCCGACTGGCGGAGAACCTGCTGCTCAACAACACCGTGCATGGCGCGCGCCACGCCGTGCTGCGCACCCTGGTCGAGGAGGTCGGCGAAAGCTGCAACATCACCGCGCTGTCGGGCAGCGAAGTGCTTTACCTCGACCGCGTCGAGACCGTCGCGCCGTTGCGCTTCTACCTCCATCCGGGATCGCGCGTGCCTGCCCATTGCTCGGCCAGCGGCAAGCTGTTCCTGGCGCAGATGAGTGCGCGCCAGCGCAGCCGTCTGCTGCAACAGGTGGCGCTGGAGCGCTACACCCCGCGCACCATTACCGACCCCAACTTGCTCGAAGCCGAAATCCAGCGCGTCAAGCAGCAGGGCTACGCCTGCGACGACGAGGAATTCCTGCCGGGCCTGTTCTGCGTCGCCATGCTGGTGCCGGCGGCGGATGGCGGTCGCTCCAACACCGGCATCGCGATCCAGGCCCCGGTGATGCGCCTGTCGCACGACCGGCTCGGCGAACTGCTGCCGCCCTTGCGCCGCGCCGTTGAAGCCATCGCCGCGATCGACGCGGCGGCGCTGCCGGCCACGGGCGGCAGGGCCAGCGCGTGACCGAGCCCGCATGACCGAGCCCATCGCCGCCCGCCCCGACCGCGAGGTTTCGGTACGCGAAACCTTCGGCATCGATGTCGACCTCATGGTGCCGGCCTTCAGCGAGCGCGACGACCACGTGCCGGAAATCGATGCGGTCTACCGCTTCAACCCCGAGGTGACGCGGGCCATCCTCGCCGGCTTTGCCCGCGACCGCCGCGTGATGCTGCAGGGCATGCACGGCACCGGCAAATCGACCCATATCGAGCAGGTCGCGGCGCGGCTCAACTGGCCCTGCGTACGCGTGAACCTCGACGGCCACATCAGCCGCCTCGACCTGGTCGGCAAGGATGCCATCGTGCTCAAGGATGGCCTGCAGGTCACCGCCTTCCAGGAAGGCATCGTGCCCTGGGCGCTGCAGCGGCCGGTGGCGCTGATCTTCGACGAGTACGACGACGGCCGCCCGGACGTGATGTTCGTGATCCAGCGCATCCTCGAACGCGACGGCAAGTTCACCCTGCTCGACCAGAACCGCGTGATCAAGCCGCATCCGAGCTTTCGCCTGTTCGCCACCTCGAACACCGTCGGCCTGGGCAATCTTTCCGGCCTTTACCATGGCACGCAGCTGCTCAACCACGCCCAGATCGACCGCTGGAATATCGTCGCCACCCTCAATTATTTGCCGCACGCCGAGGAGGTCGCCATCGTCCTGGCGCGCGTGCCGGGCAAGGACAACGAACGCGGCCGGCAACTGGTCGCCTCCATGGTCGCGGTGGCCGACCTGACGCGCAAGGGCTTCGCCGTCGGCGACCTGTCAACGCTGATGTCGCCGCGCACCGTGATCAGCTGGGCGGAGAACTGCGAAATCTTCCGCGACCCGGCGCTGGCCTTCCGCCTCTCCTTCCTCAACAAGTGCGACGATGCCGAGCGACCCATCGTCGCCGAGTACTACCAGCGCTGCTTCGGAGCCGAACTCGACGAATCCTGGATGCGCTCGGCGCATCCGCAATGAACCCGAAAAAAGCATTTGATCCGCAGATTTCGCCGATTGTCGCAGATGGATCAGGGCGTTATTTGGTCGGGTCGTACCAGTTGCCGGGTGGGCCGTTGGCACCTACCACTGTTTTCTCTGCGTAATCTGCGTCATCTGCGGATTGAACTGAGGTTTTTGGGATGAACTGCGTCCGCCGGCAGCAACAGGTCGAGGAACTCTGCGCCGCGACGCTGCGCGCCGTGACCGGCGACGGCGAACTGCATTACGCCGGGCAGCGCCTGCAGCGCGGCTCGCGCTTGGTGCCGGTCTATGCGCCGCATCTGCAAACCAACGCCGCGGATGACGACTTCGCCGCCTGCCGCGCCACCGCCGACGGCATGGCGCTGCGCCTGCTGCATAACGATCCGGACCTGCATCGGCGCCACTGCCCCGCCGATCCGGTCGAACGCCTGGTCTTCGAACTGCTCGAACAACTGCGCGTCGAGACCCTGGTGTCGGCGGCCATGCCCGGCATGGCCGCCAACCTGCGCCAGCGCTTCGCCGCCTGGTCGCGCGCCTTCCACGAATCGGGCCTGACCGACAGCAGCCTGGGCATCCTGCTCTATACCGTGACGCAGATCTGCTGGTCGCGCCTCAACGCCCTGCCGGTGCTGGAAGAAGATCTGATCGAGACCACGCGCGCCGGCATCGCGCCGGTGATCGGCATCTCGTTGGCCGGGCTGCGCAAGTCGCGCCGCGACCAGGAAGCTTTCGCCCTGCATGCCCTGACCATCGCCCGCATCGTCGGCGAGCGCGTGCGCGCCGAGGAAGATGACAGTGGCAACGAAAGCGAAGTGGTGCAGAACGCGGCGAAGCGCGGCTTCGCCCTGCTGCTCGATTTCGACCGGGAAGAAACCGAAGCCTTCGCCGCCGCAAGCTCCGGCGAAAGCAAGGCCTTCGAGGAAAGCGAATCAGGCTATCGCGTGTTCACCACGCGTTTCGATGTCGAACTGCATGCCGCCGGCCTGGTGCGCAAGGCGCTACTCGGCGAGTATCGCCAGCGCCTCGACGCGCGCGTGGCGCGCCAGGGCATCAACCTAGCGCGCCTGGCGCGGGTATTCGCCGCGGTGCTGACCACGCCGGAACGCGACGGCTGGCGCTTCGACGAGGAAGACGGGCGCATCGACGGCCGCCGCCTGGCGCAGCTGGTCAGCTCACCGGCCGAGCGTCGCCTGTTCCGCCAGGAGCATTTGCGGCCGCGGGCCACCAGCGCGGTCGGCATCCTGATCGACTGCTCCGGTTCGATGACCGGTCTCGCTGAAACCCTGGCGATGGTGGTCGACATCCTGGTGCGCGCGCTCGACATGGCCGGCGTCGACAGCGAGGTGCTGGGTTTCACCACCGGCGCCTGGAACGGCGGCCGCGCCTGGAAGGAATGGCTGGCCCAGGGCCGGCCGCCGCAGCCGGGACGGCTCAACGAGGTCTGCCACCTGGTGTTCAAGAATGCCGAACGCAACTGGCGGCGCTCGCGCGCCGACATCGCGGCGCTGCTCAAGGCCGACCTGTTTCGCGAGGGCATCGACGGCGAAGCGCTGGACTGGGCCTGCGCACGGCTGCTCGCGCGCGACGCCGAACGGCGTGTCCTGCTGGTGATTTCCGACGGCTGCCCGACGGACAGTGCCACGGGCCTGGCCAACGACGCCGGCTACCTCGACCAGCACCTGAAGCAGGTCGTGGCGCGGCGCGAACGCCAAGGCAAGGTCGAGATCGTCGGCCTCGGCGTCGGGCTCGACCTCAGTCCGTTCTATCGCCGTAGCGCCAGCGCCAACTTTGCGCAGGGTCTCGACAACCAGTTGTTTTTCGACATCGCCGGCTTGCTGCGCAAGCGCTAGTCCGGCCAGAAGCCTGATCAGGCGTCGGCGGGCTCGAAGGTGGTCGCCATATCCGCCGCGGCGCGTTGCAGGCTGGGCACGAACTCCAGCGCGCGGCTGATCGACAGGCGCGCGACCGGCGCCTGCAGGGCTACGCTGGCGATCATGCGGCCCTTCACATCCATGACCGGCACGGCGATCCCGATCACCCCGGCCTGGAATTCCTCGTTATTGGTGCCGACTTTCGTCACGGCGATACGCTCGATCTGCGCTGCCAGCAAGTCGATATCGGTGATGGTGTTGTCCGTGTAGCGCTTGTAGACCAGCGACTCCAGCATGCGCCGGCGCTTGGCCCTGGGCATCTGGCTGAGGAACAGCTTGCCGCTCGAGGTGCAATGCAAGGGCACCCGCGAGCCGGGTTTGAGCTCGGCCTTGAGTGGCCAGTCGGTTTCGATGCGGTCGATGTAGATGATCGCATCGCCGCCGAACATCGCCAGGTTGCAGGTCTCGCCGATTTCGTCCACGACGTGGCGCAGGATCGCGCGGCGCTCGGCGCGCACCGAGTTGTTGGTCATCACGTCGACGCCGAAGCGCGCCAGGCGGTGGCCAACGCCATAGGTCTTGCCGGTAGGTTCCCGCTGTATGAGACCCGCGCCTTCGAGCATCGAAAGGATGCGGAAAACCGTGGGGCCGGGCAGGCCGGATTGTTCGACGATGTCGGCCAGCGGCACCGGGCGGTCCGAGCGGACCACGAGTTCCATGATCGCGAAGGCGCGCAGTGCGGCGGCGGAGGATTGGTTCGTATCGTTCATGGCGGCGATGACTGGGGACTGTCATGAGCATACACGAAGCCGCTATGCTCGGATGAGAAATATCAATTTATGGAATCAAAGATTCCAGTTTTAAACAATTTTGTTGACACGGGATCAGAAATAGGCCTACAGTTGCTGAAAACGAAATCAAAGTTTTCATTTTCTGATAATTGTGAAGCGGACAGGGTCCGCCATCACCTGGAGGCAAAACGTGGCAAGTACTCCGGCAGCACAGGAAAGACCTTCTGCCAGCGCAGGCGTCGTCGCCGAGCTGATCGCCCGGGCCCGCGCCGCCCAGCGCAAATTCGAACAGTGCAGCCAGGAGCAGGTCGATGAGGCCGCGCTTGCCGTCGGTTGGGCCATCATGGAGCCGACCCGCAATCGGACACTGGCGGAAATGGCGGTAAGCGACACCGGGCTGGGGAACGTCGAGGACAAGATCCAGAAAAACTACCGCAAGACCCTCGGTCTGCTGCGTGACCTCAAGGGCGTCAGGACGGTCGGCGTCATCGCCGAATACCCGGAACTCGGCCTGGTCGAAATCGCGCGCCCGGTTGGCGTCGTGGTCGCCATCACGCCCTCCACCAACCCTGGGGCAACACCCGCCAACAAGATCATCAATGCCCTCAAGTGCCGCAACGCGGTAATCGTCGCGCCCTCGCCCAAGGGGCTATCCACCTGCGCCGCGCTGGTCGGCTACATCCATGCCGAACTGCGCAAGATCGGCTTGCCGCTCGACCTGGTCCAGTACCTGCCGGCGCCGATCACCAAGGAAGCCACCCAGGCGCTGATGAAGCAGGCCGACCTGGTGGTGGCCACGGGATCGCAGAACAACATCCGCGCCGCCGCGACCTGCGGCAAGCCGGCCTTCGGCGTCGGCGCCGGCAACGTTGCCGCGATCATCGATGTCGGAGCCGACCTCGCCGCCGCCGCCGCCGCGATCGCCGCCTCGAAGACCTTCGACAACGCGACCAGCTGCTCGTCGGAGAACAGCGTCATCATCCTCGATCAGGTCTATGCGCAGGCCGTCGCCGCTCTGCAAAGCGTCGGCGGCGTCATGCTCGGCGCCGAAGAGAAAGCCCGGCTGCAGGCCGCCATGTGGCCGCAGGGCAAGCTGTCGAGCGCGGTCACCGCGCAGAATGCCGCACGGATTGCCGAGCTGGCGGGCCTGACGGATGAACGCTTGCGGCACGCCCGCTTCCTGATGGTCGAGGAAACCGGCGCCGGTGCGGCCTATCCGTTTTCCGGCGAAAAGCTGTCGCCGGTGCTCACCGTCTATAGGGCGCGCGACTTCGACGATGCCTGCCGCCTCGTCAGTGAAATCTATGCCTTCCAGGGCGCCGGGCACTCGGTCGGCATTCACTCCGGCGACGACGCGCACATCCTGCGCCTCGGCCTGGAACTGCCGGTCAGCCGCGTCATCGTGAACCAGGCGCACTGCTTCGCCACCGGCGGCGCCTTCGACAACGGCCTGCCGTTCTCGCTGTCGATGGGTTGCGGCACCTGGGGCGGCAACAACTTCTCCGACAACATGACCTACCGGCAGTACATGAACACCACGCGCATCGCGCGCAAGATTGCGCCGCGCATGCCGAGCGACGAGGAAATCTTCGGCGACTACCTGCGGCGGCGGGGTGCCTAGGCCGACTTTTCCCCATCCCGACAGAGAGTATTCCTTCATGCAAAGAACCCTCCGCGATCATGTGGACCACCAGGCGGCCGAGAGGCCCGAAGCGACCTACCTGATCGCCCCCGAAAGCGCGCGCACCATGAGTTTCGGCATGCTCCAGCGCGCCTCGCGCCGCCTCGCGCACAGCCTGCTGGCGCGCGGCATCGAGCCCGGCGACAAGGTCGCCCTGTTGATGCCGAACGGGTATCAGACCTGCCGCCTGTTTATCGGCATCATGTACGGCGGGTTCTGCGTCACCCCGATCAACCTCCTGGCGCAGGCCAGCCAGTTGGCCTACGTGCTCGAGCATTGCGACGCCCGGCTGATCTTCGTCTCGCCCGACCAGCTCGGGCGCCTGAACGAAGCGCTGGCTGCCGTCCCGCGTGCGATCGACGTGGTGGTCTGCCATCCGGATGTCGAGGAATTCATCGAGGGCGCCGAAGCCCAGGCAGGCCTGCCGCCGCTCACCGAGGATTCCGCCGCGCTGCTGATGTACACCTCGGGCACCACTGGCAAACCCAAGGGGGTGGTGCTGACCCACCGCGCGGTGATTGCCGGCGGCGAGTATGTTTCCCGCGCGCATCAACTG
>JAXMJU010000295.1:0-2467 GCA_034376265.1 Sulfuritalea sp.
CAGGATCGCTTCGGCTTCGCCGGTGTTGAGCTGCGGCAGCATGGTGAAGGCCGTATTGGCCGAGAACCACATTTCCCAGACGGGGGTCGCCACGCATTTGGGCAGACCCTGGCCGCCGTAGTCGGGCGAGAGTCCGAGGCCGACCCAGCCGCCTTCGGCGAAAGCTTTATAGGCCTCGCTCCAGCCCGGCGGCGTGATGACCTTGCCGGCTTCGAGGCGGCAGCTCTCGCGGTCGCCGACGCTGTTGAGCGGCGCCAGCACGCCGGCGGCGAACTTGCCGGCTTCTTCCAGCACGGCATCGACCAAGTCGGGCGTCGCCTCCTCGCAACCCGGTAGCTGGGCGACTTCAGCCAGCCCCGCGACTTCCTGCAGCAGGAAGCGCATGTCGGCCAGCGGCGCGGCGTAGCTCATTGCCACTGCGCAAGCAGTGATTCCGGAATCGCCACGGCCTTGATGCGCTTCGGGTCGGCCGGGTCCTCGATGGCGAAGATGCGCTTCTCTTCGCCTTCCGCCAGCACGGTGTCGCCGCGGCGGATGACATGCTTGAGGACGAAGGCCTTGCCGCTGATTTCGGCGATCGAGGTATCGACCTCGATCGCCTCGGGATAGGTGGCGGAACTGACGAACTTCGCCGAGGCGCCGACCAGCGGCGCGCCGATGATGCCCCAGTCGGCCTTGGTCTGGCGCCAGCTTTCGATGCCGCAGGCATTGAAGAAATGCAGCGCGGCGATGTCCATCCACTTGAAGAAGTTGGGATAGAAGACGATCTGGGCCGGATCGCAATCGCCGAATTCGACGCGCAGGCGGTAGGTATGGGAACGGGGCATGGTCAGGCTCGCTTATTCGCACAGGGCGCGGATTTCGGGGGGGATGGGCACGGCCCGGATGCGGGTCGGATGTTCGGGGTCCATGATGGCGAAGACGCGGACGTCCTGGCCCTCGGCCAGCACCGTGTCGCCGCGGCGCGCGACGTGGCGCATGACGAAGCTCTTGGTGCGCCATTCCTCGACCCAGCTTTCGATCACCACGTCCTCGCCGTAGGTGGCGGAGTTCTTGAAAGTCGCCGTCGCATTCACCAGCGGCGTGCCGATGATGCCGCCTTTCGCCGCAGTATCGCGCCAGGGCGGCACGCCGCAGGCGACGAAGAATTCGAAGCCGCTGGTGTCGAACCACTTGAAGTAGTTGGCGAAGAAGACGATCTGCGCGGGGTCGCAATCGGCAAAGGCGATGCGGTGTTTGTAGAAGGTGCTGCGGCGCATAGGGCTGGGCTCCGGATTATTTTGGCGCGAGGCGCAGGGCTCCGTCGAGGCGGATGGATTCGCCGTTGAGCATTTCGTTCTCGACGATGTGTGCGGCGAGCTGGGCAAACTCTTCCGGTCGCCCCAGGCGCGGCGGGAATGGCACGGACTTGCCGAGCGATTCCTGCACCTCGGGCGGCAGGGATTCCATCATAGGCGTGTAGAACAGGCCTGGCGCGATGGTACAGACGCGGATGCCGAAGCGCGCCAGCTCGCGCGCGATGGGCAGCGTCATGCCGACGATGCCGGCCTTCGAGGCGGCGTAGGCGGGCTGGCCGATCTGGCCGTCCCACGCGGCGACCGAGGCGGTATTGACGATCACGCCGCGCTCACCGGCAGAGTTTGCTTCGCCTTTGGACATCGCCTCGGCGGCGAGGCGGATCATGTTGAAGCTGCCGACCAGATTGATGTTGATGACGCGGGCGAAGTTGGCCAGCTTCTGCGGACCGTCCTTGTTCAGCACCTTTTCGGCAATGCCGATGCCGGCGCAGTTGATCAGGCCGTTGAGCCCGCCGAAACTCGCCACGGCCTTGGCCACGCAGGCCTGGGCGTCGGCCTCGGCGCTGACGTCGGTGCGCTGGAAGACGGCGCGCGTGCCGAGTTCGGCCGCGAGCTGTTCGCCGCGCTCGCTGTTGAGGTCGGCGATCACGACCCGGGCGCCCCTGGCGTGGAAGGCCCTTACCGTGGCTTCGCCGAGACCCGAGGCACCGCCGGTGACGATGAAGCTGGAATTTTCGAATTTCATGTGCTGTCCTTTATGTTGCAAAAGCATTTTGTCCGCAGATTGCGCAGATTAAAGTCTGGTCAAGTGACGCCTTTGATTCATCTGCGTAAATCTGCGCAATCTGCGGATTGAACTTAGGGAATTGCGTTCAGACGTTCTCAACCAGAATCGCGACACCCTGGCCGCCGCCGCAACAGGCCGAGGAAATGCCGAACTGTAAATCGGCTTCCTTGAGTTCGCGCGCTACCGTGGTGGTCAGGCGTACGCCGCTGGCGCCCAGCGGATGGCCGATCGCAATCGCGCCGCCATGCACGTTGGCGCGCTCGCGGGCGAGTCCCAGTTCCTTTTCGCAGGCCAGGTACTGCGCGCCGAACGCTTCGTTGATTTCGACCCGGCCGACCTGATCCAGCGTCATGCCTTGCTTGGTCAGCAGCGCGCGGATCGC
>JAXMJU010000296.1:0-20171 GCA_034376265.1 Sulfuritalea sp.
GTTGTGGTGGGTGACGTGGGCCTGGGCGCGGCAGGCGGCGCGCACCTCGGCTTGCGGCCGGCCGTAGGTCGCCAGCGCCACCGGCAGCACGCGCATCGCCGCGCCGTTGCCGGCGTCGTGCGCGGAGGGCGGTGCGACAGGCTCGCCGCTGTTGCGAAAGTGGATCAGGTTGCGTCGCACCGTGTTGCCGATATCGACCGGCTTGCCGCGCATCCAGGCATCGAAGGCACGGGCGCAGGCCAGCGGCTCGACCCGCCCGCCATCGGCGAGGATCGCTTCGCCCAGCGCCAGCGCCATGCCGGTGTCGTCGGTGACCTGGCCGGGACGCAGCCGCAACCAGCCGCCGCCGACGATCTCGCGATGCACGCCGTGGTGGTGGGCGATCTCGCGCGGCGTCATGAATTCGACCGTGGCGCCCAGCGCGTCGCCCAGGGCGAGGCCGAGATAGGCGGCCTCGGCGCGCGCGGCAACCGTCACCCGGCAATCCGCAGTGCGTGCCGCCTCACCGGCGTCTGCATGCGCTCGGCATCAGGCGGGCTTGACCACGATGCTGCCGCCCAGCAACTGGGCCTGGCAGGCGAGACGATGGTGGCGCGGCGCGAGGTTATCCGTCAGCACCTGCTGTTCCAGCACCGAGGGTGCGGCCAGGTGTTCGTGGCCGGAAACGATCCGGGTCAGGCAGGTGCAGCATTCGCCCTCGCGGCAGCCGTAGGTGATGCCGGCGCCGACTTTTTCCGAAACCTCGATCAGGCGGGTGCCGGCGGGCACGGCCACGGTGATGCCGATGTCCTGGAAGGTGACTTGAGCTTTGGGCATGGGTTTTTCCGCTTAGGGCGTCGGGCAAGGGGTGCCATGACGGCAGGCTTCGAGGTCTTCCTCGGGCACCTGCTGGAGCCCGATCCAGGCGCCGATCGCCGTGGCGTCAAAGCCAACTCTGCGCTCCTCGCCGACCTGCATGAGCGGGCGCCGGATCAGCAGCGGGTTGTCGCGCAGCAGGGCCAGCGCGGTCGGCTCGTCGAGTTCGCCGGGCACGATCTCGCCGGATTTGATCGCCGGCGCGGAAGGGTTGAACCACTGCGCCAGGGGCAGGCCGGCGAAGAATTCGAGCAGGGCCGTGTTGGTCCACGGCTTGTGGCGCAGATCGCGCGCCAGCACCTGGTGCCCGGATGCGAGCAGCAATTGTTTCTGCCGCGCGTTGCCGGCGCAGCCGGTCTTCTCGTAGAAGGTAATGGTGGCCATGGTCAGCGCGCCGCAATCTCGGCCTGCGCCGCCGCCCAGCGTTCGGGCGGGATGCCGGTCAGCGAGCCGGGCGGGTTCATTTCCGCGCCGAGTTCGTCGAGGATCGTGCCCTCGATCGGACAGATGGCCACGCATTGCGCGTCGGCGTAGTCGCCGACGCACTCGGTGCATTTGTCGGCATCGATCAAAAAGTGTGGGGCGGCTTCGTGGATCGCCTGGTTCGGACACAGCGGCGCGCAGGCGAAGCAGTTCACGCAGCTTTCGATGATTTCAAGAGCCATGATTTCCTCACGCGCATTTGGCGGCAGCGGGCTTGGCGTCGAGCTTGCCGGCCGCCAGCATTTCATTCCAGACGGCCATCACGGCCTCTTCGATCGGTTCCATGGCATGTTCGCCATTCGGCGCGATGCCGGCCGCTTCGAGATTGCCCCAGGGCTCGAAGCCGATCTTCGAGCAGAGCACGACTTCGCAGCCGGCCAGCGCTTTGATGGTGCGATCGAGCACCGATTCGCCGCTCATTTCACTTTCTCCGCAGGTCTCGTCGCCGGCGCAATACTGCTCGGCCTTGCGGTGGCCGACGAACTTGGCGCCATCGGCGGAAGCCTCGTAGACCAGGAATTCCTTGGCGTGGCCGAAATGCACCGCGACCAGGCCGCCCTTGGCCGCCACCGCCATCAATACGCGCCGTCCTGCCAGCGCCAACTTTTGCGGGCGCGGCATGAACTGCACCACCTGCGGCGTCGCAGGCGCATGCGCCGCATTTCTCTTCACTTCGCGTTTCGCTTCGAGTTCCGCCGTCACCTTGGCCCGCAGTTCGGCGCGCACCGCCATCGCCGCTTCGTAGTCGATCTCCATGGCCTCGATCTTGTCCAGGGTGAATTCGTCGCCGCGATCCTCGCCAAGCAGGCCGACCGCATCGGCGCGGCACTGGCGGCAGTGGCGCATCATGTTCATGTCGCCTTCGCAGGCGTCCTGCAGCGCCTTCAGTTCCGCCGGATGCGGGCTGCGCTGACCCATGATGCCGTAGAAAGTGCCGTGCTCGGCCTCGGCGATCAGCGGCATCACGTTGTGCAGGAAGGCGCCCTTGGCCTTGACGATCTTCGACACTTCCTTCAGGTGTTCGTCATTGACGCCGGGGATCAGCACCGAGTTCACCTTGACCAGTATCCCTTTCGCCACCAGCATCTCCAGCCCCTGCTGCTGCCGCTCGATCAGGATCGCCGCCGCCTCGCGGCCGTGGATGCGCCGGTTCTGCCAGAAAATCCACGGGTAGATCTTGGCGCCGATCTCGGGGTCGACGCAGTTGATGGTGATGGTGACGTGGTCGATGTTGTGTCTGGCCAGCTCCTCGACGTGATCGGGCAGCGCGAGGCCGTTGGTGGATACGCAGAGCTTGATGTCGGGCGCCTTGGCGGCGAGCTGACGGAAGGTCTCGAAGGTGCGCTCCGGGTTGGCCAGGGGATCGCCGGGGCCGGCGATGCCGAGCACCGTCATCTGCGGAATCGTCGCCGCCACGGCCAGGGTCTTCTTCACCGCCTGGTCGGGCGTCAGCAGTTCGGAGACGACGCCGGGGCGCGACTCGTTGGCGCAGTCGTACTTGCGGTTGCAGTAATGGCACTGGATGTTGCAGGCCGGCGCCACCGCGACGTGCATGCGCGCGAAATAGTGGTGCGCGTCTTCCGAGTAGCAGGGATGATCCTGCACCCGGGCGCGGATTTCGTCCGACATGCCGCCCATCTGGTCGGCACTGGAACCGCAACTGCCGGCGCTGCAGCCGCCGGCCTTGGGAGACGGGGATTCGATGACAGGCAGATCCATGGCGGGCTTCCCTTGATGTTCCCTCGGGTTTGGGGCACCAGGCATTCAGCAACCGCCGTGCCATGCGGTCTGATTTTGTCAACTCACTGAAATAAATGACATTTTCTCGTCCTTCCTGGATGTCGCAAACGCGACAATGGCGCGATGCCGACGCGTCGACCCACTGCATTTTCATCATCATCATTCCTTTCGTCGCAAAATCCCGCTGGAACAATGATTGTGAGCCGCAACTATTAACGACCGCTTAAGCCCGGCGAATTGATCCTGGCGTGAGCGACATGGGCGATACTGCGAATATTGAAGGCAACCGTTGCCCGACTCGGACCAAGGAATATTGCATGAATCCGATCGATCGCATTCTGCACACCGCCATTGCGCTTGTGCTCATCGCCACTTCCGTCGCCACGGCATCGGCCGACGAGGACGGTGTTGCGCGCCAAGCCGAGTACCGGCGGTTTCACGACAGCGCCGTCGCCTTCGCGAAGACCGTGCGAGTCAGCGCCGACCGATATCCCGGCCTGCGCTCGGTCGATATGGGCCAGGTTCAGGGCTTGATCGCGCTGTCGGAACAGGCCGCCCAAAAGCAGCAGTTCGGGGCCGCCAGCACGTACGCGCGCAAGGCCTATGAGTTGCTGCGCAGCGCGATTGTCGGTGCCGTCGCCCGCAGCAAGCAGGGCGGCAACTGAGCCCGGCTCAGGGCAGCGATCAGGCGCCGCGAATCGAGCGCCGTCTCGGTCCGTAGTTGCTCAGGCGCGCAAGTCCGCAGCGGCAAAAGGCAGGCGGCCGGGGTACTTTCCGGTCGCGGCGCCGATGGCGTTGGCCACCGCCGGCGCCAGCGGCGGCACACCCGGCTCGCCGATGCCCGTCGGCTTGGCCGTGGAGGGCAGGATATGCACCTCGACGCGCGGCATCTGATCGATGCGCAGCAGCGGAAAGCCGTCGAAATTGCCCTGCACCACGGCGCCCTGCCTGAGCGTGATTTCGCCGTGCAGCGCGGCCGACAAGGCAAAGCCCACCGCGCCTTCGACCTGGGAGCGGACGTTGTCGGGATTGATCGCAATGCCGCAATCGACCGCGCAGACGACGCGGTCGACCTTGAGCGAGCCGTCGGCAGCGACCGTCACCTCGGCCACCTGGGCCACATAGGAATGGAAGGATTCATGCACGGCAACGCCGCGCCCGCGCCGCGTGCCCGGCGCGCCCGGCTTGAGCGGCGTGCCCCAGCCGGACTTCGCGGCGGCGAGCCGGAGCACGGCGCTGTGGCGGGGCTTGTCGCCGAGCAATTCGAGGCGCAGGGCCACCGGGTCCGTGCCCATCGCCTTGGCCACCAGGTCGAGGAAGACCTCGGTCGAATAGGCCGTGTGCGAGGACCCGACCGAGCGCCACCAGAGCACCGGGACATTGATGTCGGTCGGTGTATGCAAATCCACCCGCATATTGGGAATCGCATAGGGCAGGTTGGCCGCGCCCTCGACGGAAACACCGTCGATGCCGTTCTTCACCATCATCGCCTCGAAGGGCGAGCCCATCAGGATCGACTGGCCGACCAGACGATGGCGCCAACCGGTCAGTTTGCCGTTGGCATCGAGCGCGGCCTCCAGGGCGTGATGGAACAGCGGTCGGTAATAGCCGCCGCGCATGTCGTCTTCGCGCAGCCAGACCAGCTTGACCGGCGCCTTGCCGCCGCTGGCCTTGACGATCTGCGCGGCCTCGACGACGTAGTCCGACTGGGTGCTGGCGCGGCGGCCGAAGCTGCCGCCGGCGTAGAGCATGTTGATTTTCACCTGCTCCGGCTTGAGGCCGAAAATGCCGGCGAGCTGATGCTGGTCGCCGGTGTGCAGCTGCTCGCCGTTCCAGACCTCGCAGCCTTCGGCGCCGAGCCGGATCACGCAGTTCAAAGGCTCCATCGCCGCATGGGCGAGATAGGGAAAGTCATAGCTGGCCTTGACGACTTTCGCCGCCGCCGCGAATGCCTGGTCGGTGTCGCCCGCCTGGTGCGCCACCAGGCCGGGCTGTTTGGCCATCTCGCGATAGCGCGCCAGGATTTCCTCGCTGCCGAGCTTGAAGGCCCGGCTTTCATCCCAATCGACCGTCAGCGTGTCGCGCCCTTTCTTCGCGCTCCAGGTGTCGGCGGCCAGCACCGCCACGCCCGAGGGAATCTGCACCACGTCGACCACGCCCTTGACCCGCTTCGCCGCACCGGCATCGAAGCTTTTCACCGTGGCGCCGAAACGCGGCGGATGCGCGACCACGGCCACCAGCATGCCCGGCAGTTGGATGTCCTGGGTGAATATGGCCTTGCCATTGGTCTTTTCCGCACTGTCCTTGCGCGGCGCATGCTTGCCGACCAGGCGGAAATCCTTCGGCTCCTTCAACACCACGTTCGCCGGCACGGCTTCCCTCGCGGCGTCCGCGGCCAGTTCGCCGAAACGCAGCCGGCGCTTCGATGCCGCATGGCTGACGATGCCGTCGCGCACGGTGATTTCCGCCGCCGCCACCTTCCAGCGTTTCGCTGCGGCGCTGACCAGCATCGCCCTGGCGCTGGCGCCGGCCTGCCGCAACTGGTCCCAGGAATTGGCCATTGCCGTGCTGCCACCGGTGCCCTGCGCCGGGCCCCAGAACAGGTTGTTGTAGCGTGCGGCATCGGCCGGAGCGCCGGCTATGCGCACGGTCTGCCAGTCGGCATCGAGTTCTTCGGCGAGGATGGTGCCCAAGCCGGTGTAGGTGCCCTGGCCCATCTCCAGATGCTTGGCGATCACGGTCACGCTGTTGTCGCTGCCGATGCGCAGGAAGGCATTCGGCTCGAAACTGACGGTCGCGGCTTTGCCCGCGGTGGCCGGCGCGGCAATGGCGG
This sequence comes from Sulfuritalea sp., assembly GCA_034376265.1. Lineage (GTDB taxonomy): Bacteria > Pseudomonadota > Gammaproteobacteria > Burkholderiales > Rhodocyclaceae > Sulfuritalea. Next base: position 5,912 of record JAXMJU010000296.1, read on the forward strand.
GCAGGCAGAAACTCAGGGTCAAACCGGCGACGCCCTGCAGGAAGTTGCGCCGGCTCACATTCTCGATCGTCAAAGTGGACATGGCGGCTCCTAGGCGAGGGATTGGGCCGCGAGGTGCACGGCCGCACGGATGCGCACATAGGTCGCGCAGCGGCACAGGTTGCCCGCCAGCGCGGTGTCGATGTCGGCGTCGGTCGGCTTGCGGTTCTGGCTCAGCAACGCGATCGCGCTCATGATCTGCCCCGACTGGCAATAGCCGCACTGCACCACGTCGAGCTTGCGCCACGCCTCCTGCACGGCCTTGCCGACGCGCGACTGGTCCGCGTTTTCAATCGTCGCGATCTTGCGTCCGGCCACGGCCGACACCGGCGTGGCGCAGGCGCGCAGCGGCGCGCCATCGACATGGACCGTGCAGGCGCCGCACAGCGCCTGGCCGCAAGCGTATTTGGTGCCGGTCAGGCCCAGGGTGTCGCGCAGGACCCAGAGCAGCGGCGTGTCGGGGGCGACATCGACCGCATGAAGCTTGCCATTGACATTGAGTCGGATCATGAGGGTTCTCCCGCCTTGGTTGCGATGCACCGCATGAGGGAGGCAGCGGTCGGGTCAGGACCCATTCATGGCGTCGGCCCGTCTGCGCCTTGCTGCGACAAATTATCCCAGCACAAGCGCAGCGGTCAAGGCATAGGCATCCGCCGCAGCGCGCGTATGAACCCTAAATCGTGAATGGTCATTGCACGGCCGACTGCGCCGCGGTGCGCGGCGTACGCGCGGCGAAGCCGGCGCGGGGCTTGAACAAATCCGCCTCGTCGCCGAGTATCCGGGCAGCCTCCTGCAGCAATACGTCCTTGGCCTTGTCGTTGGCCTTCTCGTCCGCCAGGTCTTTGGCAAGATCGCGCTCGCCGGCTTGCAGGCCATCATCCCGCACGGGCTTTTTCTTCTTCGGCCCCGCGTCCTGTGTGTCGCGCGAGGCCAGCCTGGCTTCCTGGACATCGCGATCCTTGCGACGTTCGGCTTCGTTCAGCGACACCCGCTGCTTTTTGCGCTGCAAATTCAGTTCGGCGATGTCTTCCTGCAGGAAGCGAAACTCCTTGTCACTGGCCACGCGGACTTCATGGCGTTTCAGCAGGTCCGGCAAGCGGCTTTTGACGTCACCCGCCGGCGCATAATCCAGCGCCTTGACCTGTATCCAGGGCAGCGCATTGCCGAAGCTCGCTTCGCCGAAGCTCTCCGCATCGGTCATGGTGGGCAGGGTGATGTCGGGTTTGACGCCACGCAACTGGGTGGCCTCGCCATTGATGCGAAAGAACTGGGCCACGGTCAATTTCAGTTCGCCGAATTTCTGCTGGTCGTTCCTGGCGACGTCATCGAGGTTGATCATGGCTTGCACAGTGCCTTTGCCGAAACTCGGCTCGCCGATCACCAGTCCGCGGCCGTAATCCTGAATCGCCGCGGCGAAAATCTCCGAAGCGGATGCCGAGGCGCGGTTGATCATCACGCCGAGCGGGCCGTCCCAGGCCACGCCGGCCTTTGCGTCGCGTGCGACGGTGATCCGGCCGCGGGCGTCGCGCTGTTGCACCACGGGCCCCTGGTCGATGAACAGGCCGGTGAGTTCGATCGCTTCCTTCAGGGAACCCCCGCCGTTATTGCGCAAATCGATCAGCACGCTGTCCACCTTGGCCTTTTTCAATTCGTCCAGCAGGCGCGCCACATCGCGTGTCGCGCTCTTGAACTCGGGGTCGCCTTTTTGTCGGGCGTCGAAATCCTCATAGAAGCCAGGCAGGGAAATTACGCCGATCTGGCGCGTGAGCTTGCCGTCGGTCACCGGCAGGATGGTCTTCCTGGCCGCCTGGTCTTCCAGGCGAATCCGCTTGCGCACCAGCGAAACCCGCTTGTGTTTGCCGTCCGGGCCGGCATCCGCCGGCAGCACATCGAGCACCACGACCGAATCGGCCGCGCCGCGGATCAGCGCCACGGTGTCGTCCAGGCGCCAGCCGAGGATGTCGGCCATGGCGCCGCCGCTGCCCTGGGCGACGCCGAGGATGCGGTCGCCGCTTTTCAGTTGTCCCGAAAGGGCGGCGGGGCCACCCGGCACCAGCTCCCGTATCGTGACGTAGTCATCCTTCTCCATCAATGCCGCACCTATGCCGACCAGGGACAGTTTCATCGAGATGTCGAAGTCCGCCGCAGCCCGCGGCCCCATGTAGTTGGTGTGCGGCTCGATGGCCATGGTGTAGGCGTTCATGAACGCCTCGAAGGCATCCTTGTTGGTCGTCCGCCCGATTCGCTTGAGGGCATTGTCGTAACGCTTCTCCAGGGTCGCGACGATGGACTTGTCGTCCTTGCCGGCAAGTTTCAGGCGCAGCCAGTCGTTCTTGACCCGCTTGCGCCACTGCTCGCGCATGTCCGCCTCGGATTTGAGCCAGGCTTCCTTGTCGCGGGCGTATTGATAGTCTTCCTTCTGCCTGAAATCGAAGCCCTCCCTGAGCAGGCCGCGGGCGTAGGAAAATCTTTCGGCTACCCGCTGCGCGTAGAGATTGAAAATGGCGAAGGGCGCGGCGAGGTCCTCATTGACGATGGCGTCGTCGAGGACCGTGCGAAAGCGGGCCAGCTGGTCGATGTCGGCCTGGACGAAAAACAGCTTCTCGGCATCGAGCGACTTCAGATAGCGGTCGAGGATGCTTGCCGACAAGGTATCGTCGAGCGGCACCGTCTTGTAGTGATAGCGGCCGAGCACCTCTGCCGCCAGGTGTGCCGCCTGGGCCTGCTGTGGCGATGGCTTCAACTCCGGCGGCGGCGAGAACGCGGCGGCCTGCGCCGTCGTCAGCAAGCCCAGGGCTATCCATAGCAGTCTGTTTTTCATTGAGTTTCCATGACAAGGCGGCGCAATATTCAGTCCGAACTGCGTCAATACCGGTCCAGGCATCGACGCCACAACCCGATTGACCAAGGCGCGCTGAATTCGTTGCCACCGGCAGCAGAATAATCCATCCCCAGGCTGATCCGGGGAAGCGCAAGCCGGCCTGGTCGTCATGACCACGCCGGCGCCGGATGCGCGGTGCGGCTCGGGAGCGTCGCCTGGGGGCACGGCCCCCAGCCATCACCGCCGGCGGGTCGCATCAATAGCCGTAGCCCGCAAGGTTGCCGCCGACCACGCCGCCGATGACTGCGCCGGCGGCCGTCGAAAGGATGCGCCCGTCGCCGTGACCGAACTGGCTGCCGATCACGGCACCGGCAACCGCGCCGATGGCCTGGCCCACGACCCTGTCTCCGTCGTGGCCGGACTGTGGGTAATGGCGCGGCGCTTCACGGTAAACCACCGGCGCGGGCTGGTAGTAGACCGGGCGGGCGCGGTACACCACCTGGTCGCGGTAGTGCCTTTGCCGAGGGGCCTGATACACCACCCGGGGCGGTATGTAGGCCTGATGCACGACCACCCGCTCCACCCGGTGCCGCTGACGACGATCGTGGCGATCTTCATGGTCCCGGTCGTGCGCGAACGCATTGGCGCTGAACACTACGGGGGCGAACAGGACGGGAAGCCAGTACTTGTTCATTTTTTAACTCCTCAACGATGATGTTGTGCAGGACGCGTAGCCACTCTAGGGACTTGCGGCGCCGGCTGCTGTAAGCAAGAGTGAGAATTTGTATCCGTGCCACGAATCGGCGCGATGGATCGGGAAAACCGGCGTAATGCCATCGTCCTGGCGGCAGACCTGCTGCCGCGGACCGGGCGATTTGTTATAGTTGTTCAATAACAAGCAATAACAAGGCACCTGTGCAAAAACTTCCTCTCAAAGTAGCCGACCTCCAGGAACTGGTTTCACTGAGTCCCGATCCGATCATCGCGGTGAACCGGGCCGGCGTCATCGTCCTGTTCAACAAGGCCGCCGAACGCCTGCTCGAATACAGCGGCGACGAAGTCATCGAGCGGCTGGCGATCACCGAGGTTTATCCGACTGCCGGCCATGCGCGCAAGGTCAACCAGCAGATGTACGCGAGCCCGGAAAAATATATCCAGGGCTACGAGACCCAGCTGGTGTCGCGCACCGGCCGCGTGATCGACATCCGCCTCTCGGCCAAGCTCCTCGTGCGCAACGGCGAGGATGTCGGCAGCATCGGTTTCTTTCACGACCTGACCGAAACCAAGCAGCTCGAAGCGCAGCTCAAGCAAATGTCGGTGACCGACAATCTGACCGGCTTGCACAATCAGCGGCATTTCATGTCCGTGCTGGAAACGGAAATCGAACGCGCCCGGCGCCATCACCGGCCCCTGAACCTGATCTGCATCGACCTGGACAACTTCAAGCAGGTGAACGATATGCTCGGCCACCTGGAGGGCGACAACGCGCTGCGCTTCAGCGCGCAGACCATACAGGGCGAGCTGCGCAAGGTCGACATGGCGTTTCGCTACGGCGGCGACGAGTTCATGGTGCTGCTGCTTGACACGCCGGGCGACGAGGCCCGGGTCATCGGCCACCGGCTCAAGGCGTCGTTCGACCGGCGCTGGGCCGAACACTGGTTGCCCAAGCCGGGCTGCCCGGTGGTGAGCATCAGCCTCGGGATCGCCGAGTTCGACCAGTGCGAATCCACCGAAGAACTGATGCACCGGGCCGATATCCTGATGTACGACTCGAAGAAGCGTACCCGCCCCGCGGCAAGCGCCAGGCTATGACGAAGGCTTGACGAGCCGTTGCGGCAGCTTGTGTTTTCCCGCGCCACGCCGCGCCGGCCGCCGTCGCGCCAGCGCCAACTCTTGACCAGGCCCGCCGCTGCAGATCCGGCTCATGGCGCATCGTCGCCGCAAGCATCCGCCGGCCCGGCCATGAGCCGGCTCAGGTGCGTCAGCAAAAGCGTGAATGCACCGACATCCTTGGACTTGTCGAAGAAGTAATGCGCGCCGAGTTCGATGCACTTCGTCCGATATTCGGCTTGCGCCAAATTCGTCAGCACGATCAGTGTCGTCGCCGGATGCGTGGTCCTGGCATGCCCCAGCAATGAAAGGCCGCTGCCGCCCCTGAGGCGCAGATCGATCACGGCGACCTCGGGCCGATACCGATCCAGCAGCAGTCTGGCGTCGTCAACGTTATCCGTTTCGGCGACCAGGCTGGCCAAGGGAATGGTGCTGAAAATGCCGCGCAAGCGCTCGCGCAGGATGCGCGAATCTTCCACCAGCAGGATATTCATCAGCGCTCACAGATCGATGATCACAGTGCGCGCAATGCTGCGCCGATCGGGGTTGCAGCGATATCGGCAGGGAGCGCGACTTCTCGTGAGTGAGCGAGAAGCCGGACGTAGGAATTGCCCTACAGGGAACAGGCTCTTTGCCGCGGCCTGCCCGGGCGCTCAGGGATCGGCCGGGTCGTCGAGCAGATTGTGCTTCAGGCCGTAGCGGATCAGGTCGGCGACGCTGGACATCTGCATTTTTTGCAGCACGCGTGCCTTGTAGGTGCTGACCGTCTTGGCGCTCAGGTTGAGTCGCTGCGCGATTTCGCCGATCGCATCGCCGGCGGTCAGCCTGCGAAAAATCAGGAACTCCCGATCCGACAGCAAGGCATGCAGCGGCCTCTCGTCGTACCGGATCAGGCCGAAGGCCAGGTCGGCGGCCACTTCGGGACTGATGAAGCGTCCGCCGCCTGCCACGGTGCGGATCGCGGTCAGCAACTGCTGCGAAGCGCTGTCCTTGCACAGGTAACCTGCCGCGCCGGCGCGGATGCTGCGCACCGCATACTCGCTTTCCTTGTGCATGCTGAGCATGAGAATCGGCAGCCGGGGCTTTTCTGCCTTGATCTGCCTGATGAGTTCGACCCCGCTGCGACCCGGCATCGACATGTCGAGCAGGAGCAGGTCCCAATCGCCGCTGCGCACCCGATCCAGCGTCTCGAAGCCATCGCTGGCCTCGCCGGCGGCCACCATGTCGCCCGCCGTGGCGAGGATCTGCTTCAAGCCGTCGCGCATCAGGGTGTGGTCATCGGCAATCAGAATGCGGATCATGGTGTCGGCTGCTGGCTTTTTGGAATGCTCACCTCGATGTGCGTGCCGCGCCCCGGCGCACTGTCGATGGCAATCTGCCCCCCTATCATGTTCACGCGCTCGCGCATGCCGAGCATGCCGTAGGTCTTTCTTGCGCCGGTCAGTTCGGCCGCCATGCCGCAACCATCGTCGGCAATCGTCAGCAGCAACTCGCCGCCGCGATCCTCCAGGGCCACCATGGCATGGGTCGCGCGCGCGTGGCGGGCAATGTTGGTCAGCGATTCCTGCACGATGCGGAAGATCGATGTCGACAGCAGGTCATCCAGTCCGTAGTCCTCTTTGTCCAGCAGCAGGTCGCAGGGAACGCCGAACTGATGGGTGAAGTTCCTGGCATAGCTGGCGATTGCCACTTCGAAGCCGAAATCGTCGAGCAAGCCGGGGCGCAGTTCCTCGCACATCAGGCGCGTCGCATCGACCGTGCTGTTGATCATCCGGTCGATCGCGGCCAGCCGCGCGCCGATGGCCGGGTCCGTGGCGGCCAGGCCATCGGCCAGGGCGTTGAAGTCGATCCGCAGCGCGGTCAGGTTCTGCCCCAGTTCGTCATGCAGTTCGCGGGCGAAATGCGCCCGGTCCTCCTCGCGCGCCCGCTGCAAAAAAATCGTGAGCTGGTGCAGGTGCGCCTTGCTTTCAATCAGTTCCCGTTCGGCCCGCTTGCGTATTGTGATGTCGCGAATGTTGCACTGGATGACCTTGATGCCTTCGCAGTCGTAGGTATTGCTGACGAATTCGACCGCGATCAGCGCGCCGCCCTTGGTCTTCAGCGGCAGGTCTTCGTAGCGCACGTAGCCGTGATCCTGCAGTTCCGCAAACATGCCCTTGCTCTCGGCGACATCGGCAAACGGCCCCACTTCCCATATCTTCTTTCCCAGAAACTCGGCATGCGAGTAGCCGAGCATGTCGATCAGGAAGGGGTTGACGTCTTCGATCTGGGCCGTGTCCGCGTTGAGCAGCAGAATGCCGTCCTGCGCTGCTTCGAACAGCCTGCGGTAGCGACTCTCGGAGCGTCGCAAGGCCTTGAGCGGATCGGTGGTGCGCAGGTCAATCGACGGCGAGAGGAAGTCTTGCATGGGGATATCCCTTCAAAGCGTGCAGCACTGGCCAGCCCCCTGAACAGCGGACCTGTAGCAGGTTCAGCTTGCAGCGAGACCCGGCGCCGGTCTGCGCGCCAGCGCACAGTTCCCGCGTGCCGGACGTGTCGGCGGCGGATTGCGGGCCCCGCCTGCCTGTAGGGTGATTCCTACGCCCGGTTTCCCACCGGCTCACAGAATGTCGCGCTGCCTGCTGATAGGAGCCGGAACCCGATCGGCGCAGCATCGGCTTGACTGTGGCAGCGGCTGGCGTGATGGCTGCCACGCCGCCGTGCGCCAACCCGATCGCGCCATTTCCGGAGACACGTGGTGTCCAATCCGATGTGCAAGTTGCCTGGATCCGCCAGGCCAGTCCTGCTGGCTTTGCTGTTCGCCGGCCTGCTGGCTGGCTGCAGCAATCTCGGCTACTACGTCCAGGCCATGAGCGGGCATTTCGAGGTGATGCGGGCTGCCCAGCCGATCAGCGAACTGGTGCGCGATTCCGCGAGCGATCCCCAGCTCAGGCAGAAGCTGGAGGAAGTGCAGGCCATACGCGACTTCGCCAGCCGCGAATTGGCGCTGCCCGACAACGACAGCTATCGCAGCTACGTCGACGTCGGACGTCCCAGCGTGGTGTGGAACGTTTTCGCCGCGCCCGAGTTTTCGCTGGAGCCGAAACGCTGGTGCATGCTGCTGGTGGGCTGCGTGAACTACCGCGGCTACTACGACCGGCAGGACGCCGAAAATCTCGCTGCGGAACTGCGCCAGCAGGGTTACGACACCCATGTCGGCGGCGTGGCCGCGTACTCGACGCTGGGCTACTTCGACGACCCGGTGCTGAGCACCTTCCTGCGTCTCGGTACGCCGGAAGTGGCGCGCATCGTGTTTCACGAACTGGCGCACCAGATCGTTTTTGTGGCGGACGATTCGGCGTTCAACGAGTCCTTTGCCACGGCAGTGGAAAACGAGGGCATGCGGCGCTGGCTGGCGCGCTCGACTGCCGGCGAGCGGCGACCGGCCTTCGAGGCGCAGCGCCAGCGCAAGGCGGCGTTCGCCGGGCTGATGCGCGATTACCGCAAGCGCCTGCATTCGCTCTACAACACCGCGGACGCCGCCGATCGGCAGCGCCAGGCCAAGGCCGAACTGCTCCACGCACTGCGCAGCGACTACGCCGATCTGAAGGCAGGCTGGGGCGGCTATTCCGGCTATGACAAATTTTTTGCCGAGGATCTCAACAACGCCAAACTTGCGTCGCTGTCGCTCTACAGCGCGCTGGTGCCGGCCTTCGAGGCCCTGCTGGAGCAGGAAAGGCACGAGCTGCCGCGCTTTTACCAGCGCGTACGCAGCCTGGCGGGGCTCGACAAGGAAGTCCGGCGCGGCGTGCTGGCCCAGTTGCTGCCCGTATCTGTCGACACCCGCCTGGCGCGCAGCGGTACCACCGCCGGCACGCCGGAGATGCAGTGATGGGCGCCGCGCGCAAGCGGATCGCAGCAGTGGCAATCGTGGCATTGGGCCTGTGCTGGACCCTGGGCGCAGACGCAGCCGGCTACCCCACGGAGACCCAGTTCCGCCAGGCGCTGGACGAGGTCGCCGGCGTGGTTGGTGCGGAAGGCATGGCCTTAAGGGTGCTCGACGCGCAAAAGGAAGGCCTGACGCGTCCGCTGCTCTCGGCGGGACTCAACATCGAAGCCAACACCTGCGTGGTGTTCTTCAACACGCGACCGGAAGACGGCCTGACGCAGTTCTTCGCCAGCATCGGGCAGCGCGACCTGGCGCCGATCATGCGCGCGATATCGGTGCACGAGCTGGCGCATTGCGTCGAGCAGCGCGAAGCCTATGTCCGCCAGCGCTTCGACAAGGTGCTGCCCGATGCCTACAAGCAATCCGGCATGACCATCCAGGGCTATCTCTCGGTGGTGAAAAGCGGCGCGCTGGAAACCTGGGGCGAAGCCCTGGCCGACATCAGCTCCTTGCTCTACCTGAAGCAGGCGGCGCCCGACCGCTGGCGGCCGCTGGCACGCCGCATCAGCGCCATGCGCCACGAACTGGCCCACCGCTGGCCGCAGCACGACACGTCGATTTGGCTCGATCGACTGATCGACGCCAATCCCGACATCGAAGCGGGCAGCAACCTGTTCGACGCGGCCTTCAAATACCGCAAGCAGTTCCGGCCGGATTAGGCTTGCTCGCTATGTCCGCCATGCCCACCATGCCCGTGAGGTAGTGCGCCAGCCGCCAGCCGGCGGCAGGCGCCGGGTTATGGCGGCAGATTGAGCAGCCGCTCCAGCATCCGCTGCTTTTCCGCGCAGCGCGGCTCGCCCCAGCAGGAGCGGAAAACCTCCGCGACCCGGCCCTCGTGCGAAATCGTGATCTGCCACGGTCGCCGCATCAGCACCCCATGCACGTAGCTGGCAAAGCTTTCGGCGAAGTCGTCGCCCGGTACGGTGGCGGCATACAGCGACGGGAAATTGGTGCGCCGCAGGCTGGCATAGGTCGGCTGCATATCGGCGGCGGACAGCTTTGCACCGAAGTAATAAACCGTGCTCGCGCGCTGCGGAAAGTCCGCGTCGAAGCGGCTGCGGTATTTGTCCGCCGTCCGGTCGATCCGCCACGAGAGATCGAAGAACGGATACGCCGCCTCGGCGGCCACATCCTTTGGGCTGACGTTCCACGGCGGATGGATCTCGGCCCCGATCGAGAACACGTGGCCGAGTTCATGCAGCAGGATGTACTGGATGGCGTTCCTGCGGTTGTCATCGCCGTCCGCTTCGATCCGCGCGTCGAGCCGGTAGCCGGCGCCTGGCGCGAATGGCGTGTTCTCCTTCCACGTCGCCCAGGCGTTGGCGCTCTGCTGCGCGAGGACGGCGGCATCCAGCACGACGAAGCCTTTGAGCGGCTTGCCCTGCGGGTCGAGCACGTAGTCGGTGTAACCGGTGCCGCCCAGGCCCTCGACCAAGTACACGCCCACCAGGCGCTCGCCGAAAAGCTGCCAGATCGCCGCCGGCAAGTCCGCCATCGCGCCCCTGATGTCCGCCAGCAGGCCGGCATCGAGCCCGGCGGCGCGCGGCCGTTCGGGGAAATCGTTCGCGATATTGTCGAGCCTGATGTATTCGACCAGTTGCGGCGGTGCCGCACCGATGCGCCCGGCCACCGGCAGCGCCAGCGCGGCCGTCCAGGAGTCGAGCCGGATCGCGGCATGGTTCTGCATCGCCTGCCGCGCACACGCCTTGTCGGCGTCGCCGCAAGGCAGGCTGGGCCGATCCTGCGCCCAGGCAGTTTGCGGCAGGAGCAATACGGCGGCGAGCAATGCGGCGATCTTCATGGGTGCCTCGGCTGACTGTGGGTCGCTACGGGTGCGGAGCCGACCGCGTCCATGTTAGCGCGCCGCGACCGGAGCTTGACGCACAGCGCGCCGGGTCATCGCATCCGTGGCGGAAAGTTGGCGCTGGCGACCCGCCGATGTACGTCGCGCGCGGCCGTCTGCGCCACGCGACGGCAGTCGTCGCCGCAGCGGGCGGTAGAATGCCGATGCCCGATCGATATCGGGCCAACCCGGGAGCAAGGCGATGACACAGGCAAGCGATACCCATTCCAAGACCGTCGGCTATGTGCTCTGGCTGTTCGGCTTCACCGGGGCCCACCGCTTTTACTACGGCAAGCCGGTGACCGGCACCCTCTGGTTCTTCACGCTGGGCCTGCTAGGGCTGGGCTGGCTGATCGACCTGTTCCTGATACCGTCGATGGACCGCCAGGCCGATCTCCGGTTCCGCGCCGGCAAGCTCAACTATTCCGTCGCCTGGGTACTGCTGACCTTCCTCGGAGTATTCGGCGTGCATCGGATGTACATGGGCAAGTGGATCACCGGCATCCTCTACCTCTGCACGCTCGGCCTGCTCGGAATCGGCTGGCTCTACGATTACTGGACGCTCAACGACCAGATCACCGTGGTGAATGCCGCGGGCTGATGACGCGCGCCGCTACGCGGCAGCGCGTTGCATCGCGGACTTGGACGGTCGAATTTGTCATTCCATTCACTTACGAGGGCGGTACGCAGACTCCATTTGAGCATCAATGGGAGCACCAAGTGATGCTATCATTGGTGCCTATCCGAAAGGAGTCACACCATGCGCACTACCGTCACGCTCGATGAAGACCTACTCAATCGGGCGCAACTTCTCTCCGGTGTTCAAGAACGCAGTGCCCTGCTCAAGGAAGCGCTGAGCGCTTTAATCCAGCGTGAAAGCGCCCGTCGCCTTGCTCGGCTGGGCAGTAGCGAGCCGCAACTGGAAAGTGTCGCTCGCCGTCGCGAAGGCAAGCGGTGATACTGGTCGATACATCGATTTGGATCGACCACTTGCGCAGCGGCAGCCCGGCATTGGCTGGCTTGCTGCAAAACGAAGTCGTTTGTATCCATGATTTCGTGATCGGCGAACTGGCTTGCGGCAACCTGCGCAACCGAGTGGAAGTGCTGAGTCTGCTTCGATCCCTCCCGCGGCTGTCAGCTGCCACCGAAGACGAAACCCTGTTCTTCATCGAGCAGCAGCAACTGATGGGGCGTGGCATCGGCTACATCGATGCCCACCTGCTTGCCGCTGCAGTGATCCGAGACGTCCCGATATGGACGAAAGACAAGCGCCTCATGGCCATTGCCGAAGAAAAAGCCTGGGCTTACGCGCCAGGACACTGATGGCTGTCAGCGGCCACAAGCAGCCACTCACGAATTCGCCGTAAAGCGGACATAAGCTCCCTGTCCGTATGATTGTTGATTGATAAGGAGACCGGGATCGGATAATCTCCACGTCATTCAATACCTTAAAAGGCATTTCCGCCGTGTCCGTATTATTGGCAATGACCCAGACGTTTTTGCGTCTGAATAGCTGTTAGAGCCCTACCTCGGAGGAGCATATGCTCAAGTGGAATCAACTAAACCAACAACTCGAGACCGTAGCGAATCGCCACTTACAACTTGCCGGAAGGTTTCAGATATTCGCCAAGTTCGTCACCGAGCAGGTCACGGCCCAGAACTTCCACATCAAAGACATTTCGGCGTCGCTCCATCTTGAGGAAAACTATTTCACAACCACTTTTGTTGGCCGCACCTTACGTTTCGCTTTTTCATCGGCCCTTTCCGAAAATGGCTCGTTACTTGGGGCAGTGACGTGCGCTTTAATGAAAGACGACCCAGAGAAATCGCTTGATCCCGTCGGGGAATTCACGTTCACCGGCAATGGCAAGACCAATCTCATCGCTCCGGACGACGGAGATCCAATCATCATTGATGATGACATCCCCGCCCTCTATGTTGGGCTTCACTTCATCCATGAAAGCCTTTCCAAGTAATTCACGTTAGAGCGCATCGGCTGCTTAACCCCCTACATGAAAGGACGATTGAAGATGGAAGTATTACGACATGGCTAGATGCACAGCACCAGTACGCGGACATAGCTCAGCGGCTGCGGCCGCGGCCTGCCCTGTATGCCGTTACCGCAGCAGCTACCGCTATGGCGGCTACGGCTCGTCCTACTCCTCGTTGGCCAACAGCGGTGCGCGCTATAGCAGCAGCGGTAGCGGCGGCGATGGCAGATCCAGCAGCACTTCAAGGCCGCGCTGGTCGAAAGCGGGTTCGTCCGTGTCGTACACGTCTGCCCAAGTGCAGTCACTTGCGCCAATTCGCCAAACTGTTGAGACGCGAGCAGCGGAGCAGCCTGACCTTCGTGACGTCTTCCTGTGCCACGCGTGGGACGACCGGCAGGGGGCAGCCAAAGAGCTACACGATATGCTCGATGCGGCTGGTGTCAAAGTTTGGTTCAGCGAGAAGGATCTTGGCCTCGGCGTGCCGATGATGCGCGCCATCGACAAGGGCTTAGCGAATTCGCGAATTGGGCTTGTACTGGTGACCCCTGCGCTGCTGGCCCGCCTTCCAAAAGAGAGCGTCGCCGACAAAGAGCTTTCGGCGCTCCTGGCTGGTAACAAGCTCGTTCCTATCGTGCACAACACGACGTATGAAGCTCTCCGTAATGTCAGCCCTTTGCTCGCCTCTCGAAGTGGCTTGGACACTGCAGAAGATTCAATGGCGGTGGTTGCGGCAAAAATCGCCGAGCTGGTTGCTATATAGCCCAATGCCTAGACATTCGCTCTGCTTGTTGCTCCATCATGGCCAGCTTTCGAGGAAGTGGTACGTAACGCGCTCTAACTTTTCGTTCGATGTCGCCTGCGCGAAAAGCCGCGCAGGCGACTCAACTCCACGTTCGGCGTCAAAGACTCCTGTACTCAAAACGTGGCTACTCTAATCTCGCTCATTCCAGATATTGAGGTCCTCCTAGCCCTTGCGCCTGAGGAGTTGGCTGAAGTCGTTTTGCAGTTGGCGCAGGAGCACAAACAAAACAACAAAATCCATCTTCAGTCTATTGCGTCGGCGATTCACGGAACCCCAGGAGTAAATGAAGGGTATCCACAACATCGCAAGAGCGATGCTGAGCTGGTTCTCGCCGAAGCTTGGAATTGGCTACTGATGCAAGGATTACTTATTCCAGAGCCCGGGCCCAATGGAAACAATGGCTGGATGTTACTAAGCCGCAGGGCCAAAACGGTTCTTACTAATAACTCGTTTAAGACTTATGCGCGCAGCCTTGCATTTCCCAAATCGCTGCTGCACCCAGCTATAGCTGATGAGGTATGGCTCGATATTATTCGAGAGGATTTGGAAACCGCCGTGTTCAAAGCATTCCGTGCGGTTGAAATTGCTGTCCGTGAAGCCGGAAAATTTGCAGATACAGATATTGGCGTCGATTTGATGCGAAAAGCTTTTGATGTAAATACGGGACCTCTCACTGATCAAGAGCAACCAGCCGCTGAACGATTGGCTTTGGCGCATCTGTTCGCAGGAGCAATAGGCTCGTACAAGAACCCGCACTCCCATCGTACGGTTAGCATCACTGATGCGACGGAGGCTCAAGAAATGGTTGTTTTGGCCAGCCACTTACTACGAATCGTTGACAGTAGGCGGTAACCAAATGACGCCGAACGAATAAGGTTAGATCGTGATCGCGAAGCGAGCCACGATCTGAACCGTTTGTTGGACGAGCCCGGTCCTCGGAGGCGGGACTCGCCTCCCTGCAAACATCTATTTTGGCAATACCCCGAATGCATGAACTTCGGCGCGC
>JAXMJU010000297.1:0-61338 GCA_034376265.1 Sulfuritalea sp.
TCGGGCAACTGGTCCAGCCATTCGACGCGATCGGCATATTGCGGCGCATGTGCGGCCAGCGTGGCCTGCTGGCGCGCGCGCAGTTCGCCCGAGAGTTCCAGTATTTGGTAGCGTTCGGGCAGGCAATCCAGCGCGGCCAGCGCCGGCAAGAGGTCGGCCGCGAGGCGGCCGCTGCCGGCGCCGGCTTCGATCACCCGCGGGCTGGAGGCGGCGAGGATCTGCGCCACCTGGCGCGCCAGCGCCTGGCCGAACAGCGGCGTCAGTTCCGGCGCGGTGAGGAAGTCGCCTTCCACGCCGAACTTGCGCGAGCCGCCGGCGTAATAGCCCAAGCCCGGCGCGTAGAGCGCCAGCTCCATATAGCGCGCGAAGGAAATCCAGCCGCCGCGCAGGGCAATCTCGGCGGCGATGATGTCCGTCAGCGCGGCGCTCGCGGCGCGCGCATCGGCCGAGGGCGCGGGCAGTTCGGTTTGCTGCAAATTCATGGCGGGGCGAGGCCTGCGACCAGGTCTGCCATCGCCAGTGTGTCGTCGGTGCCCTGCTGGCGCAGGCCGGCGACCACGCCGGCGCGGTTCGCGGCGGGCTGGTTCTGGCTGATTTTCCACTTGCCCTGGAGTTCGGTGATGACGATCTCGATGCCGACGATGGCCGACAACATCTTGTCGATATAGTCGGGCGGCGCGTCGGCGATCTGCCAGGGCTCGGCGAAGCCTGCTTCGTGCTCGGCGACCAGGACGGTCAACTGCCGGCGCAGCCAGGCCGTATCGTCGATCGCGCGCAGCCGCCCGCGGGCATGGACCACCACGTAATTCCAGGTAGGCACGGCCTTGCCATGCTCGCGCTTGGTCGCGTACCACGAAGGCGTCACGTAGGCCTGCGGACCGTGGAAGATCGCCAGCACCTCGCTGTCCGCCGCCCGCTGCCAGAGCGGATTGGCGCGCGCGACGTGGCCTTGCAGCGCGCCGAACGGACCGATTTCGGGCGCCAGGTGCAGCGGCAGATGGTCCGCCGTGAGGCCGTCCGCGCTTTGCGTCACCAGCGTGGCAAAGGGCTGTTCGCGCAGCAGCTGGTGCAGCACTGCGGGGCGCGATTCCTCGAAATGGGCGGGCAGATACATGCGGCAGGCTGGCTTCATAGCGGCGCGCCGCGGTGCTCGCCGCGTTCATAGACGATGTTGGCGCGGCCCACCAGCAGCGTGTCGAGGGCGCCGATCTGGCCCGCCTCCTTGTTGGCGTAGGGCAGCTTGTGCAACACGTAGCGCAGGGCATTCAGCCGCGCGCGCTTCTTGCAGTCGGACTTGATCACGGTCCATGGCGCGTCGGCCGTGTCGGTGTGGAAGAACATCGCTTCCTTGGCCTTGGTGTAGTCGTCCCACTTGTCGAGCGAGGCGAGGTCGATCGGCGACAGCTTCCACTGCTTGAGCGGGTGGGTTTCGCGCTCCTGGAAACGACGCCGCTGCTCGGGCCGCGAGACCGAGAACCAGAACTTGATCAAATGCACGCCGCTCCTGACCAGGGTGCGCTCGAACTCCGGCGTCTGGCGCATGAATTCTTCATACTCGACGTCGCTGCAGAAGCCCATCACGCGCTCGACGCCGGCGCGGTTGTACCAGGAGCGGTCGAACATGGCGATTTCGCCGGCGGTCGGCAGGTGCTGCACGTAGCGCTGGAAATACCACTGGCCGCGCTCGGTGTCGGAGGGCTTTTCCAGCGCCACGACATGCGCGCCGCGCGGATTCAGGTGTTCCATGAAACGCTTGATGGTGCCGCCCTTGCCCGCCGCGTCGCGGCCCTCGAACAGGACCACGACCTTCTGCCCGGTTTCCTTGACCCAGGCCTGCAGCTTGAGCAGCTCGACCTGCAGATGGTATTTCTGCTTCTCGTAGTTCTTGCGCGTCATCAGGTGGCGGTAGGGGTAGCCGCCTTCGCGCCAGTCCGGCGCCAGCTCGTCGTCCGGGTGTTCGCTGGCCGCGACTTCGCGTTGCAGCAGCGCGTCCTTGAGCGCCTCGACATCGTCGGGCGCGGCGCCGGCGACCACGGCCTTGAGCGCCTTGGCAAGCCGGGCGCCTTCGCCGGGCCGGGCGTGGGCGACGATGTCGTGGATGGCCTCGATCTTCGAATCGCGCGCGGCGTCGCTGCGGTCCCTGACGACGAAGGAGGCGATGCCCTTCGCCGTGCGCGACGGCGTGATGTCGCCGGAGGACGGGCGGCGCGGCGCGGGCGCCGCTTTCTTTGCCGGTTTCGGTGGCGCCTTGCGCGCTGCCGCCTTCGGCTTGCCGGCCGCCGCTGGCGGCTTGCGTGAGGTGATGGTCATTCAGTTCTCCTGGGCGCTGTCCAGCTGCTCCTGTATTTCCAGCCAGCGTGATTCTGCCGTCTCGATATTCTGCGTCAATAGATTCTGGCGCAGGGTCAGGTCGTCGAGCAGATGGCTGTCGACAGCCGCGTACAGCGTGGGGTCGGCGAGGCGGGCTTCCAGCAGCTTGAGTTCGCCCTGCCAGGCGGCGAGCTGCTGCTCCAGCTTTTCGGATTCCTTGAGCAGCGGCCGCCTTGCGGCGAGCGTCGCCGAGCTGCTCATCCTGGCGGCCGTAGCCTTGCGCTTTTCCTCGGCGGCAGCCAGCTCTCGGCGCTGCTGCGCCTTTTCGCGCTCGGCGGATTTCTCCGCGGCGCGCGACTGGTTGAGCCACTCGGCATAGTCGTCGAGGTCGCCGTCGAAGGGCGTCACCTTGCCGTCGGCCACCAGCCAGAGTTCGTCGCAGGTCGCGCGCAACAGGTGCCGGTCGTGCGAGACCAGCACCATGCCGGCCTCGGTTTCCTGCAGCGCGATGGTCAGCGCCTCGCGCATTTCGAGGTCGAGGTGGTTGGTCGGCTCGTCCATCAGCAGCAGGTTGGGCGCGGTGCGGATCATCAGCGCCAGCGCCAGCCGGGTTTTCTCGCCGCCGGAAAAACGCCCGCAGGGGGCATCGACCATGTCGCCGCGGAAGTCGAAGCCGCCGAGGTAGCCGCGCAAGTCCTGCTCGCGGGTGCGCGGCTCCTGCTTGATCATGTGCCACAGCGGCGATTCGGCCGGGCGCAATTGTTCGAGCTGGTGCTGGGCGAAGTAGCCGAGCTTGAGGTTGCGCCCTTCTTCGCGCACGCCGGCCAGCGGCTGCAGTTCGCCGGCCAGCAGTTTCATCAGCGTGGACTTGCCGGCGCCGTTGCGGCCCAGCAGGCCGATGCGGCTGTCGGGGCGCAGCGTGAACCTGAGCTTGTCGAAAATCGGCGTGTCGCCATAGCCAACTCTTGCGTCATCGACCAGCAGCAGCGGATCGGAGAAGCCGCTGGGTTCGGGAAAGCTGAAGGAAAACGGCGTGTCGATATGGGCGGCGACGATGTCGCCCATCTTCGCCAGCATCTTGATCCGGCTCTGCGCTTGGCGCGCCTTGGAGGCCTTGGCGCGGAAGCGGTCGATGTAGCTTTGCAGGTGCGCCGCCTCGCGCTTCTGCTTGGCCGCCAGTGCCATGTCGTTGGCCAGGCGCTCGGCGCGCGCGCGCTCGCAGGCCGAATAGTTGCCGGTGAACAGTTGCATCTTGCCGGCCTCGATGGCAAGGATGTGACTGGTGATGACATCGAGGAAATCGCGATCGTGCGAAATCAGGATCAGCGTGCCGGGATAGCTCTTGAGCCAGTCCTCGAGCCAGATGATCGCGTCGAGGTCGAGGTGGTTGGTCGGCTCGTCGAGCAGCAAGAGATCCGAGCGGCACATCAGGGCGCGCGCCAGGTTCAGGCGCACGCGCCAGCCGCCGGAAAACTCGGCCACCGGGCGCTGGAAATCCTCGTCCGAGAAACCCAGGCCGTGCATCAGGGCCGCTGCGCGCGCCGGCGCGGCATAGCCGTCGATCTCGGAGAGGCGCGCATGCAGCAGGCCGATCTGCTCGCCGGCGTGATGGTCGTCGGGGTGCTCTTCGGCGGCGACCAGATCGCGCTCGATCTGGCGCAGTTCGACGTCGCCGTCGAGCACGAAATCCAGCGCCGCGTCGGGCAGCGCCGGGGTGTCCTGGGCGACGTGCGCCAGCACCCAGCCGGGAGGACGTTCGAGGTCGCCGCGGTCGGCGTGCAGCTCGCCGCGCAAGAGGCCGAGGAAGGACGACTTGCCGCAGCCATTGGCGCCGGTGAGGCCGATCTTCCAGCCCGGATGCAGTTGCAGCGAAGCGCCGGTGACGAGAGCCTCGCCGTTGCGGGAAAAACCCAGATCGCGTAGAAGAATCATAGTTTGCTCGTGGCCAGCCGGAAACGCTTGCGTCCCGGCAGCCGGTAGGTTTCGAAATCGTTGCGGTCGAGGGTCCATACCGTGTGGATGCCGGTGTTCATTGCGGCGACCACCAGCGAGGCATCGGCCAGATCCATCGGCCGGTCGGCATACTTTTCGATCCAGTCGATGGCCCGCACCAGCTCATCGCGGCCCAGCGGCAGCAGTTCCAGGCCGCCCTTGTCGATCCAGCGATACAGCGGCAGCGTGGCGGAAACCGACGGGGCGAGATGCGAGAACTCGGTGAGCACCGCCCAGGTCGTCACCAGGCGGCCGCGATAGTTTTCGAGAAAGGATTTGCAGTCGAGGTGGGCGTGGTCACGCTTGTCTGCCAGCGCCACCAGCGGACCGGTGTCGACGAGCAACGAACTCACGCGACCGGCTTCTTGCCGTGCTTCTTGCGGATGGCGGCGACGACCCGTTCCTTGGTGCTGCCCGCTTTGGCCTTGCCGGCACCTGCAATGCAGCCAATAAAGCCGGCTTCCTGCGCCAGTTCGTAAGGCGAGCGCTCGGTTTTCGTGCCCATGAAGCGCTGCTCCAGGAGTTCGACAATCACTTCCGACTTGGTGCGCTTGGCTTCGACGCAATAGGTCGCCAGCGCCTGCTCGACGCGGAGGGGAAGACGAACGGTGGTGGTCATGGCAGCAGCTCCTTCAAATGACATGTATTAACTGTAATACAAGCCGTGATGCGGTGCAACTCGGCGATTCAATTCATCTTCCGCAGATGACGCAGATTTTCACAGATGAACACCATTGAATCCATCTGCGTAATCTGCGAAATCTGCGGATCAAAGCCCTTCTGCCTTCAGCCCAAGCCCTGACTGGCGAGGTATTCCTCGTAGCTGCCGCGGTAGTCGATGATGGTCCGATCCGGCCGGATGTCGATGATGCGCGTCGCCAGGGACGAGACGAATTCGCGGTCGTGCGAGACGAAGATCAGCGTGCCGGGATACTTCTCCAGCGCGGTGTTGAGCGACTCGATGGATTCCATGTCGAGGTGGTTGGTCGGCTCGTCCATCAGCAGCACGTTGTTCCGCAGCAGCATCAGCTTGCCGAACAGCATGCGACCCTGCTCGCCGCCGGAAATCACATTCACCGGCTTCTTCGCATCGTCGCCCGAGAACAGCAGTCGGCCCAGCGTGCCGCGAATCAGCGTTTCAACGTCGCCGCCTTCATAGCCGCCCTGGCGTACCCACTGCACGATCCATTCGGTAAGCGGCGTCTTGTCGGCGAAATCGGCCGCATGGTCCTGGTGGAACACGCCGGGACGCGCCTTTTCCGCCCACTTGATCTTGCCGCCCAGCGGCGTCAGGCCGCCCAGCTTCTCACCGGCCAGCAGGCGCAGCAGCGTGGTCTTGCCGACGCCGTTCTCGCCGATGATGGCGATCTTGTCGCCGGCGTCGATGCTCATCGACAGCGATTTGATGATCGGCACCTTGGGTTCATAGCCGAAGCCGAGGTTCTCGATCTCCACCGCCTGCCGATGCAGCTTTTCCTTCTCGTCGAAATCGAAGCGTATCCACGGGTACTGGCGTGAGGAAGGCTTGATGTCTTCCGGGCGGATTTTCTCGATCAGCTTGAGGCGGCTGGTGGCCTGGCGCGCCTTCGACTTGTTGGCCGAGAAGCGGCGCACGAAGCCCTGCAGGTCGGCGACGCGTTCCTTGGCCTTGGCGTTGGCCGAAACCTGGCGCTCGCGCGCGACGGTCGAGGCTTCCATGAAGTCGTCGTAGTTGCCGCCATAGACACGGATCGTGCCGTAGTCGAGGTCGGCCATGTGGGTGCACACCTGGTTCAGGAAGTGGCGGTCGTGCGAGATGATGATCATGGTGCTCTCGCGCGCGTTGAGGATGTCCTCCAGCCAGCGGATGGTGTTGATGTCGAGGTTGTTGGTCGGCTCGTCGAGCAGCAGGATGTCGGGATTGGCGAACAGCGCCTGCACCAGCAGTACGCGCAGCTTCCAGCCCGGCGCCACTTCGCTCATCGGGCCGTTGTGCTTTTCGATCGGGATACCGGCGCCCAGCAGCAGTTCGCCGGCGCGCGATTCGGCGGTGTAGCCGTCGTACTCGGCGAAGTGCGATTCCAGCTCGGCGGCGCGCATGTAGTCGTCCTCGGTCGCGTCGGGGTTGGCGTAGATCGCGTCGCGCTCGGACATGCAGGCCCACATCTCGGCGTGGCCCATCATCACCACGTCGAGCACGCGCACGTTCTCGTAGCCGAACTGGTCCTGCTTCAGGTAGGCCATGCGCTCGCCCGAATCGAGCGAGACATTGCCGGCGGAAGACTCCAGCACGCCGGCCAGGATTTTCATGAACGTGGTCTTGCCCGAGCCGTTGGCGCCGATCAGGCCGTAGCGATTGCCCTCGCCGAACTTGACCGAGACATTCTCGAAAAGCGGCTTGGCGCCGAACTGGATGGTGACGTTTGATGCGACGAGCATGGGAATGCAACCGGTTGATGCGCCGGGGAAATTCGGCGAGGGCCGTATTCTATCGCGCTCGGCCCCCCGACCTCCCATTCGGGTCTATGCAGCGCGGCACATATTTGTTCCTGCGCCACGATGTGAAACTATTCCCCGGCAAATTGTTGGACGTCCAGCAATGACAACCAGAACCGGGCAGCGGAAGGAAGACCACGTGAAGACAATTCTCACACTTTCGGTGAACGGCAAGCCGCGCGAAGATGCGGTCGCCGACAACACCCTGTTGATCGATTACCTGCGCGATGCGCTGGGCCTGACCGGGACCAAGCAGGGTTGCGACGGCGGCGAGTGCGGCGCCTGCACCGTGCTGGTCGATGGCCAGCCGCGTCTGGCCTGCAGCACGCTGGCGCACAGCGTCGCCGGGCGGGTGGTGGAAACCATAGAAAGCCTGAGCCGGGAAGGCAACATCTCCCGCCTGCAGCGCGCCTTTCACGAACACCTCGGGGCTCAGTGCGGTTTCTGCACGCCGGGCATGATCATGGCCGCCGAAGCCCTGCTGCGCAGCAACGCGCAGCCGGATCGCGAGCAGATACGCGCCGCGCTCGCCGGCAACCTCTGCCGCTGCACCGGCTACGTCAAGGTTGTGGATTCGGTTGCGGCTGCCTGCGGCAGGGAGCACGCGCTATGAACGCGCCCGATCGCACGCTGAAGCTGACGCCGGCCACGAAGAAATCCGATCGCGGCGTCGGCGCGCGCATGCCGCTGGTGGATGGCATCGAGAAGGTCACCGGCACGGCGCGTTACACAGCCGACCTGCCGGCCAATGGCGCGCTGGTCGGCAAGATCCTGCGCAGCCCTCACGCCCACGCCGAACTGCTGGAAGTCGATATCAGCGAGGCGGTAAAACTGCCCGGTGTTCGCGCCATCGTGACGGGGGCCGACTGCAACATTCCCTACGGCGTGATCCCGATTGCGCAGAACGAGTTTCCGCTGGCGCGCGAACGCATTCGCTATATCGGCGAACCGGTCGCCGCGGTGGCGGCAATCGACGAGGCCACGGCGGATCTGGCGCTGTCGCGCATCCGCCTGCGCGTGCGCGAACTGCCGGCCTATTTCAAGGCCGCCGACGCACGAGCGGACGACGCGGTGCTGCTGCACGAGAACAAGGCCGGCAACATCGAACGCGAAGTGCATAACGAATTCGGCGACACCGCGGCCGGCTTCGCCGCCGCCGACCTGATCCGCGAGGAAAGCTACGACTGCGCCGAGGTCCATCACGCGATGATGGAACCCAATGCGGCGCTGGCCACCTATGAACCCGAGCGCGGCCACCTGACGCTGTGGTCGGTGACGCAGGTGCCCTATTACGTGCATCTGACGCTGGCGCAATGCCTGAAGATGGAAGCGGCGCACATCCGCGTCATCAAACCTTTCGTCGGCGGCGGCTTCGGCCATCGCGTTGAACCGTTCAATTTCGAAGTCATTGTCGCCCTGCTGGCGCGCGCCGCACGCGGCACGGTGCGCCTGCTGATGACGCGCGAGGAGGCTTTCCTCACCCATCGT
Organism: Sulfuritalea sp.; assembly: GCA_034376265.1. Classification (GTDB taxonomy): domain Bacteria; phylum Pseudomonadota; class Gammaproteobacteria; order Burkholderiales; family Rhodocyclaceae; genus Sulfuritalea. Next base: position 8,266 of record JAXMJU010000297.1, read on the forward strand.
GGCCGGCCCGAGACGCAGATCCGCATCAAGCTCGGCTTGATGAAGGACGGCCGCATGACCGCCTGCCAGGCCGAGGTGGTGCAGCGCGGCGGCGCCTACGGCGGCTACGGGCTGGTAACCATCCTCTATTCCGGCGCCCTGCTCAACGGCCTCTACAACTTGCCGGCAGTGAAGTACGACGGCTACCGCGTCTATTCCAACACGCCGCCCTGTGGCGCGATGCGCGGCCACGGCACGGTCAATATCCGCTTCGCCTTCGAGTCGCTGCTCGACACGATGGCCGCCGAACTCGGGCTCGACCCGATCGCGATTCGCCGGCGCAATCTATTGCAAGCGCCGACCGACACCATCAACGGCCTCAAGGTAATGTCCTACGGCCTCGGCGACTGCCTCGACTGGGTCGAGGCGGCCAGCGGCTGGAAGCAGCGCAAGGGCAAGCTGGGGCAGAGCGGCAACATCGGCAAGGGGTTGGGCATGGCCTGCTCGCATTTCGTCAGCGGCTCGGCCAAGCCGGTGCATTTCACCGGACAGCCGCACGCGACGATCGCCCTGCGCCTGGATTTCGACGGCGGCATCACGATCCTGACCGGCGCCGCCGACATCGGACAGGGCTCGTCGACCATCATCACGCAGATCGTTACCGAAGTCCTCGGCGTCGATTACCGCCGACTGCGCCTGATCGCCAACGACTCGGCGCTGACGCCCAAGGATAATGGCTCGTATTCGTCGCGCGTCACCTTCATGGTCGGCAATGCCGCCGCCGATGCCGCGCAGAATCTGAAGAAGCTGCTGGTCACGGCCGCCGCACGGCGCCTGAAAGTTACTGAAGCCGAAGTCGAATGGTTCGGCGAAGGCGCTGCAGTGGCGACGGATCCGGACCGGCACATCCCCTTCGAGGACATCGCCGAGGAAGCGCTGGTCGGCGTTGGCATGCTGACGGTGAATGGCACCTTCACCTGCCCCGTCGAATTCCAGGGCGGCAAGCAGCGCGGCGGCGCGGTGGGCTCCTCCATGGGCTTCTCCTATGCGGCGCAGGCGGTCGAGGTCAGCGTCGATCTCGACCTGGGCAAGATCACCGTCGAGAAAGTCTGGGCCGCGCTGGACTGCGGCTTCGCCATCAACCCGATGTCGGTCGAGGGCCAGGTGCAGGGCGCGGTCTGGATGGGCATGGGCCAGGCCATGAGCGAGGAGACGGTGTACGAGAACGGCCGCCACAAGGCGGCCAGTTTCATGGACTACGGCGTGCCGACCATGGCCGAATCGCCCGAGATCGAGGTGCATATCGTCGAGAGCATCGACCCCAACGGCCCCTTCGGCGCCAAGGAAGCCAGCGAGGGCCCGCTGGCCGGCTTCATGTCGGCGCTCGCCGCAGCCGTCGAGGAAGCCACCGGGCAGCGCTTCCGGATGCTGCCGATAACCCCGGCGCGGGTCTTCGCGGCACTCGCCGATCAGCCCGACGCCGTAGCGCCAGCGCCAACTCTTGCGCGAGGAACTGCATGATGAACGCATTACCCGATTTTCAGCTGCTGCGCCCGGCGACCGCCGCCGACGCGGTGCGCCTGCATGGCCTGCACGCGGCCAGCCGCTACATCGCCGGCGGCACCGACCTGCTGCCGAACTTGCGGCGGGGGCTGCTCAAGCCCGCAGCCGTCATCGATCTGGCCGGCATCGACGATTTGCGCGGCATCGCCGAAGTCGATGGCCAGCTGCGCATCGGCGCCGGCGTCACGCTGGCCAGCCTGGCCGCGCATGTCGCGGTGCGGATGCGTCTGCCGGCGCTGGCCGAGGCGGCGCTGGCGGTAGCCGGGCCGACGCACCGCAGCGCCGCGACCCTGGGCGGCAACCTCTGCCTCGACACGCGCTGCGCCTACTACAACCAGAGCGAATCCTGGCGCGCCGGCAACAGTTACTGCATGAAGCTCGACGGCGTCGGCTGCCGCGTCGCCAAGAAGTCGAAGCGCTGCTATGCGGCATTCAGCGGCGATGTCGCGCCGGCGCTGATCGCGCTCGCCGCCGAGGTCGAGATCCTCGGCCCGCAGGGCCTGCGCCGGCAGCCCTTGATCGATCTGTATCGCGACGACGGCATGGCCTGGCTGACGCTGGCGCCCGGCGAACTGCTGATTGCGGTGCGCGTGCCGCTCGACGACGCATGGCTCAGCAGCTACGAAAAACTCCGTGTGCGCGGCGCCATCGATTTTCCGCTGGCCGGCATAGCCGTCGCGCTGCGCCGTGAGAACGCACTGCTGACCGGGTTGCGCATTGCCTGCACCGGCGTCGCCTCGCAGCCGCTGGCGCTGGACGGGCTAGCCGGACTGCTCGGCAAGCCGCTCGACGCAGCCGCCCTGGCCGTCATCGCGGAGCAGGCGGATCTGGCCACCCGCGCCATGAAAACGACGCTGGTCGATGTGCTCTACCGGCGCCGCGTGACGCAGGTGCTGGCCAAGCGCCTGACGCAGCGGCTCTGGCACGCCGCTGCCTGAAGGAGAACCTGCCTTAGAGTCCCTGGCTTACTTCGGCCCACTCGGCGTCGGTGAATACCCGCGACCGGGTGTGAAACGCTTTCCCTTCCGGCCCTTCGAGCGAGAAGCTGCCGCCATGGCCTTCGATCACGTCGATGATGAGCTGGGTATGCTTCCAGTATTCGTATTGCGATGTGCTCATGTAGAAGGGGCAGCCGCCGATTTCGCCGAGATGGACGTCGCCGGCGCCGATGGTCAGTTCGCCCGGCAGAAAGCAGTTGGCGGCGCTGTTGTCGCAACAGCCGCCGGACTGGTGGAATATCAGGGGGCCATGTTTCTGCTTGAGGAATTCGATAAGCTCGAGCGTTGCCGCGGTGGCAATGACTTTTTCGACCATGTCTTCTCCGTAAGTAAATGGGGGCGCCAAGGGAAAACTGGCCGCCCCCAGGGTGTCACTCGCTGAAGTGCGCGCGCCGGATCAGAAGAAACCCAGCTTCTGCTCGGCGTAGCTGACCAGCAGGTTCTTCGTCTGCTGGTAGTTGTCGAGCGCCGCCTTGTGGTTTTCGCGGCCGATGCCGGATTCCTTGTAGCCGCCGAAGTTGGCGTGCGCCGGGTAGGCGTGGTAACAGTTGGTCCACACGCGGCCGGCCTTGATCGCGCGGCCCATGCGGTAGGCGACGTTGCCGTTGCGGCTCCAGACGCCGGCGCCGAGGCCGTAGAGCGTGTCGTTGGCGATCGCCAGGGCATCCGCTTCATCCTTGAAGGTGGTCACGGCCAGTACCGGCCCGAAAATCTCTTCCTGGAAGATGCGCATCTTGTTGTGGCCCTTGAACACCGTCGGCTGCACGTAATAGCCGTCGCCCAGTTCGCCGGCGACTTGCGCCTGATGGCCGCCGATCAGCACCTGGGCGCCTTCCTGCTTGCCCAGATCGAGGTAGGAGAGGATCTTGGTCAGCTGTTCCTTGGAGGCCTGGGCGCCGAGCATGGTCTCGGTGTCGAGCGGGTTGCCCTGCTTGATGGCCTTGATGCGGGCCAGGCAGCGCTCCATGAACTTGTCGTAGATCGATTCCTGGATCAGGGCGCGCGAGGGGCAGGTGCACACCTCGCCCTGGTTGAAGGCGAACAGCACCAGGCCTTCGATGGCCTTGTCGAGGAAGCCGTCGTCGGCGTCCATGACATCGGCAAAGAACACATTGGGCGACTTGCCGCCCAGTTCCAGTGTCGCCGGGATCAGGTTGTTGGCGGCGGCCTGCGCGATCACGCGGCCGGTCGAGGTGGAGCCGGTGAAGGCGATCTTGGCGATGCGCTTGCTGGTGGCCAGCGGCATGCCGGCCTCGCGCCCGTAGCCATTGACGATGTTGAGCACGCCCGGCGGCAGCAGGTCGGCGATCAGCTCGGCCAGGATCAGGATGCTGATCGGCGTCGATTCGGCGGGCTTCAGCACCACGCAGTTGCCGGCGCCGATGGCGGGAGCCAGCTTCCAGGCCGCCATCAGGATCGGGAAGTTCCACGGGATGATCTGGCCGACGACGCCGAGCGGTTCGTGGAAGTGGTAGGCCACGGTGTTCTCGTCGAGGTCGGAAAGGCCGCCTTCCTGGGCGCGCACGCAGCCGGCGAAGTAGCGGAAGTGATCGACGGCGAGCGGAATGTCGGCATTCAGCGTTTCGCGGATCGGTTTGCCGTTATCCACGGTCTCGGCGTAGGCCAGCAGTTCCAGGTTGGCCTCGATGCGGTCGGCGATCTTCAGCAGCAGGTTGGAGCGCTCGGTGGGCGAGGTTTTGCCCCACTTGTCGGCGGCGGCGTGCGCGGCATCGAGCGCCAATTCAATGTCCTCGGCACTGGAGCGGGCGACCTTGGTATACGGCCGGCCATTGATCGGGGAGATGACGTCGAAGTATTGACCCTTGACCGGGGCGACCCACTTGCCACCGATGAAGTTGTCGTAGCGGGCCTTGTAGGCGATCTTGGCACCTGCGGTACCGGGGGCAGCGTAGAGCATCTTGTTTCCTCCAATGTGTACGATTGATAGAAGCTTTCCCTTGCGGGTCACTGTTCCTATCAAGCGCCATGCCAGCACCGGCCGCCGCTGGCATTCCATTGTTTCGATGCGGTTTTGGCGAAACCCGCGGCACTCGCTGCGATCCGCGCCATGCTCCACGCCGCGACAGCTGTCACGAAACTTGACAGGTCGACATGTGGTCGCCGGCAACCTATTGCACCGCTCCAGGCTCCTTGGCTAAGCTGATCCGATCGGGCGACGACCCGTGGAGGAGATCCAATGCGAACATCATTGCCCGTGCCGGCCTTGCGCCAGGCGCGCGAGCATCTGCTGGAACACGGTGCCTGCCTTGCCGGCGCCATCGACGAAAGGATTGCCCGTTCCTGGCGACGCAGCCTCGCTGCGGGCCTTGCGCCGGGCGGCCGCCTGGCCGACGCGGCGCACGCCTGTGGCGGCGACCTGAGCCAGCTGCTGGCCGGCAACCGAGATTTGCTTGCGCACTCGCGTCCGGTCATGGAACATCTTTTCGAGCAAGTCCGCCATACCCAAAGCATGGTCATCCTGGCCGACAAGCGCGGCACGCTGATGCACACGCTGGGCGACGCCGATTTTCTGTGCAAGGCCGAGCGCGTGGCCTTGGCTCCGGGCGCGTCGTGGCACGAGCAGCACCGCGGCACCAATGCCATCGGCACGGCGCTGGCGGAAGCCAGCGGCGTCGAGATCCATGGCGCCGAGCATTTTCTCGAACGCAACGCTTTCCTCACCTGCGCCGCGGCGCCGATCATGTCGGCCAGCGGCGAGCTGGCCGGCATTCTGGACATTTCCGGCGACCAGCGTGGCCGTCATCCGCATACCCGCGGCCTGGTCGGCATGGCCGCGCGCATGATCGAGAACCGCCTGCTCATCGCCGGATGCCAGCGCAACATCCGGGTGCACCTGCACCCGCAAGCCGAAGGCATCGGCAGCATCGCCGAAGGGATCATCGTCCTTGGTCCGGACGGCTCGATCGTCGGCGCGAACCGCAACGGCCTGCAACTGCTGCGCCTGGCGCCGTCCGCTCTGGGCACCACGCCGCTGGCCGGTGCCGTGGACCTCAGCCTCGACCAGTTGCTGGCGCGCGCCAGGCATGATCAGCTGTTGCCGATGCAGGTGACGCTGCACGACGGCACCAGGCTTTTTGCCCAGGTCCATGCCGAACCCGCCGCAGCTCGCGGCGCCCCGCCTTCAGCCGGGCGCGAGTTCGCCATGGACGACGCCCTGACCAGGCTGGATACCGGCGATTTACGCTGGCGTAGCGCGGCCGACAAGGCCCGACGCGTATCCGGCAAGCCAATCCCACTGCTGATCCAGGGCGAATCGGGCGTCGGCAAGGAGCTATTCGCCCGCGCCACGCACGACAGCGGCCCGCGCCGCGGCGGACCTTTCGTCGCCATCAATTGCGCAGCCGTGCCGGAAAACCTGATCGAAGCCGAACTGTTCGGTTATGCGTCCGGCGCCTACACGGGCGCCCGCCGCGAAGGCAGCCCCGGCCGCATGCGCGAAGCTCATGGCGGCACGCTGCTTCTGGATGAAATCGGCGACATGCCGCTGGCCATGCAGAGCCGCCTGCTGCGCGTGCTGCAGGAGCGGCAGATCGCGCCGCTGGGCGGTGGTCGGGCGGTGGATGTCGATTTTGCGCTGATCTGCGCCAGTCATCGCAATCTGCGCCAGGCTGCAGAGCAGGGGAGTTTCCGCAGCGATCTCTATTACCGCATCAATGGCCTGACGCTAAGCCTTCCGGCCTTGCGCGAACGCAGCGATTTTCTGGTGCTGACGCGGCGCCTGCTGAGCAGCCTCAATCCCGAGCGCGAGATCGAGCTTGCACCCGAACTGCTGCTGCGGTTTTGCCAGCACGGCTGGCCCGGCAACCTGCGCCAGTACGCCAACGTCCTGAGAACCGCCAGCGCGATGCTCGATCCGCATGAGGAATGCATCGACTGGCAACACCTGCCCGACGATCTGGCCGAAGAACTCCTCGTCGCCCCGCCGCAGGGTGCCGAGGCCGCGCCGGCAGCCCCGCAGCGGATCACGCAAAACCTCAAGGAGCTTTCCCGTGCGGCGGTGCGGCAGGCGCTGGAGGGCAGTCGCGGCAACATTTCCGAAGCGGCGCGGCGCCTCGGCATCAGCCGGCAGACGCTCTACCGGAAACTCAACGACTGACGCAACTTGACGGCCGCGCGGCCGAAAGTTGGCGTTGGCGGCACGGCGCCGGCCGTGCCGCGCGTGCGTTCAGCGCTTGGCGTTGGGGAAGAACAGCTGTTCGCCGCCGATCTTGTAGTCTGCAATCGCTTTCTGGCCGTCGGTGGCGACAACCCAGTCGATGAACTTCTGGCCGTCGGCCTGCTTCACATGCGGGTGTTTGGCGGGATTGACCAGGATCACGCCGTACTGGTTGAACAGCCGCTTATCGCCCTCGACGACGATGCCCAGGTTGGCGCGGTTCTTGAACGAAAGCCAGGTGCCGCGGTCGGCGAGGATGTAGGCGTCCATCGAGGCGGCGGTATTGAGCGCCGGGCCCATGCCGGAGCCGGTGTCGCGGTACCAGGAGCCCTTGGCCTTGTCGAGATCGACGCCGGCGGCTTTCCAGTAGCGCAGCTCGGCGGCATGGGTGCCGCTCTTGTCGCCGCGCGAGACGAAGGGCGCCTTGGCCGCCGCGATGCGGCGCAGGCCTTCGAGGATGTCCTTGCCCGCAGCCTTGGCCGGGTCGGCCTTGGGGCCGATCACGACGAAGTCGTTGTACATGACTTCCTGGCGCTTGACGCCGTAGCCCTCGGCGATGAATTTTTCCTCGGCGGCCTTGTCGTGCACGAAGACCACGTCGGCATCGCCGCGCCGCGCCATGTCGAGCGCCTGGCCGGTGCCCAGCGCGACCACGCGCACCTTGATGCCGCTGAGTTTTTCGAAGATCGGCAGCAGGTGGCCGAACAGGCCCGACTGCTCGGTCGAGGTAGTCGACGAAACGGTGATGAAGCGTTCCTGGGCATGGCTCGCGGCGGCAGCGAACAGGCCGCAGGCGGCGAGGGCGGAACAGAACAGGCGACGGGTGATCATGGCATTTCCTCCTGGAGAAAGTCTTGCGCCGCGGCGGTTTGCGGCTGGTTGAAGAACTCGGTGACCGGGGTCTGCTCGGCGATGCGGCCGCGGTCGATAAAGACGATTTCCTCGGCGAGGCGCCGGGCCTGGCCGAGGTTGTGGGTGGTCATCAGGATGCGCGTGCCGTTCGTGGCGATTTCGCCGATGATGCGTTCGACCTCGCGGCTGCTGGCCGGATCGAGGCTGGCGGTGGGTTCGTCGAGGATCAGCAGTTCGGGTTCGAGCGCCCAGACGCGGGCCAGCGCGACGCGCTGCTGTTCGCCACCGGAGAGCAGCCGTGCCGGGCGTTTTGTCAGGGCTTCGAGGCCGACGCGAGCCAGCGCCTGCCGCGCGCGCCGCTCGCAGTCATGCGCCGCATGGCCCTTGAGCTTGAGCCCGTAGACCACGTTGGCCAGCGCCGTGGTGCGCAGCATTATCGGCCGCTGGAAGACCATCGCCTGCGACAGCGGCCGCGACCAGCGCAACTCGCCGCCGCTCGGACGCAGCAGGCCGTGGATCAGGCGCAGCAACGTGCTCTTGCCGGCGCCATTGGGGCCGAGAACGACAGTGCGTTGCGCCGCCAGCGACAGCGAAACGGCGTCGATGATGCGCGTGCGGCCCTCGGTGAGGCCGAGGTTTTCGACGGCGAGCCAGGGCGCGCTGTTCACCCCCAGTGCCTTTCCGCCCAGTCGCGCATGGCATAGGCGACGGCATTGATCGCCAGCACCACGGCGATCAGGATGAAGCCCAGGGCCAAGGCCAGCGGCAGGTCGCCCTTGCTGGTTTCCAGCGCGATGGTGGTGGTCATCACGCGCGTCACGCCGTCGATGTTGCCGCCGACGATCATCACCGCGCCGACTTCGGCAATCGCCCGGCCGAAGCCGGCCAGCGCCGCCGTCGACAGCGAAAAGCGGCCGTCCCAGAGCAGGGTGGCGGCGGCGCGGCGGCGGCTGGCGCCGAGCGAACGCAGCTGCTCGCGGTATTCCGTCCATTCGTCGGCGATCACCTGCCGCGTCAGTGCCGCGACGATCGGCGTCACTAACACGGCCTGGGCGATGACCATGGCGCTCGGCGAGAACAGCAGGCCGAATTGGCCCAGCGGCCCGGCGCGCGACAGCAGCAGGTAGACCAGTAGGCCGACCACCACCGGCGGCAGGCCCATGAGGCCGTTGAACAGCACGATCAGCACGCGCCGCCCGGGGAAACGGCCGACCGCCAGCAGGGCGCCGATCGGCATGCCGACCACGCAGGCGATCAGCGTCGCGGCCAGACTGACGCTCAGGCTCAGCCCGACGATGCCGGTCAGATGCGCGTCGGCGGCGGCGACCAGTTGCCAGGCGGTAACGAAGGGTTCGTTGAATTCGTGCAAGGAGTGACTCAGCTATGCAAGGACCAACATAAGGGCCGGCAAGAGTAAGCTATGCAAACAAAGGATTGAATATGTCGGCTGCTGCAACAACACGTCAATCGAATGCCTCGCTACCCCGCCTGCGCTGGTCTTGGGATTTCGGCCCCTTGCTGGGGGATGTCGATACCGGTCGCTTGCTGGCCTTGCTTGCCGCCGTGGCGGCCGAGGGTGCATTGGGCAACGCCTCGAAGCGGGCGGGAATGTCTTATCGTTCGGCCTGGGGTTTGTTGCGCGATTGCGAGCAGGCCCTGGGCGCCGCCCTGGTGGTCATGGAGCGCGGGCGGGGAACCCGGCTCACCGACTTCGGCGCCTCACTGGTGCAGCTCGACGAGGCCGCGCGGGTGGCGCTGGATGCGGTGCATGCGCCCTGGCAGCGCCGCCTGGAGGACTTGCTGGCGCCGGTGGTGCGCGCCACACCCGAGCGCCTGCGCCTGGCGGCGAGCCATGACTTGGCGCTGGCCGACTGGGTCGAACATGGCCGCCGCATCAGCTTCGATTTGTACTGGCGCGGCAGCGAGGAGGCGCTGGCGAGCCTCGGTCGCGATGAGTGCGACATGGTCGGTTTCCATGTGCCGGAAGACTGGAGTGCGGCACAGGTCGCGGGCTGGCTGGCGCGCTGGCTGAAGCCGGCGCAGCACCTCTGCCTGCCGCTGATGCGGCGCTGCCAGGGCCTGATCGTGCCGCGCGGCAATCCGCACCGGCTGCAAACCCTGGCCGATGCCTCGAAGCGCGGCCTGCGCATGGTGAACCGCCAGCGCGGTTCGGGCACGCGCAGCCTGATCGACCAGTTGCTGGCGGCCAACGGCTTGCGCCCGGAAAGCATCGCCGGCTACGCCCATGAAGAGTTCACCCACGAGGCGACCGCCGCGACGGTGGCCGCCGGCCAGGCCGATGTCGGCTTCGGCATCGAGGCCGCGGCCGCGCGCTACGACCTTGGCTTCGTGCCGCTGATCTGGGAGCGCTACGGCTTTGTCATGCCCGCCGCGGTGGCCGGCAGTCCCGAAGGCAAGGCCTTGCTGGCGCGGCTGCACGGCAACACCTTCCGCCAGCGCCTGATCGCGATGCCCGGCTACGAACCCTTGCCGGTGCGTGCGCCAGGCGCCTGGGCGGATTTCCTCGCGCCGTAAAATAGTTTCCTGATTAGCCACAAAGTTCAGCAAGCGGCGATCTCCCTCTCCCTTGACGGGAGAGGGCTGGGGAGAGGGTGGCGTGACGGTATGGGCGACTTCTCGACACCCCCTCCATCTCCCCCCATGAAGCATGGGAGAGCCGTGTTGACATACGCCCCGGCGCGTCGGCTGAGCTTTGTGGCTAATCAAGAATAGTTTTGCGCGGCGCCGCTACCAGAGCGGCGACGGATTGCGCGCTGCGAGGATGTCGTCGAAGTGGACCCGCAATGCGTCGTTGATGCGGCGATGCGGAAGCACATAGAAGCGTTCCTCGGCGATGGCCGTAAACACCGCGTCGGCCATGTCATCTGCGCTCAGGCGGCCGGATTCCAATGCGCTGGCGATCCGTTCTTCGTGGGCGCGCGACCGCTTGCCGGCGGCCGAGGTGGCGCCGTAGCGGGCGGGACGGTTGCGCAGGGCGGCGTTGATGCCGGTCTTGACCCAGGCCGGACACAGCACCGATACGCCGACCCGGCTGCCTTCGGCACGCAGTTCGTGGTACAGGGTTTCCGACAGCGTGACGATGCCGTGCTTGCTGACGTTGTAGGCGGCCGAGGCCGTGTTGACGATGTGGCTCGCATCGGCCTGCGCCGCGAGGCGCGGCAGGAAGTGGTTGATGCCGTGGATGGTGCTCCACAGGTTGGCGCCCAGCACCCACTCCCAGTCGGTGCGGCGGGTCTCCTGCACCAGCCGCGTCAAGGCCACGCCCGCGTTGTTGCACAACAGATGCACGGCGCCGAAGCGCTGCGAAAGCAGCATCGGCCAGCGCGGCGACGGTGGCTTCCAGGCTCAGGTCGCCGACCTGGGTCAGGACGCGCTCCGCCGGCAAATCGAGCGTCGCGACAGCCGCATCGAGGCGCGGCGCCTCGAGGTCGGCCAGCACCAGGTTCATGCCCAGGCCGGCGGCGCGTCGGGCCAGCGCCAGGCCGATGCCGCTGGCGGCGCCGGTGATCACGGCCGTGCGGCCGACGAAGTGTTTCATGCCGTCGCTCCCGTTTGTTCGCGCAGCAGGCGGCGCAGTATCTTGCCGCTGGCATTTTTCGGCAGTTCCTCGACGAACTCGACCACGCGCGGTACCTTGTAGGCCGCCAGGCGCTCGCGGCACCAGGCCACGATGTCTTCGCGTCCGGCGCGCAGGCCCGGGCGCAGGCTGAGCACGGCCTTCACGGTTTCGCCGCGGTAGGCGTCGCCGATGCCGACCACGGCCGCCTCGCGCACCGCCGGATGGGCATACAGCACGTCCTCCACTTCGCGCGGCCAGACCTTGTAGCCGGCGGCATTGATCAGGTCTTTCTTGCGGTCGACGATGTAGAACCAGCCATTGACGTCCATGAAACCGATGTCGCCGGTGCGCAGGCCGTCATGCCGCATGCATTGCGCGGTCGCCGCCGGCTGGCCCCAGTAGCCGGCGGCGACCATCGGCGCGGCGATGATGATTTCGCCGATCTCGTCGTGGCCGAGGCGGGCGCCGCCTTCGCCTTCGATCCAGACATCCACCCCGCTGATCGGGATGCCCACCGACATGGCGCCGGACACGGGGTCCACGCGGCCGCCCGAGTCGCGCGGCATGATGATGACACCGGAGGACGACTCGGTCAGGCCGTAGCCGTTCACGATGCGCCAGCCGAGTTTCTGCTCCACCTGCACGGCGACGCTGGGCGGCACCGCCGTGCCGCCAGCGCCAACTTTTGCGCTATGCATGGATGAGAGCGTGATCGGCCGCGCCTTCTATGTGATGGGTTACCTTGGCGGTCGTTGCTTCACCGACAATGCGCTGCCCGGATTGGCCTCCGCCGAGCGCGGCGCGATTTTCGACGAGGCCAACCGGGTCATCGCCGCGCTGCATGCGATGGACCCAGTCACCCTCGGGCTCGCCGATTTCGGCAAGAGCGAGGACTTCCTGCCACGCCAGATTGCGCGCTGGACCAGGCTTTACCGGCTTGCCGAAACCGCCGCGATTCCCGCCATGGAAAACCTGATGGCCTGACTGCCGCAGCACCTGCCGGCCAGCGCCGGCCCGGCGCGACTGCTGCACGGCGACTTCAAGCTCGACAACCTGATCTTCCATCCGAGCGAGCCGCGCGTACTGGCGGTGCTCGACTGGGAGCTGTCTACCCTCGGCGATCCGCTGGCGGATTTCGCCTACCACTGCCTGATGTGGCGGATCGCGCCGGGCCTGCTGCACGGCCTGGCGGGGCTCGACCTGGCCGCGCTCGGCATTCCGTCCCAGCAGCATCATCTGCGCGCCTATGCGGCCCGGCGCGGCATAGCGATCGGCGCCGAATGGCGCTTCTACGTCGCCTTCAACTTGTTCCGGCTGGTCGGAATTTTCCAGGGCATCATGCGTCGCGCTCTGGACGGCACCGCCTCGCATGCCGCGGCGCTCGATTACGGCCGCATGGCACCGGTCATGGCCGAGCTGGGCTGGGCCGTGGCGCGCGAGCGATAAGTCAATCCAGCAGCGCGTGCTGCATCGCATAGCGCACCAGTTCGGAGTTGCCGCCGAGCTGGAGCTTTTCGAGGATGCGGCTACGGTAGGTCGACACCGTCTTGACGCTGAGGAAGAGGTCGGCGCCGATTTCCGTGAGCGACTTGCCGGCGACGATGGCCATCATGATCTGCATCTCGCTCACCGTGAGGCGAAAGTGCGGTGGCTGGTCGCTCGCCGGCGGCCGGCCCGGCATTTCGCGGGCGCGGGCGGCGAAGCCCGAGCTGAGCCAGGTGCCGCCCTGGGCGATGCGGCGGATGGCTGCCAGCAGGTCGCCGGGCTCGGCGTCCTTGGCGACATAGCCGTTGGCGCCGGCGTCGAGTGCGGCGCGGGCGAATTGTTCTTCCGGGTACATCGAGACCATCAGCACCGGCAGCGTCGGCCATTCGCGGCGTAGCGACTTCAGCAGGTCGAGGCTGCTGCGTCCCTTGAGGTTGATGTCGAGTATGACTGCGTCAAAATTCGCCTGGCGCAGCAGCTGCATGGCATCGGCGGCGTTGCCGGCCTCTTCGCGCACACGCATGTCGGCTTCGTCGCCGAGCAGGCGGCGCAGGCCGGAGCGGAAAATGGTGTGGTCGTCGACCACCAGCACCTCAATCATGCGGCGCCCTTTCCCCTTGCGGCAGCAACGTCAGGCGCAACACCGTGCCGCCGTCCAGGCCCGGGCAGATCTCCAGGTGGCCGCCCGCTTCGCGCGCCCGTTCGCGCATGCCGACGATGCCGATCGACGGACGTTCAAGTTCCGCCGGCGCGACGCCGCGGCCATTGTCGGCGACGGCGAGGTGCAGGGTGTCGCCGTCGAGCCGGATCGCCACCTGCACCCGCGTTGCACCGGCATGGCGCGCGATGTTGGTCAGCGCCTCCTGCACGATGCGATAGGCGGCGATGCCCTGCGCCTGACTGATCGGCAGCGGCGATACCGTCCAACTGGCGGCTGACGGCCTGCACCAGGCCGAGGTGGTCGAGCAGGCTCGGGTGCAGCGCCTTGGACAACTGCCGTACCGCGTCGATCGCCTCCTGCGCCAGATCGACGATGCCATCGACGATCTCGCGGTTGTCGTCGCGTTCCAGGCGGCGGCGCACGCGCGCGGCATCCATCTTGAGCGAGGTCAGGATGCCGCCCAGCACGTCGTGCAGCTCGCGCGCGGTGTGCTGGCGCTGCTTCTCCCGGTCTTCGTTGATGTACGCCGCCAGCGCGCGCAGTTGCTCCTGCGAGTGCAGCAGTTCATGCTCGAAGCGCACGTTTTCGGCGATGCTGATCGCCACCCCGGCCACCGCCGGCCGACCGCGGAAGATCACGCGGCTACCATGCACCTCGACATCGACCGGATAGCCATCCTTGTGCCAGCCCTGGGTGCGAAAGCGCATGCTGGGGATCTCGCCCGAGATGCGCTGACGGATGCGCTGCAGGTTTTCCTCCGAGCGCCAGGGCGGCGTCAGATCGCGGATGTGCATGCCGACGATCTCCGCCGGCAGGTGACCGGTGAGGCCGGCGAACACCGCATTGGCATACTGGACGACCTCATCCTGGATCACGTAGATGCCGACCAGCGATTGCTCGACGATGGCGCGAAACGGAACTTCCGCCGCCTGCGCGTCGTCGCCCGCCTGATCGTTGCGCCCGCTGCTCACGGGACTGCCCTCCCCCCAGCCTCCTGCCTGAGGCAGGGGGTGACGGTGGTTCGCTGCTGCGCAGCTCCGTGGAATGACTGGCGCCCCTTCGGGCGGCCGCGCGGGGCGCTCACGTGCCTGCGATGACCGTGCGCAGCCGTTCGCGCAGCCAGATGCCGGCCGGGTCGGCGTCGGTGTTGCGGTGCCAGTAAAGATAAAGTTCCAGTTGCGTGTCCTTGAGCGGCAGCGGCCGTATTTCGTTGCCATAGGGCTGGTTCATTACTGTCGCATAACGTGCCGGCATGGTCGCCAGCAGGTCGGTCATGCTCACCGTGCGGCAGGCGGTGCCATAGTGCTGGCAGCGCAGGCGGATCCGGCGCGAGACGCCGACGCGCGCCAGTTCGAGGTCTTCCAGGCCGGGGCCGCGGCGACGCGAAGATACCTGGATGTGCTGCTGCGCGAGATAGGCTTTGAGGTCGAGCTTTTTCGCCAGCGCCGGGTGCCCCTTGCGCGCCACCACCACCATGGGTTCGGAGAGTGCCTGCTCGCAGCGGATTTCCGGCGAGACCGGCAACAGCACGTCGATGCCGACATCCACCCGGCCGGCGAACAGGTCGGATTCCAGGCTGCGTCGGTTCATGCGCGCGGCGACGATGTCCAGCTGCGGCGCTTCCTCGTTCAGCGCCTGCATCAGCGGCGGCACCAGGATCAGTTCCAGCACGTCGCGGAAGGCCAGGGTGAAGCGGCGATCGCTGCTGGCCGGATCGAAACGGATCGCCTGATGCAGCGTGCCCTCGATGTTGCGCAGCGCGGCGCGCACCGGAGAGGCGATGCCGCGCGCCAGCGGCGTTGGCACCATGGCGCGGCCCTGGCGCTGGAACAGCGGATCGCCGAGCAGGCCGCGCAGACGCGTCAGGGCGTGGCTGACCGCCGGCTGCGAGAGATTCAGCTTGCGGCTCGCGGCCGTGATGCCGCCCTCGGCGAGGACGGTGTCGAAAATCACGAAAAGGTTGAGATCGACCCGGGATATATGCATGAGATGAATGCGCAATCATTAAAACATTGCACTGGGTAAATTATAGATCAGGCCCTAAGCTGGTGTCACATCGTCAGCGGAGGAACAATTATGAATTTCGATTACACGCCCAAGGTCAAGGAATTGCAGGCACGCCTGCAGGCCTTCATGAACGCCCACGTCTATCCTAACGAGGCGCGCTTCCATCAGGAAGTGGAAGCCAATCGCGCCGCCGGCAAGGTTTGGGTGCCGACCAAACTGATCGAGGAACTCAAGCCCAAAGCGCGCGCCGAGGGCTTGTGGAATTTGTTCCTGCCGCGCTCGACGCGCGCGCCGGAAGGACTGTCCAACCTCGAATACGCGCCGCTGTGCGAAATCATGGGCCGCTCGCACTGGGGCCCCGAGGTGTTCAATTGCTCGGCGCCGGACACCGGCAACATGGAAACGCTGGAACGCTACGGCAGCGAGGCGCAGAAGGACAGATGGCTGGAACCGCTGTTGCGCGGCGAAATCCGCTCCGCCTTCCTCATGACCGAGCCGGCGGTGGCGTCGTCGGATGCCACCAACATCCAGTGCCGGATCGAGGCCGACGGCGACGACTACGTGATCAACGGCACCAAGTGGTGGTCGTCCGGCGCCGGCGATCCGCGCTGCGCCGTGTACATCCTGATGGGCAAGACCGATCCGTCCGCCGCCCGCCATCGCCAGCAATCGATGATCCTGGTGCCGGCCGCGACGCCGGGCATCACGGTCAAGCGCGCGCTCACGGTGTTCGGCTACGACCACGCGCCGCATGGCCACATGGAGATCGAACTGAAGGACGTGCGCGTGCCCAAGTCCGGCATCCTGCTCGGCGCAGGCCGTGGCTTCGAGATCGCCCAGGGGCGGCTGGGGCCGGGACGCATCCACCACTGCATGCGCAGCATCGGCGCCGCCGAGTACGCGCTGGAGTTGATGGTCAAGCGCTCGCTCTCCCGCGTCGCCTTCGGCCGTACGCTGGCCGAGCAGGGCGTCTCGCGCGAGCGCATTGCCGAGGCGCGCATCATGATCGAGCAGGCGCGTCTGCTGACGCTGAAGGCGGCTTACATGATGGACACGGTGGGCAACAAGGGGGCGCAGGGCGAGATCGCGATGATCAAGGTGGTGGCGCCCAACGTCGCCTGCAAGGTGATCGACATGGCGATCCAGATGCATGGCGGCGGCGGCGTTTCGGACGACTTCCCGCTCGCGTCGATGTATGCCAGCCAGCGCACGCTGCGCTTCGCCGACGGTCCCGACGAAGTGCACCGCAACGCCATCGCCAAGCTGGAGATCGCGCGCGCCCAGGCTGCCGCGGCCTGACCCGGCGCGCTGGTTCAGTATTCGACCGCGAACTCGGTGGCTTGCCAGATCGCGCGCTTGGCGTCGAGTTCGACGGCGACATCGGCGCCGCCGACCAGGGTGTAGCCGATGCCGGCGGCTTCGAGCCCGGCCACAAGTTCGCGGCGCGGCTCCTGTCCGGCGCAGATGACGATGGTATCGACTTCGAGCAGACGCGGCTTGCCGTCAACGGAAATGTGCAGGCCGGCGTCGTCGATCTTCAGGTACTCGACGCCACTCTGGAAATGCACGCCGCGCTTTTGCAGCAGCAGGCGGCGCGCCCAGCCGGTGGTCTTGGCCAGGCCGTCGCCGACCTTGCTGGCCTTGCGTTGCAATAGCCAGACTTCCCGCGGCGTCGCCGGCATTTGCGGTGCGGCGCTTTTGGTAAATAGGCCCCCGCGATTGTCGGCGTACTCGGGGTCGATGCCCCATTCCTTGCGGTAGGTGTCGATCGAGTCGCCGTGTGCCTCGGCATTGGTCAGCAGTTCCGCGACGTCGAAGCCGATGCCGCCGGCACCGATCACGGCGACTTTCTTGCCGGCCGGCTTGCGGCCTTCGATGAGGTCGATGTAGCCGGTCACCTTCGCGTGCTCGATGCCGGGAATGGCCGGCCTGCGCGGCACGATGCCGGTGGCGACGACGACGTGGTCGTAGCCCAGAAAGTCGGCGCTGGCGACACGGCGATTCAACTGCACGTCGACCTTCAATTCCTTCAATCGCGTGCCGAAGTAGCGCAGGGTCTCGGCGAATTCTTCCTTGCCCGGGATGCGCCGCGCCAGGTTGAACTGGCCGCCAATCTCGGCGGCGGCATCGAACAGGCTGACGCGGTGGCCGCGCTCCGCGAGTTGCGTGGATGCGGCCAGTCCCGCCGGACCGGCGCCGACCACCGCGACTTTCTTCGGCGCCGCCGCCGGTTCGACCGTGACGTCGAGTTCATGGCAGGCGAAGGGATTCACCAGGCAGGAACACAGCTGGCGCGAGAAGATGTGGTCGAGGCAGGCCTGGTTGCAGGCGATGCAGGTATTGATCGCATCGGCGCGGCCCGCCGCCGCCTTGTTCACGAACTCGGCGTCGGCCAGGAAGGGCCGCGCCATCGACACCATGTCGGCATCGCCGCGCGCAATGATCTCTTCGCCGACCTGCGGGTCGTTGATGCGGTTGGTGGTGATCAGCGGTATCTTCACCTGACCCATCATGCGTCGCGTGACCCAGCTGTAGGCGGCGCGCGGCACCATGGTGGCGATGGTCGGGATGCGCGCCTCGTGCCAGCCCACCCCGGTATTGATGATCGTGGCGCCGGCCTTTTCGACTTCCTTGGCCATCGTCACGACCTCGTCCCAGGTGCTGCCGCCTTCGACCAGGTCGAGCATCGAGAGGCGGAAGATGATGATGAAATCGGTGCCGACCCGGGCGCGCACGGCGCGGATCACTTCGAGGCCGAAGCGCATGCGGTTTTCCAGGCTGCCGCCCCAGCGGTCGTCGCGGTGGTTGGTCTGCGGCGCGAGGAATTCGTTGATCAGGTAGCCCTCCGAGCCCATGATCTCGACGCCGTCGTAACCGGCAAACTGGCACATCGCCGCGCACTGGGCGTAGTCGGCGATGGTCTTCTGAATTTCTTCCTCGGTCAGCGCGTGCGGCGTCGAGGGATTGATCGGCGCCTTGAGTGCGGAAGGCGCGACGGGCCGCTTGGTGTAGGCATAGCGGCCGGTGTGGAGAATCTGCACGCAGATCTTGCCGCCGTTGGCATGCACCGCCTCGGTGATGACGCGGTGCTTGGCGGCTTCGACCTCGTTGTCGAGGATCGAGGCGCCCTGCATGACGATGCTGTCCTGGTTCGGCGCGAAGCCGCCGGTGACGATGAGGCCGACGCCGCCCTTGGCGCGCGCGGCATAGAACGCCGCCATGCGGCCGTGGCTGTTGCCGATGTCCTCCAGCCCGGTGTGCATCGAGCCCATCAGGACGCGGTTCTTCAGCGTGGTGAAGCCGAGATCGAGCGGGGCCAGCAGGTGGGGATAGGGATTACTCACGATGCGCTTCTCCTTCGTTTGGCCGGTTTCATGCTGCGCAGCAGATCGAGGGCTTCTTCGCACCATTCCAGCCAGCCCTGCTCGAAGCGCAGGCCGGCCTTGTGGACCATGTACTGCAATGCGCGCTGGGTGTCCACTGCGCCGGGGCCGTGCTCGCCGGCGAAGTCGCGCGCTTCGATGACGCGGTAGGCGGTGAGCCGGTTGGCATGCACCGCGCGGTGGTGTTCGAGTTCGGCGATCAGTTCGTGCGGGTCGCCGAAGGCCGCACCGCGCATCTTGACCATCAGGGCGTTGCGCGTACCCTCGGGATCGAGGGGTTGCGCCATCCAGCGCGACAACTCGGCGCGACCGCTGGCGGTGACCGTAAACACCTTGCGATCGGGTGCAGCCTCGCCGGGCTGGACTTCGGCGTCGAGCCAGCCGGCCTCCTCCATGCGCGCCAGCACGCGGTAAATCTGCTGGTGCGTGGCATGCCAGAAGTAACCGATCGAACGGTCGAAGCGGCGTGCCAGTTCGTAACCGGAACTGGGCTTTTCAAGCAGGGATACCAGCAGGGCATGATCGAGCGCCATGGCGGGCAGCATACTATGCAACAAGTTGCTGTGCAAGTGCTTGCATAGCCGAGTTGCGGAATTGTCCTGCGAAAAGCATTTGATCCGCAGATTTCGCCGCTTGACGCAGATGCACCAGGGCCTTGTTCGGTCGGGTCGCACCACCTGCCGGACTTATCCCACGAGGGGATACCGTCCCGCCACTCACGGGGCCGGACGTATCGCTGGGATACCGTCCCGCCCCGTGAGGGGCTGGACATAAAAAAGCCGGCCCCGCATGGGGCCGGCTCTCGGTTCAGGATGCGTCGACTTCTTACTTGGCGGCCTTGGCGTCGGCTTCGCACTTCTTCATGAAGTTGGCCTTGGCGGCGCCGGCGAGCGGCTTGCCGTTCTTGTTGACGGCCCTTTCCGCGCAAGCCGAGGCTTTGGCGGCAGGCTTGCCAGCGTCAGCCAATTTGCCGACGCCCAGGCACTTCTTGATCGAGGCGGCCTTGGCGGCGCCGTGCAGGGGCTTGCCGGTCTTGCTCACCGCCCTGGCTTCGCAATCGCTGGCAGCCGCGGCCGGTTTGGCGGCAGCCGCGGCCGGTTTGGCGGCAGCGTCGGCCGGTTTGGCAGCTTCGGCAGCCTTCGTCGGCTCCGCGGCCCTGGCGGGGGCCGGTGCAGCGGCAGGAGCGGGAGCCTTGGCTGGGGCGGCAGGCGCCTGGGCCAGCGCGACATTGGCGGCGAACAGCGTGGCAATGGCAACGGCGATCAGTTTGTTCATGGTGGATCTCCCTATCTTTTTGTGGGCGGCGAAATGCCGTTTTTATTCAACGCAGCTGGCTGAAATTCAGTTGACCGGGTCGTGGCCGCCGTCGGCGCGCAACGCGGCTTCCTGGCGCTCGACGAATTCCTGCATGCTGTCGATGCCGCGCAGCTTCAGCACCGTGGCGCGCACGGCGGCTTCCAGCAGCACCGCAAGGTTGCGGCCGGCAGCGACGGGCAGGGTGACGCGGCGGATCGGCACGCCGAGTATGGTTTCGGTCTGCGCGTCGAGCGGCAGGCGGGCGGCTTCCGGCACGCCGGGCGTCGGCTTTTGCAGATGGACGATGAGCTTGAGCCGCATCTTGCGCCGGCAGGCGGTTTCGCCGAACACGGTGCGGATGTTGAGCAGCCCGAGGCCGCGCACTTCGAGGAAGTCCTTGAGTAGTTCCGGGCAGCGGCCTTCGAGGGTGTCGGAGCCGATGCGCGAGACATCGACGACGTCGTCGGCGACCAGGCCGTGACCGCGCGAAATCAGTTCCAGGCCGAGTTCGCTCTTGCCGACGCCGGAGTCGCCGGTGATCAGCACGCCCATGCCCAGCACGTCGAGGAAGACGCCGTGCAGGGTGCCGGTTTCGGCCAACTGGCGCGAGACGAAGGCGCGCAGGGTATCGATGACGAAGGCCGAGGATAGTGGAGTTTGCAGCAGCGGCGTGCCCGAGGCCTCGCAACCGCTGCGCACGCCGTCGTCGATCGCGCAGCCGTCGGCCACGATGATGGCCGGCGGCTTGGCGTTGTAGATTTCCTGCATGTGATGGAAGACTTTTTCCGCCGCGTGGCGGGCCGACCAGGCCACTTCGGGCGTGCCGATCACCTGCAGGCGTTCCGGGTGCATCAGATTGAGGTGGCCGATCAGGTCGGCGGGTGACACCACATGTTCCGTGGTGCAGATCGCTCGCGTCATGGGCCCGCTGACCCACGAGAGCTGGAGCCGCTCGCGGTTACGTTCGAACAGCTGGGAAACGACTAATTGGCGTGCCAATTGGCAAAAAGGCCGTGCAGCGCCGCGCTGTCGGCGGCTGTGGCGAGTTGTTCGCGAAAGGCACGGTCGGAGAACATCTGTGCCAGTTCGGAAAGCAGTTGCAGATGGTGCTCGTTGGCCGCTTCGGGCACCAGCAGCACGAATACCAGGCCGACCGGCTTGCCGTCCGGCGCGTCGAACTGCACCGGCGACCCGAGGCGGACAAAGGCCCCGATCGGGGCCTTGAGACCCTTGATGCGCCCGTGAGGAATTGCGATGCCCTGGCCGAGGCCGGTCGAGCCCAGCTTTTCGCGTGCGAACAGGGCGTCGTAGACCGTGCTGCGGGCGACGCCGTGACGATTTTCGAAAAGAATGCCGACCTGCTCGAAGACGCGCTTCTTGCTGCTGGCGTCGAGGTTTGCCACCACGTTGTCGAGTGGCAGCAGGCTGGCGATCTGGTTCATTGTGGGTGCAATTCGGCGATGGGCGAAGGTTGCGGCGGCGCGCAGTATAACGCTATCCGGTGAATACCGTTCCAGGCTCAAGCGCGCCGAGACATAACGCGCTGCCGCTGCTGGGTCGCCCGGCTTGCCGCTACGGGCCTATTCGACCTGCGGGCGCTTGTCGTGGTTGTGGTTGGAGACTTTTTCCTTGTGCTTGACCACCTGGCGGTCGAGCTTGTCGGCCACCAAGTCGATGGCGGCGTAGAGATCGGCGTCGATGGCATCGGCGAAGATGTCCTTGCCTTTGACGTGCAGGGTGACTTCCGCCTTTTGTTGCAGCTTTTCAACCGACAGGATGACGTGCGAACTGGTCACCTGATCAAAATGCCGCAGTACTCGATCGAGTTTGCCCGTGACGTATTCGCGAATGGCCGGAGTGACTTCGATGTGGTGTCCGGTGATGTTGAGATTCATGATGTCTCCTTGTCAGAAGTATTTTCTCAGAGAACTTTCCTGAGGTTGACCGGCGGGATGTTGAGCAATTCGCGGTACTTCGCTACGGTGCGACGTGCCACGACGATGCCCTGCTCGCCGAGGATTTCCGCAAGACGGGCGTCAGAGAGCGGCTTCTTGCCGTCCTCGGCGCCGACCAATTGCTTGATCAGCGCCCGAATTGCGGTTGAGGAGGCCGCGCCGCCGGTATCCGTGGCGACATGGCTGCCAAAAAAGTATTTGAGTTCGTAGATGCCGCGCGGACTCGCCAGGTACTTCTGGGTCGTCACGCGCGAAATGGTCGATTCGTGGAGGCTGACGGTTTCCGCGATCTCGCGCAGGGTGAGCGGCCGCATCGCCACCTCGCCGTGGTCGAAGAACGCCCGCTGGCGGTCGACGATGGCTTGCGACACCCTCAGGATCGTGTCGAAGCGCTGCTGCACGTTCTTGATCAGCCACTTGGCTTCTTGCAACTGGCTGGCCAGTCCGCTCGACGACGCATTGCCGCCGCGGTGGCGCTGCAGGATGTCGGCGTAGAGCCGGTTGATGCGCAGGCGCGGCATGGCCTCGCGGTTGAGGCTGACGACCCAGCGGTCTTGCAGTTTCTTCACCGCCACGTCCGGTACCACATAACGCGTATCGATCGGTGCGTACTGCGCGCCGGGTCGCGGGTTGAGCGAGCGGATCAGGGTTTGCGCCTCGCGCAGCGCGTCGTCGTCGCAGCCCAGGGATTTCTTGATGCGCGCGAAGTCGCGCGCGGCCAGATGCTCGAGGTGCTTGTCGACTATGGCCAGCGCCAATTGGCGCGAAGCGGATTCCGGCAGGAATTTCAGCTGCAGCGCGAGGCATTCGTGCGCGCTACGTGCGCCGATGCCCGGCGGATCGAGGTTCTGCAGATGGCGCAGGGCGATGCCGAGTTCCTCCAGCAGGGCCTCGCGCACTTCGTCGTCGTCGGTGACCAGCAGGTCGATCAACTCGTCCAGCGGCTGGGTCAGGTAGCCGTCGTCGTTCAGGGCTTCGATCAGGAAGCCGACCAAGGCCCGCTCGCGATCGGGCAACTGGGTCATCGCCACCTGGGTCGCCAGATGTTCGCGCAAGGAGCTTGAACTGGCCTGCGATTCGCCGCTGTCGAGATCGTCGTCGTTGGGGTCGCGCTGACCATGGCTGCCGGAAAAGTCCATGCCCCAGCCTTCGTCGTCGCCGCCCCGCGGTTCCTGGCGTTCGTCGCTTTCGCTCGGCGTCACGGTTTGCGGCGTTGCCAGCCCATCGCCTGGAGCTCCGAGGCTGTATGCAGCCGGCTCGCCGGGATCGTCGCGTTCCAGCAGGGGATTTTCCTGCAAGGCTTGGTCGATCTCGGCATTCAACTCCAGAGTGGACAACTGCAGCAGCCGGATCGACTGCTGCAACTGCGGCGTCAGTGCCAGGTGCTGCGATAGCCTGAGCTGGAGTCCTTGTTTCATCACATTCTGAAGTGCTCGCCGAGATAAACCCGACGCACACTTTCATTATCGACTATCTCGGCCGGGTGTCCAGCGGCGAGCACTTCGCCAGCGTTGATGATGGTGGCGCGATCGCAAATGCCCAGGGTCTCGCGCACGTTGTGGTCGGTAATCAGCACGCCGATGCCGCTTTCCTTGAGATAGCGGATGATCCTTTGGATGTCGATCACCGCGATCGGGTCGACGCCGGCAAAGGGTTCATCGAGCAGGATGAAACGCGGGCTGGTCGCCAGCGCGCGGGCGATTTCGACGCGGCGGCGTTCGCCACCCGAGAGCGAGGCCGCCAGATTCTTGCGGATGTGGGTGATGTGCAGTTCCTGCAGCAAAGTTTCTTCGCGCTCGTCGATCGCGGTATCGTCGAGATCCTGCAGTTCCAGGACGGCGCGCACGTTTTCCGACACCGTGAGCTTCCTGAACACCGAATTTTCCTGCGGAAGGTAGGACAGGCCCAGTTTGGCGCGCTGGTGGATCGGCATGTGGGTCAGCCGCTGGTGCTCGCCGCCGTTGTCGATGCGGATCTCGCCGCCGTCGGCGGCGACCAGGCCGACGATCATGTAGAAGCAGGTGGTTTTGCCGGCGCCGTTGGGTCCGAGCAGGCCCACCACCTCACCGGCGGCGACCTCGAAGGAGACGTCGGTGACCACGGTCTGCGACTTGTACTTCTTGCGCAGATTGTGGGCCGAGAGCGTAGCGGCCGGAATCACGGCGACAGGCGGCGCGGCAGCGTTGTCATAGCCCAGAGGAAGCTGGCCTGGGTCATGGAACTTCATTCGTCCGCGGCCTCCAGCGGCTGCTTGAGTAGACGGCGGACGACGTCGCCGGCAAAACCCCGACTTTGCAGGAAGCGCGCCTGGCGCGCCCATTCCTTCGCGTCGGCCGGCGCCGCGGAAAATTTCCGGCTCCAGGCGGCGCGGGCGCGTTCGATCTCGTCGGGCAGGTCGGCCTGCGCCAGCTGTTCCTCGATCATTTCGGGCGCCACGCCCCGTGTTTTCAGGGTATGGCGCAAGCGCGAAGTGCCCAGGCGCGAGGCATTGCTGCGCAGGTAGTTTTCAGCGGTGCGGTTGTCGGACTGCAATTGCGAGGCTTCCATGTCGGCCAGCACCGCTTCGATTTCTTCCCGCGTGCCGAAACCCGCCAGCTTGCGCGCCAGTTCGACGCGGGTGTGTTCGCGCCGGGCCAGCAGCTTGATCGCCTGCTGGCGCAGTTCATTCGACATGGAGGCAACCGCGACAGGCGCGGCAAGATCGGTTCGACAAGATGCTTGCCTTCGGCGGATACTCGGTCAAGTACCGGCCTTACTGCCCTTCTCTGCTTCGGGGGTGCCCAGCGCCGCGACGCCGACCGCCTCGCGCACCCGGTTCTCGATTTCCACGGCGATATCGGCATGCTCGCGCAGGAATTCGCGCGCATTGTCCTTGCCCTGGCCGATCTTTTCGCCCTTGTAGGCATACCAGGCGCCGGATTTTTCGACGATCTTGTGCTCGACGCCGAGTTCGACGATTTCTCCCTGGCGCGAAATTCCTTCGCCGTAAAGGATGTCGAAATGGGCCTCGCGGAAGGGCGGCGCCACCTTGTTCTTGACCACTTTCACTTTGGTCTCGTTGCCGATCACTTCGTCGCCCTTCTTGATGGCGCCGGTGCGGCGGATATCCATGCGCACCGAGGCGTAAAACTTCAGCGCATTGCCGCCGGTGGTGGTCTCGGGGTTGCCGAACATGACGCCGATCTTCATGCGGATCTGGTTGATGAAAATCACCAGCGTATTGGTGCGCTTGATGTTGGCGGTGAGCTTGCGCAGCGCCTGCGACATCAGGCGCGCCTGCAGGCCGGGCAACTGGTCGCCCATTTCGCCCTCGATTTCGGCGCGCGGCGTCAGCGCAGCGACCGAGTCGATGACGATGCAATCGACGCCGCCCGAGCGCACCAGCATGTCGGTGATTTCGAGGCCCTGCTCGCCGGTATCGGGCTGCGAGATCAGCAGGTCAGGCACATTCACGCCGAGCTTTGCCGCATAACCGGGGTCGAGCGCATTTTCGGCGTCGATGTAGGCGGCGACGCCGCCGGCTTTCTGGATTTCGGCGACGATGTGCAGGCACAGCGTGGTCTTGCCGGAAGACTCCGGACCGTAAATCTCGACCACCCGTCCGCGCGGCAGGCCACCTATGCCCAAGGCGATATCCAGCCCGAGCGAACCGGTGGACACCGTCTGGATGTCGTCGATGGCCAGGCCTTCGCCCATTTTCATGATGGAGCCCTTGCCGAACTGCTTTTCGATCTGGGCCAGGGCGGCCTGCAGGGCCTTGTTCTTGTTCTCGTCCATTAAATGCGTCCTTCAAAAGTTGATTCGATTATGGCATGGATGGCACAGTTTTTGCGCTCTCCCGGTTTCTTAAGCGGCATCGAGTCGGACCAGCAGGCCGCGCAGGGCGTGAAGCACCGCCTGACGGCGCACCGCTTCGCGGTCGCCGGCAAAAACTGCGGTCTCCGCAACCGCCGTTTCGCCGACCCGACACCAGGCAAAGCATACGGTCCCCACTGGCTTACCAGGTGAGCCACCCGTGGGCCCGGCGATTCCTGTGATTGCCAATGAAATCATAGCCTTGGAGTTTTTCAGTGCGCCTGCAGCCATTTCCGCCGCGGTTTCCGGGCTCACCGCGCCGTGCCGATCCAGGGTTTCCTGACGTACGCCGAGCATGTCGACCTTGGCCTGGTTGGAATAGGTTACGAAACCGCGCTCGAACCACTCCGAACTGCCTGCTGTGTGAGTGATCACTTGGGCTACCCAGCCTCCGGTACAGGACTCGGCGGTCGCGATCAGGAGTCGGCGCTGACCGCTTTTGGCCAATGCGGCCGCACCCACCGACTCAGACAGGGCAATGAGCTCGGAATCCATCAAAAGGGCAAAAACGCCTTGAATACCGCGATGGTCAATACCGTGTAGCCGGCCGCGATGACGTCGTCCATCATCACGCCGAAGCCGTTCTTCACCTGGGTGTCGAAGAATCGGGCCGGTTGCGGCTTGACGATGTCGTAGAAACGGAACCACAGGAAGGCCGCGAGCTGCCACAGCAGTTCGGGCGGCGTCAGCATCAGCACCGCCCAGAAGGGCACGATCTCGTCCCAGACGATGGCGCCGTGATCGACCACGCCCAGTGCCCGCCCGGTGATCTGGCAGGCCGCAACGCCGACGGCAAAGGCCAGCAGCAGGAAGATCGCCAGCCCCAGGTCGTTTTCCAGATAGCCGCGCAGGAAGGGATAGGTCAGCCAAGCGAAGGCCGTGCCGGCCGTCCCTGGCGCAAAAGGCGAGAGTCCGCTGCCCATCCCGCAGGCGATGAAATGCGCCGGGTGGTGGAAGAGGAACTTCAACGGGGGCGGGGGGAGTTTGGCCATTACTGTAGGTCCCGGGATACCGTCCCCTCCCCGTTGGTCTTGGCTTTGCACGCCGGGAATTCCGCTTCGCGGGCCGGCGACATAAAATGCTCGAAGCCGCGCTTGGCGGGCGTGATGTCGCAGCCGTCGGCATCGTGGAGGACGAGTTCGCCAGGCGCACCGGCGACTATCTCGCCGATGCGGGTCAGCGGCAGTTCGAGTGTCCCGGCCAGAATCGCGATTCGGTCATCGGTCGCCGTCGGGGCGGTGAACAACAGTTCGTAGTCGTCGCCGCCGGAAAGCCAGCAATCGCGCTCCAGGCCGGCCGCGGGCAGTCCGGGGATTTGCAGCCGGGCGGCGAGCGCCGACTGCTCGAGGATATGCCCGAGATCGGCCAGCAGGCCGTCCGACACGTCGATCGCCGCTGTTGCCAGGCCACGCAAGGCCAGTCCCAGGGCGACCCGCGGCTGCGGGCGGTGCAATGCGGCGAGGCAATCCGTGAGCTGCGGCCCGGTCAGCGTGGTGCGTCCCTGCAGGTGGGCCAGGCCCAGCGCGGCGCGTCCGGGCCGACCGGAAACCCAGATTGAATCGCCGGCCTGGGCGCCGCTGCGGCGCAAGGCCTGCCCGGCGGGGGCTTCGCCAAGTATCGTGACGCAGAAGGTGCGCGGTCCGCGCGTGGTGTCGCCGCCGATCAGGTCGATGCCATAGTGCCGGGCGCAGGCGAAAAAGCCGCGCGCGAAGGCCTCGATCCATTCGGCAGTTGGCGCTGGCAACACGGCGGCGAGCAGTGCCCAGCGCGGTTGCGCGCCCATTGCGGCAAGGTCCGAGACATTCACGGCAAGGCATTTCCAGCCCAGCGCCTCCGGCTCGGTGTCGGCCAGGAAATGCGTAGCTTCGACCAGTAGGTCGGTGGAGACGACCAGTTCCTGGCCGGGGGTCGGCGCGATCAGCGCGCCGTCGTCGCCCACGCCGAGCACCGCCTGGGAGGTGCGGCGCGTGAAATAGCGCGCAATCAGCTCGAATTCCGCGGGCACGGCCTGGGCGCGCTCAGGGTTTGCGGATCTCGGCGGCCCTGAGGTCGGCGGCGAGTTTGTCCAGCACGCCGTTCACGAACTTGTGGCCGTCAGTGCCGCCGAAAGTCTTGGCCAATTCGATGGCTTCGTTGATGATCACGCGGTAGGGCGTTTCGGGGTGGAGCTTGAGTTCGCAGGCGCCCAGCAGCAGGATGCAGCGCTCGATGGGCGAAACTTCCTCCCAGGGCCGGTCGATATGGGGCGCGAGATCCTGCTGGAGAGCCTCGGCATGCTGCCGCGCTTCGGCCAGCAGCCTGGCGTAGAGCGCGTTGTCGGCCTTGTCGAAGCCGGCCACGCCTTCCGCCTGGACCTGGATTGCCGCTTCATCCTGGCCGCCCACCTGCCACTGGTAGAGGCCCTGGATGACGAATTCCCGGGCGCGACGCCGCGGCGACTTGCTGCTGCTCATAAGCGCTTGCTTGTGGCTTTTATGGCCTTCAGCAGGTTCGCCATCTCGATGGCGGCCTGGGCCGCTTCGGTGCCCTTTTGCACCATGCGCACCAGGGCCTGGTCGTCGTTTTCTGTCGTCAACACCGCGTTGGCGATCGGGATGCCGCTATTCAACTGCACGTCGGTGATGCCGCGCGCCGACTCGTTGGAGACGATCTCGAAATGATAAGTCTCGCCGCGGATCACGGCGCCCAGCGCCACCAGCGCATCGAAGCAGCCGCTTTGCGCCATCGCCTGCAGCGTCAGCGGCAGTTCCAGCGCACCGGGGACGGTGGTGAAGCTGACATCCACGTCGGCCACGCCGAGGCGCGCCAGTTCGGCAAGACAGCCCGAGCGCAAACCGGCGCCGACGTCCTCGTTGAAGCGGCTTTGCACCACGCCGATACGCAGGCCGCGGCCTGCCAGATTGGGTTCGAATTCGCGGATAGTCATGCCGTCTTTTCCCCTGCCGGATCGAAGTAGCCGGTGATTTCGAGGCCGAAGCCGGCCATGCTCGGCATCTTGCGCGGGCTGGCCATCAGGCGCATCTTGCCGACGCCGACTTCGCGCAGGATCTGCGCGCCGATGCCATAAATGCGCGGGTCCCAGGTGTAGGCCGGCCGCTCCGTGCGCTCGCTCTTGAGCGCCGTGAGCAAGGCGTTGCCGGTTTCCGCGCGATGCAGCAGCACCAGCACGCCTTGCCCTTCGGCGGCGATCTTGCGCAGGGCGAAGTCGACGCTGTAGGTGTGGCCGCGGCTGCCGTGATCGAGGAAGTCCAGCACGCAGACGGCTTCATGCACGCGCACCAGGGTTTCGTCCTCCGCCGTGATTTCGCCGCAGGACATGGTCAGATGCACGTCGCCGCAGCTGCGGTCGGCGAATGCGCGCAGGCGGAAAGTGCCTTGCGCGCATTCGACCTGCTTGTCGGCGACGCATTCGATGAGCTTTTCGGTTTCCGAGCGGTAGTGGATCAGATCGCGGATGGTGCCGATCTTGAGGCTGTGTTCGCGCGCAAATTCGAGTAGGTCGGGCAGCCGCGCCATGGTGCCGTCGTCCTTGAGGATTTCGCAGATCACCGCGGCCGGGTGCAGGCCGGCCAGCTGGGCCAGGTCGCAGCCGGCCTCGGTGTGGCCGGCGCGCACCAGCACGCCGCCGTTTTGCGCCATCAGCGGGAAGATGTGGCCGGGCTGGACGATGTCGGCAGGCAGAGCATTCTTGGCCACGGCAACCTGCACCGTGCGCGAGCGATCATGGGCGGAGATGCCGGTGGTGACGCCTGTCGCGGCCTCGATCGACATGGTGAAGGCAGTGCCGTGCTGGGCCTTGTTGTCGCGCACCATCAGCGGCAGGTCGAGCTGGCGGCAGCGGGCCTCGGTCAGCGTCAGGCAGATCAGGCCGCGACCATGCTTGGCCATGAAATTGATCGCCTCGGGCGTCACATGCTCGGCGGCGAGCACCAGGTCGCCTTCGTTTTCGCGGTCTTCTTCATCGACCAGGATGACCATGCGGCCGGCGCGCATCTCGGCGACGATATCGAGAACAGGGCTGATGCTCATGACTAAAGTACCAAACTTGAGAAGGCGCGTATTTTACGCTGCAGCGGCCGTCAGCATGCGCTCGACGTAGCGCGCGATCAGGTCGATCTCCAGATTGACCTTGGCGCCCGCGTGCAGGCTCTTCAGCGTCGTCACCGCGACGGTGTGCGGGATCAGGTTGATCGAGAAGCGGCGGCCGCCTTTGCCACCCACGCGGTTGGTGGTGAGCGAGACGCCGTCGACGGTGATCGAACCCTTGCGCGCGATGTATTTCGCCAGGCCCTTCGGCGCCTTGATCACCAGTTCGTGCGATTCGCCGACCGGCTCGAATTTTTCCACGTCGCCGACGCCGTCGACATGGCCCGAGACCAGGTGGCCGCCGATGAAGTCGGACAGGCGCATGGCCTTTTCCAGATTGACCTCGCCGCCCACGGTGTCGAGGCCCACGGTGCAGTCGAGCGTCTCGCGCGAAACGTCGATCTGGTAGCTGTTCCTTTTCTTCGCGATCACCGTCAGGCAAACGCCGCCGTGGGCGATGGAGTCGCCGATGGCGACATCGGCAAGCTTGAGGCCGGGCGCTTCGATGGTGAGCCGCAGGCCTTTTTCCAGCGGCTGGGCATGGCTGATTTTTCCAACGGCAGCGATGATGCCAGTGAACATGGGAACTCCGAAGTAATGGCTCAGCGCAGGACGCGCTCGAGGGTGGGCAGAAATGCTTCCGCGGACTGGAAGCCGATGACGCGCAGATCGACCAGTTCGCGGCCGCCGGCGTCGAAGAAAATGATGCCGGGCGGGCCGAACAGGCCGAAACGCTTGAGCAGCGCCGCATCGTCCGGGCTGTTGGCGGTGACGTCGGCCTGCAGCAGCAGAAACTGCTTCAGGCGCGCGGCGACCTTGGGCTCGGCGAAGGTGAAGCGTTCCATTTCCTTGCAGCTGACACACCAGTCGGCGTAGAAGTCCAGCATCACCGGCCTGCCGGCGGCTTTCGCTTCTGTGAGCCGGGCGTCGAGCCGTTCCACCGAGGCGACGCGCTCGAAAGTTGGCGCTGGCGCCTCGGCGGCGACGCCGCTGCCGCCGCGCAGGAAACCCAGCGGCTGCAACGGGTCACGGGCGCCGCCCAGCACGCCCATCAGCATGGCCGCACCACTCAGCAACAACACCACGCCGAGACCCTTGCCCAGGCGTTGCCAGCCGTGGGCCTGCGGCGGCAAGGGGTCCAGCGCATGCAGGTAGATCGCCGGGATCACCAGTAGCAGCGCCCAGCCGAGCATCTGCAGCCACAGCGGAATGACCGGAGAAACCAGCCACAGTGCGGTGGCCAGCATGACGACGCCGAAGAACTTGGTGACACCGTCCATCCAGGGCCCGGATTTCGGCAGCAGCGATCGCGAGAAGGCGCCCACCAGCAGCAGCGGCGCGCCCATGCCGAGCGACATGACGAACAGCGCGGTGCCGCCCAGCGCGGCATCGCCGGTTTGCGCGATGTACAGCAAGGCGCCGGCCAGCGGCGCGGCGACGCAGGGGCCGACAATCAGGGCGGACAGCGCGCCCATCAGCGCGATGGCCGGCAGCGAGCCGCCCTGGCGGTTGGCCGTGTTTGAGACCCGGCTTTGCAGCGCGGCGGGCAGCTGCAATTCGTAAAAGCCGAACATGGAAAACGAGAGCGCCACGAACACCAGTGCGAAGCCGCCGAGCACCCAGGCATTCTGCAGCGCGGCCGAGAGCAGGGTGCCGGACAAGCCGGCGGCAACGCCGATCGCCGCATAGGTCACGGCCATGCCCAGCACATAGGCCAGCGACAGCACGAAGGCGCGCAGATGCGTCACCGCGTGGCCGTGATTGACGATGATGCCGGACAGGATAGGAATCATCGGAAACACGCAGGGTGTCAGCGACAGCAGCAGGCCGAAGCCGAAGAAGCTGAGGAGGATCAGGGCCAGATTGTCGCCCTTGAACAGGCCGGCGATCCGCGAAGTTTCGTCGCCCGCCGCGGAAGTTGGCGCTGGCGCCACGGCGCTGCCGGCGGCGGCCAGATCCAGCTTGGCCTCCTGGGTGATCGGCGGGTAGCAGATGCCGCCGTCCCAGCAGCCCTGCGAGATGGCCTTGAGGGTCACCAGTCCGCTGGCCTCGACCGGCAGCAGAACCTTCACCTCCTTGCGGTAGATCTCGACCTTGCCGAAGATCTCGTCGTCCTTGACCTTGCCGGGCGGCAAGCTGGGCGCCCCGAGCGTGCCGCCGTCCAGCGCGAACTTGAACTTGTCGCGGTACATGTAGTACTGGTCGGTGATCTGCCAGCGGGCTTCGATGGTCCTGGCATCGATCGCGCGTGCCGAAAAACGGAAGGCTTGCTCGGGCGGCAGGGGTTCTTCGGCGTGGGCAGTGCCGGTGAAGGCGAGCAGCAGCAGGAACAACAGGCGCATCAGCATGGGGAGAGTTTTCCGTCCGGGGGTTCGTCAAGGGTTTCGCTGGCGACCCAGTTCAGGTACTCGGGCAGGCCGTGCGCGATTGGGACAGCGATGATCTCGGGAAGTTCATAGGGGTGGCCGGCGCGGATCGCGGTCTCCAGCGCCGCATAGCGTTCCGCCGTGGTCTTGATCAGCAGCGGGATTTCCGGCGCGTCTTCGATCCGGCCCTGCCAGCGATACACCGAACGGCAAGGTGCAAGTATGTTCACGCAGGCCGCCAGACGATCAGCCACCAGCGACTCCGCCATCGCCTGGGCACTGGCCTGATCGGGCAGGTTGGTCAGGACGAGCAGGGTTTGGCCGCGGGTTTGCGCTGTTTCCATTGGCCTATTCTACCTTCGGCCGGTGCCGGCTCTAGGGTAGGCTGCCTCACCCGGACGACTCGCAAACTGTCCGCAACCCGGAGCCAAATTTGAGCAAGCTGCTGACTGGATTGATGGAAGCCGAGCGCAAGCGCCGGCAACTCGCTGCCAAGAGCGCAGCCCCGCACACCGGTGCGACATCGGCCGAAGCGGCGGCGGCGACGGTCCGCGGCGTCGACGATGGCGCGCGTGATGCCGCCGAAGCGCGCCGATCACAGTCTGTGGAGGCCATCGCCGCCGCCCGTGAACGCCAACAGGCGGAGGAACGTGCGGCACAGTCCGCACGCGATCGTGCCGCCGCCGAATCTGCCGCCGCCGCTGCCGCCGCCGACCAAGCGCAGGCCGAACGTCGTGCGGAAGCGGCGCTGCAGCAGCGTATCGAAGCGGAGCAGCAGGCCTCGACCGCGGCGCAATCGAAGCAACGCGCCGCCGTGGAGCTGACCGCCGCTGCCGCCACGCGCACCGCAGCGCAAGAAAATCTCGCACGGGCGGCCGCCGAACGCGCCGCTGCCGACCGACTCGCCGCCGAGCGCGCGGCAGAGCAACTGCGCGCCGAGCAGGCGGCCGAAGCCGCCGCCCTGTCGCGCACGACCGCGGAAGAGCGGGCGATTCAGGAAGCCCGTCGCCGCGCCGAGCAGGAAGCCGCGGCCGCGCGTGCCGCGGCCGTGCGTCTCGATGCCGAGCGCAAGGCCCAGGCGGCGCTGGCGGAACGCGCGCTGGCCGAAGCCAACGCGCTCGCCGCGGCAGCCAGCCACCAACAGATCGCCGCAGAACTCGCGACAAGCTCGAAGCCACCACCGAGTGTCGCGGTGCCAGACGGGGCCGATTCATCCCGCCGGACGCCGCGATTCGCGCTGCGTCTGCTTGCCGGCACGGCGCTGGCCCTGGTGATTGGCATCGCCTGCGGGATATGGCTGGGCAAGGCTCCCAGCGTCGCCCAGCGACCGCTCGCGCACGAGCCGGATGTTTTGCACCTGCGCCTAGACACCCGTCTCGGCAACCCGCCGCTGCATGAGCCGCGCGTCATTCCGCGTGATCGACAGCGCTGACCGCGGACGTGGCGTGGTGCGCAAGCAACGACCCGCCGTATTCAAGGCAGGGGGCGCTTATTTAGCGGTTGCTGATAGACTGGCCTTCTGTTAGCGTTTCACGCTAGTCGGGAGCAGCTTGCGCGGTCAGAATAAATGACAATGATTTTCCTGAGGATTACCCAATGAAGAAAGCGATAGCCAGGGTTTTGGCTGCCGTCCTTATCCTGGCGGCCGGCGCGCTGAATCACGCGATTGGGCAGGATGCCAGTTTCGATATCGTGCGCTTCCAGATCGAAGGAAATTCGATTCTGCCGGCGCAACGGGCGCAGGATCTGGTCGCACCCTTTGTCGGTCAGCGCCGAAATTATGGCGATGTGCAAAAGGCGCTGGAGGCCCTCGAAGGCGAATTTCGCCGCCTTGGCTACGGCACCGTGCAGGTCTATGTACCCGAGCAGGAACTGACCACCGGCGTAGTTCGCTTGCAGGTCAGCGAAGGCGTGATCGGCAAGGTCACCATCACCGGCAACAAGTATTTCAACGATGCCAATGTCCGCGCCGGCTTGCCCGACCTGAAGGAAGGCAGTGCGCCCAACATGCGCAAGCTTTCCGAAAACGTCCAGCTCAGCAACGAGAACCCGGCCAAACAGCTTGAAGTGACGCTGGGCGTCAGCGAGGAAGAAGGCAAGGTCAATGCCAGGGTCGAGGTCAAGGAAGAAAACCCGGACCGGCTCTATCTGACGCTGGACAATACCGGCACCAAGGCCAGCGGCAAGCATAGGCTCGGCGTCGCCTATCAGAATGCGAATCTCGGCAACAGCGACCAGGTGCTGACGCTGGCCTACACCACGGCGCTCGATCCTCCGGGCGGCATGAAGATCCTCGATAACCGGGTGATGCCATGGCAGTCTGGGCAGGGTGTCCAGGTAGATATCTTTAGCATTGGGTACCGCCTGCCACTTTACGGGATCGGCGACAGCATCGATTTCATCTACGGCAATTCCAATACCAATTCGCCGTCGAACTCGCCTACGCTGAACGGGACTACCGCAATCAACGGCAAGGGCGAGGTATTTGGATTCCGCTATAACCACATTTTTCCGCGTGCAGGCGAATACACTGCCAAGCTCGTGCTTGGATATGACTATAAATACATGAACAGCCGGTGCGCAACCGATTCGAACGGGTTGCTCGGTAATGTCCCGACAGCCTTTGGCGGCGCAGGCTGCACGCCACATACCTTCCGGCTGGTTTCGGCCACCTACAGCGGGCAGTGGCAAAAGCCGGGAGAGGCCATCGACTTCAACGTCGGCCTTGCACATAACCTGTTTCCGATGGGCAGCGAATTCACCTTCGCCCCCGCTGCTCCCGCCGCCGGCGGCACAGACCGCTACTCTGCGGCGTCGGGCTACCAGACCAAGGATGAATTCACCGCGCTGCGCTTTGGCGGCAGCTATACCACGGCACTGACGGGCGACTGGCTGCTGCGCATCGCGGCAAGCGGCCAGCACGCGAACAACGCGCTGCCCGCCGGCGAGCGGCTGGGCGTGGCGGGCTCGACCGCGGTGCGCGGCTTCCTCGAACGAGCCGTTGCCGTCGATCGGGGCTATTTCGCCAACATCGAGGTCTACTCGCCGGATATCGCGGCGAGCTTCGGCGTGCCGGGAAATCTCAAATGGCTGGTGTTTTACGACACGGCCCGCGGGTTCAATTTGAGTGATTCCGTGGCCAGCCAGCGAGTGAACCAGAAGGTCAATATCGCCTCCTTGGGGGTTGGTCTGCGCTACAACATCAATAAAGACGTAAGCGCTCGCCTGGACATCGCGCGGGTGATGGACGGGTTTTGGCCGAACGGCGCACCCAACATCGCGCTCGAGGGCGACATCCGCGGCCATTTCGGTCTTGCCTACGGGTTCTGATCGTGAATTACGCCCTGGCTTGTGCATGGCTTTAGGGTTATAAGCGAAAACTGGAAGGGCGGCTGTTCCGCCCCTGGAGTTTGCAACATGAGCTACAAAAATCCTTCCCCCAAGCGCAGTTCCCGATTGTCCACGCCGGTTCGCCTTGGCGTCGCGGCGGTGGCCGCGTGCTTCATCGCCGGTCCCGCGCTGTCGAATCCGGTCAACCCCACGGTCGTCAATGGCACCGCCACCTTCAGCCAGGCAGGCAACGTGCTCACGGTGACCAACAGCAACGGCGCCATCATCGACTGGCAAAAATTTTCGATCAATGCCGGCGAGACCACCCATTTTGCCCAGACCGCTGCCTCCAGCAGCGTAATGAACCGCGTGCTCAACGATCCGTCAGCCATTTACGGTACGCTGAGTTCCAACGGTCGCGTCTTCCTGGTGAATCCGGCCGGCATCATGGTCGGTCCCGGCGGCCGCATCGATACCGCCGGCTTCGTCGCTTCCACGCTGGCCGTCCGCAATGAAGACTTCCTCGCAGGTCGTCATTTGTTCGTCAACGACGGCAACGCGCAGAACGTCATCAACCGGGGTGAAATCAGGACACCGGCCGGCGGCAGCGTCTACCTGATTGGCAGCAATGTCAGCAACGAAGGCATCATCACCACGCCGGGCGGCGAAACCATCCTCGCCGCCGGCGCCACGGTCAGCCTGATCGACAGCGCCATGCCGGGGGTCAAGGTCGACATCACCGGCGCCGCAGGCGATGCCACCAACCTTGGAGAAATCACCGCCGAGGCCGGGCGCATCGGCATCGCCGGCGTCATCGTCCGGAACAGCGGCACGCTCAATGCCTCCAGCGTGGTCAACGACGGCGGACGCATTTTCCTCAAGGCCAGCCAGGATGCCTACGTCGATGGCAACGGCCGCATCGTCACCACGGGAACCAAGGGCGGCAGCGTCGAAGTTCTCGGCAACAGCGTCACGGTGACTGACGATTCCGTCATCGACGCCAGCGGTGCCAGCGGCGGCGGCAAGATCCTGGTCGGCGGCGATTACCAGGGCAAGAACCCCGAGATACAAAACGCCAGCACCAGTTACTTCGGCCCCGCCGCGAGCCTCAAGGCCGATGCCACGGAAGTTGGCGCTGGCGGTACGGTGATCGTCTGGGCCGACGACACCACGCGCGCCTACGGCAACATTTCCGCCCGGGGCGGTGCGCTGGGCGGCGACGGCGGTCTGGTCGAGACTTCGGGCCATCAATATCTGGATATCGCCGGCGCCCGGGTGGACACGCGCGCTCCCACTGGCAAGACCGGCAACTGGTTGCTCGATCCGGTCGACGTGAGCATCCTGCAATACGGCGGCATGCCCACCAGCGGATCGGCGCCCTTTGCGCCGACTGGCAACAGCGTGATCTGGGCCGAAGATCTCAGCGCCGCGCTCGGCACCACCGACGTCACGATACAAACCGAAGGCGGCTCCGGCGGTGCCGGCAATATCACCATGACCGGCGCCTCAATCAACGGCATCAGCCGCCTGATACTGGCGGCGTACGGCGGCGCCGGCGCTACGGGCGACATCACGATTACCGACAGCAATATCAATCTCGGCAGCGGTTTCAGGGCGCTGGCCGGCTGGAATGGCGCCACCACTTATTACGGGTCCGACGTGATCGCCGGCACCGGCAATATCGCCATCAACGGTTCGATGATTCATGCCTCGTCCTACGTCGATCTGCATGCCGGCAATGACATCTCGCTGGGCAGCAGCGGCGCCTACGGCAGTTGGGTGCAGTCGTTCGGCAACATGTTGGTCACTGCGGGGAATGACCTGAACCTGTTCGGCGGCAGCGGCGACATTTCCGGCCCCCAGGGGCCCGGCGTCGTGCTGCGCGGCGATACCAGCCAGACCATCAAGGTCGACAACCAGATTCTGCTGCAGGCTGGCAGCGCCAACAACACGAACTATTCCGGCAGCACGATGTACGGCGCCTCGGTAGCGATCCAGTCCGGCGGCGACCAGGACATTTCGGCCGGCGCCATCAAGGTCTACGCCGGATCGTCCGGGCACGACAATTCCGCGGAGATCCAGGCGACCGGCAACCAGTCGCTAACCATCTACGGCGGCGTGCTCGACATCAGGGGCGGCGGCGATGCCAGTACGAGCGTCTATGGCGGCCAGGGCAGTTACAACAATGCGGCGCGGATCCAGCACGGGCAGTCCTATGGCGGCGAGGTGTACACCGGTTCCGGCGACCAGACTCTGACGCTCTACGGTGGCGCTTCGGTAATCCTGCAAGCCGGCAGCGGCACCGGCGTGCTGGGCTACTACGGTTCGGACTGCTATGCGAGCGGCGCCGGCGACCTTTGTCGCGGCAGCAGCAACGACGCCCACCTGCAGAACGGCATCGGCGCCCAGACGCTGGATTTCGATTACGGCGGCGCCATCAGCATCACCGGTGGCAGCGCCGGCAGACAGAACTGGGCCGGCATCAGCAACCAGAGTTCGGCGACGACACAGATGATCTTCGGCAACCCGGACATCACCCTGACCGGCGGCAGCGGCGGCGGCACGGGCGTCAGTTACGGCGGCGACGTGTTCCAGCTTTCCAATGACGCTGACATCAGCAGCAATGGGTCCGGCACGCAAACCGTCTATGCCGGGACAATTACCATCAACGGGGGCAACGCGCAGTATGGCGGCGCCGGCTTCGGCAGCGACAGCGGCAATGGCCTGTTCATTACCACCACCGGCGACCTCAGCATGTACGGCGGCAGCAGCAATGCCGGCGATCCCTTCGCCGCGGCTGTCTATATCGGCAACAAGGCCGGCGGTGCGATCAACCTCGATGTCGGCGGCGATCTCTACGTCAAGGCCGGCAGCGGCACCGCTGCGCCCGTTTTGATCGGGTCGATCGACGGCCCGGCCACCGTCTCCATAGTCACCGGCGGCAATGTCAGCGTCGTCGCCGACGGCAGCCACGTCGGCATCGGCAGCGATTCCGCCAGTTATGGCGCGTCGGTGTATATCGCGGCGGGGGGCAATCTGACCGTCACCGACAACGCGACGCGCGGCGTCAGGATAG
Organism: Sulfuritalea sp.; assembly: GCA_034376265.1. GTDB lineage: Bacteria > Pseudomonadota > Gammaproteobacteria > Burkholderiales > Rhodocyclaceae > Sulfuritalea. The sequence continues at coordinate 46,915 of JAXMJU010000297.1, forward strand.
GCAGCCTGTCCGACAGCGCCGGCGCGACCGATGTCACATTGCTGGCGGGAGGCGACATCGCCATCGGCAGTGCGACGGGTTATGGCGCGCTGATCGGCGTGAAGACCCCGAGCGGTGTTTCGAACGTCACGATTCGCGCCGGCGAATATGGCGGCGGCGATCTCGTGCTGGCCGCCAGCAGCCGCATCAAGGCGGCGGGTGGCCAGGTTATGCTGGGCGCTCGCCAGTCGGCGGCAACCAATGGCAACATCACGCAGGATTCCGGTGGCATCATTTACGGCGGCGACGTGAGTTTCAATGCCGAGGGCAGCGCCAGCTTCAGCGGCAGCATGACCGCCGGCACCGGCATGATTTCCGGTCTGGCCGGGCTTGCCGACGGAGGCGAGGGCGGTTCCGGCGGCAACATCTTCGTCGCGGGAACGCTCCTGGGCAATTCTGGAATTGAGTTGCGCGCGCGCGAAGCACCCGATGGCTCCATGGGCCAAGTCAGCCAGACCGGCAGCAGCAGTATCAGCGCTCCGAATGGCGGCATCCACATCTCCGGTGGCGGCGACGTTACGCTCGACGGCAGCGTAACTGCGTATAGCAGCATCGACATCGGTGCCGGATTTTACGCGGGACTAGGATACGGCGATGCCAGCCGGCTCGGCGGCAATCTGGTTGTTGGCGGCATTCTAGGGTCCGATTTCGGCGGCATCAACCTGGTGGCCAACGTAGGCTATGAGACGTACGCCAAAGGCACTATTACCCAAGGCAGTGGCAGCAGCATCGTCGGTAGCGGCGTCAACATCGCTGGTGGCGGCTCGGTGAGTCTCGGCGGGACGGTGGCAGCCACCGCGGGTGAATTGATAGTGCAGGCCGGTTACCAGACCGCCAGCCTCGGAGGAATAGGAATAGCAGGGTTCGGCTATGGCTATGGCAGTCCGACGCCCTATGGCGGCAACCTTACGATTGGCGGTACGCTTTCCGGGTATGGCGACGTGAAGCTGGCGGCCGAGTCTGGCTACAACAGCGGACTCAACGGCAGCATCACGCAGAGCGCCGGCAGCAATATTTCCTCGGACTATGGCGGCATAGAAATCATGGGCGGCGGCAACGTCACGCTCAATGGCAGCATGGTCCTGGCGTCCTCGAACACCATTGGCATTACCGCCGGCGCCTCCGCCTACGGCAACGGCGAAGCAACGGACTACGGTGGCAACGTGGCGCTGGGCGGCAACATCGATGCCGGTTCTGGCAGTGTCAATATCGTCGCCAATGTCGGTTACATGAGCGGCAGCAACGGCAACATCACGCAGAGTGCCGGCAGCAGCATCCTTGGCGGCAATGCCGACATCACTGGCGGCGGGTCGGTCGATCTCGCCGGCGTGGTCAGCGCCAGTTCCGGCCAGCTGACAGCGCGCGCCGGCCACCAGTTGGGCGAGATAAGTGGCCCGTCCCCCAATGGCGGCAACCTGACGATCAGCGGTACGCTCGCGGCGCAATATGGCGTTTGGCTGACGGCCGAATCCGGAGACAGCAGCGGAGCGAACGGCAACATCCTTCAGTCGGCTGGCAGCGTCTCCAGTGCCTATGGCAGCATCCACATCGAAGGCGGCGGCAACGTCACCCTCAACGGCAGTACCAGCGCCTACGGCGGCAGCGGTTCGATCCGCTCCGGTCTCGCCAACGTTATGGGCCCGTCCTATGGCGGCAATATCACTCTGGGCGGTGACCACTATGCCGCCAACGGACTCAGTCTGTATGCATTCTCCGGTGGTACCGGCACGGTCGGCAATGGCCACATTGTCCAGAATGGCGGTTCCTTGGCCAGCAACAACACAATCGGCCTCTATGCCGACGGCAACATCGGTCTGCAAGGCCGCGTCGAGACACCGGATTATCTGTATATCTACGCCGGATTGAACAATGGTTCTAACTTAGGCATGCCCGGATACCAAGGCGCCTACGGCGGCGACGTTGGCTTCGGCGCCGGCAGCGCGATCTATGGCGGGCACGTCGAAATCGTCGCCAACCGTGGCACGACCGGCGGCAGCCTGGGCAACATCCGCCAGGAGGCGGGCGGCCTGCTGCATGTCACCGGCGTCACCAGCCTCTACGCCTACGCCGCCGGTAACGTCGACCTGTTGGGCGCGACCCTTGTCGATGCCGGCGCACCGGTCGTCATCAACGCCGGTTACGACTACACCGGCTATGGCGGACAGGCATTCGCGGACAAGCACGTCAGCATCGCGGGGCTCGACGCAGAAGGCAGCGGCGTGGATATCTACGCAACTGGGGCGATTCGCGCCAATACGCAGGGCGCTGCATCCATTTACGCGAATATTTCCAACAGCAGCAGCGGCGGCATCGAGATTGCCAACACCGGCAACGCTGAGCCCGCCTTCATCGATCTCAACGACGGCGCCACGGCCAACAGCGCGGTCACGTTCACCCATAGCGGCAGCGACCTCACGCTGGATTCGTCCCGCTCGTTCAGCACCTACGGCGGGGCCGGTGCGATCAATGTCTCGGCACTGTCGGGCAACCTCAACTACCTGGGCGGCGGCACCCTGTCCGGCAGCAGCGTGATTCTCTCGGCCAACAACCAGCTCAACATCGACGGCCCGCTGTCCGCCAGCGGGGCGCTCGGCCTTGCTGCGGGCGTGGCGTTGAATGTCAGCAACTTTGTCGGCGCACACAGTGTTAGTCTGAGCGGGCCAACCATCAACCTTGTCAACGGGTCTGTTTGTGCAGTAAACGATGCAATCGCAATCGGTTCAGTCATCAATATCGGTGCAGGATATGGCAGGCTTGTTGGGGCCAACGTGCTGCTGCGCGGCGCGACAGAAGGCACCGGAACGCTGAATCTGAACGGCGGCGTCCAAGCTACCAGCGGTAACCTGGAATTCAATCTCGGCAGCATCAACGCCTATGGCGGTGGCCTGTTCGCCCCCGTGGACATCGTCGGTCTCGTCACCGGCGACATCCTGCTCGGAGGCGGCGCCTATATCCACGCCGGCAATGATGTCCGCCTGACCCAGAACGGCGCCACTTCGCTCTTGTCGATGAGCAGCGGCGGACATGTGCTGGCGGGCATGCCGACCACCATCCATCTCGACTTCCCGAACCGCGACAGCAGCGGCGTGGTGACCGACGGCTCGCCGGGCAGCGGGCTGTTTGTGGTCGTCAATGGCGCCGTCACACCGGCAACGCCGGGCAACGGGCTGGAGCTGACGCTGAGGCCGGTGCAGACGGCGGTCGACCCCTGCGTTGCCAACCCCGATCTTTGCAAGCCGCCCGCGCCCAAGGACACTCCGATCCAAACCACGCCGCCGGCTCCCTCGCTCGCCAAGACCGATCCGACCCAACCGCTGCTTGATCCGAACGCGACCACGGGCGGCACGGAAGGCAATTTTGGCGACACGGGCACGACCGGCACCACCGGTGATCAGCCGCCGACGGACGAAGGGACTGGCACTTCAGCGGCCAAGGACGAGGGCAGCAAGGACGAGAAGAAGGACGAAAAAGACGAGAAGGACAAGAAGTCGGACGAAGCCAAGGAAGAGAAGAAAGATGAAAAGCCAGCCCAGAAAAAAGTCGCACAGTGCACCTAGACCGAAGCGCGTGATGATGAAAATGGCATTGATAGCACTGGCCTTCGGCCTGGTCTGGATGCCTGCCGCCCAGGCGGCCATGGTGGGCCAGATCACGCACCTGTCGGGTACGCTTTCGGCCAAGCGCGCGGATGGCACGAGCAAGTTGCTCGCGGTCAAGTCCGATGTGGCGGAAGGCGACACGCTGAGCACCGAGGCCGAGACCTATGCCCGCCTGAAGTTCGTCGATGGCGGTGAAGTGGTGTTGCGTCCCGGCACTCAGCTGAAAATCGAAAACTACGCCTATAACGCCGCCAAACCGGAAACCGACAACATCCTGATGAGCATGTTCAAGGGCGGCTTGCGGGCCGTAACCGGCTTGATCGGCAAGCGCAGCCGGGAAAAGGTCAAGTTCGCCACCGAAACGGCGACCATCGGCATTCGTGGCACGCACTTCGGCGCCCTGCTGTGCCAGAACGATTGCGGTGGGGTACCCACCACCGGTGGCACGCCGCCGCCCAACGGATTGCATGTCGACGTGACGAATGGCGCCATCACGCTGAGCAATCCCGCCGGCACGGTACAGATCGGTGCCGGACAGTTCGGCTTCGTACCCAACCCCAATACGCCGCCGGCGATCGTGCCGCCGCAACAGGGCATACAGGTCACCATGCCGAGCTCGATCGCCCAGAACAAGGGCAGCGGCAAGGGCATCGGCAAGGGCGGCACCGAAGAATGCAAGATGTAGCCTGCCCCCGAAGGGGAGTCCCAGGCTGGCAAAGCCCCTGCGCGCGAAGCGCCGTCCCAGGTCGGCACTTAGCGCCGTAGCGCCAGCGTCAACTCTTGACGCTCTGCAGCGTGCCGCGTTTTCATTTCATTTCCGGCCTGCCCCGCTCCGGGTCGACGCTACTGTCTGCGATCCTGAGCCAGAACCCGCGCTTTCACGCCGGGGTCAGCAGCCCATTGGCAGCATTCTTTTCATCACTGGTGGCTCAGGTCAGCGTCGGTAGCGAATGGGCGGCGCAGGTCAGTATCGCCCAGCGCCGCCGTCTGCTGCATGGCCTTTTCGAGTCCTACTATGCCGACCTGCCGGCCGCAAAGCAGGTGGTGTTCGACACCAACCGGGTTTGGACGGCGCGCCTGCCGGCCTTGCTCGACCTGTTTCCGCAGGCCAAAGTGATTGCCTGCGTGCGCAACGTCGCCTGGGTGATGGACAGCATCGAGCGGCTGTACCGCAAGAATCCGTATGAGAACACCGCGCTGTTCGGCAACGATGCAGAGCGCAGCACGGTATTCACCCGCACCGAAACCCTGGCCCAGCGCAACCGGCTGGTCGGTCTGGCCTATTCGGGACTCAAGGAAGCCTATTACAGCGAGCAGGGCCGGGCCATGCTGGTGGTCGACTACGATCTGCTGGTGCAGCGGCCCGCCCATGTGATTCCGCTGATCTACCAATTTCTCGGCGAAGAAGCCTTTCCCCACGATTACGACAATCTGCAGTTCGACACGCCCGACTATGACGAAGGACTGGGGCTGGCCGGGCTGCACAAGGTGCGGCGCAAGGTCAGCCTGGAGCCGCGCGAAACCATCCTGCCGCCCGACCTGTTCGAGCAATATGCCAAGCTGTCGTTCTGGTACAACACCGCCAGCAGCCGCTGCAACGTGCTTATGGTGCGTCCCTGAGCGGAATGTGTCCCCGGCGCTGCAGGAAGTCGAGCAGCCGCGCCACGCAGTCCTCGATACCGATCTCGTGCGCCGGCAGCACCACTTCCGGCTGTTCCGGTACTTCATAGGCCGAGTCGATGCCGGTAAACAGCGGCACCTGGCCAGCCCGGGCACGTCGGTAGAGCCCTTTGGGGTCACGCTGTTCGCAGATCGCCAGCGGCGTATTGACGAAGACCTCGATGAACTGCCCGTCGCCGAACAGGGCGCGCGCCGCGTTGCGTTCCGCGCGAAAGGGCGAGATCAGCGCGACCAGCACGATCAGCCCGGCATCGAGAAACAGCCGGGCGATTTCGCCGACGCGGCGGATATGCTCCTGGCGGTCTTTGTCCGTATAGCCGAGATCGCGGCTCAGGCCGCGCCGCACCAAGTCGCCGTCGAGCAGGTAGCAATGCAGGCCGCGCGCCCGCAGGGTGTCCAGCAGGCCTTCGGCGATCGAGGACTTGCCGGCGGCGCTGAGGCCGGTCAGCCAGACCACGCAGGGCTTGGGCACGGCGGGCGGAACGGAAGGCATCGGCTGGCAGGCGCGGGTCGCGGCGTCGTGATCGCGCTTACTTCTGCTTCGGTATCCGCCCCATCAGGTAGAACTCGTCGTTCGGCCGCATTCCGGTCATGTTGGCCATGCGGTTGCTGAGACCGAAGAAGGCCGCCACGGCGCCGATGTCCCAGATGTCTTCGTCATTGAAACCGTGCTGGTGCAGCGTGTCGAAATCGGCGTCGCCGATGGCGGCCGAGTCGAGCGCCACCTTCATCGCGAAATCCAGCATCGCCTTTTGGCGCGGGCTGAGATCGGCCTTGCGGTAATTTACGGCGACCTGATCGGCGAGCAGGGGGTTCTTGGCGCGGATGCGCACGATGGCGCCGTGGGCCACAACGCAGTACTGGCAGCCGTTGGCGTTCGAGGTGGCGACCACGATCATTTCGCGCTCGGCCTTGGTGAGGCCGCTGTCCTTTTCCATCAGCGCATCGTGGTAGGCGAAAAATGCACGCCATTCGGCGGGACGATGCGCCAGCGCGAGAAATACGTTGGGGATGAAGCCGGATTTTTCCTGCACTTCGAGGATGCGGTCGCGGATGTCGTCCGGGAGGTCGTCCAGCTTGGGGATGGGGTAGCGGCTGATCGGCGGCGTGGTCATGATGTCCTCGTTGAAATGGCTCTGATGTCGGCGTATTTTACGGATTCCCCAACACAAGCCAAGGAGACTTGCATGAACACGTCCAGCCAGAAGACGGTCATGAATACCGACAACCAGTCGCAGTTCGACAGCCTGTTGCCTGCTGAGCCCCTGAATCGCCGCAGCTTCATTGTCACCGCGCTCGGCGCCGGCTTCGCCCTGGCGGTACAGCCGACTGCAGCGCAAAGTCCGATCAAGACAGGCACGGAAGGACTCACCGCCGGCGAGGTCAAGGTGCCGGTCAGCGATGGCGTGATGGTTGCCTACCGAGCCGTGCCGACGGAGGCGAAAAACGCTCCGGTGATTCTCGTCGTCTCCGAAATCTTCGGCGTTCATGAGCACATTGCCGACGTTTGCCGGCGCCTGGCGAAACAGGGCTACCTGGCAATCGCCCCCGAACTTTTCGCGCGTTACGGCGACCCGCGCAAGATCGCCAATATCCCCGACATTCTTACCAACATCGTCGCCAAGACGCCCGACGCCGGCGTGATGGCCGACCTCGACGCCGGCGTGGCATGGGCGGCGAAAAATGGCGGCGACACGGCACGGCTGGCGATCACGGGTTTCTGCTGGGGTGGGCGCATCACCTGGCTGTATGCCGCGCACAATCCCGCACTCAAGGCCGGCGTGGCCTGGTACGGCAGGCTGGATGGCGAGATCAACGAACGCACGCCGAAATATCCGCTGGACCTGGCGGCGCAGGTCAAGGCCCCGGTTCTCGGCCTGTATGGCGGCAAGGATCAGGGCATACCGATGGATGACGTGGAGGCGATGCGGGATGCCCTGCAGAAGGGCGGCAGCAAGTCGCAGATTCATGTTTACCCCGATGCGCCGCATGCCTTCCACGCCGACTACCGGCCGAGCTATCGCAAGGACGCGGCGGAGGACGGCTGGAAGCGGCTACTGGCGTGGCTGCGGCAGAACGGCGTTTGATGTCTCCTGCGCGGTCACACGGTCGGACGGCAACTATCGGCGCTTGACGGGCGCGTCGCGCTTATGCCGATGCGTCGGCCAGGAGCCGGTGAGTTCGTTCGAGGATCGCAGCACGGCAGGGTTTGGCTATACTGCGCCGACACATGGGGATCGCAGCCAACTACGAGCTGAAAAGTGCGGTTTCTGGCGTCAGTTGGCCTGGCATACTTTCGCCCGAAGGCGCCGCACTGCTCGCACTGCAGTATCAGTTCGAGCACAGCCAGTGGTGGCCGCTGGCGCAGCTCGAAGCGAAGCAATTCAGCCAACTGCGCGAAGTGCTCGCACACGCCGCGCAAACCGTGCCGTTCCACCGCGACCGACTAAGCGCGGCCGGCATCGACCCGGCCTACGACATCGATCCCGCCGCGTTCGCGCGCCTGCCCTTGCTGACGCGGCGCGATATCCAGAGGCAAGGAACGGCGCTGCTATCGCAAGCGCTGCCGCCCGGACACGGCCAACTGGTCGAACACAAGACCAGCGGGTCCAGCGGCGAACCACTGCGCGTGTTCGGCACCCAGCTCGACACGACGTTCTGGCTGGCGCAGACGCTGCGCGACCATCTTTGGCACCGCCGCGAATTTGCCGGCAAGCTGTGCGCGATTCGCAGCCGAGTCAATGACATCGAATTGCGCGGCTGGGGGCCCGCCACCGATGCCCTGTTCAACACCGGCCCCAGCGCGCTGCTCAACATTCGCGCCGACCCCGCGCAGCAACTGAAGTGGTTGCAGCAGCACAAGCCCGACTACCTGCTGAGCCACCCGACTAACCTGCGCGAGTTGGCGAGATTGTCGCTCAGGGGCGGCGTCAAGCTGCCGCAACTGCGCGAAGTGCGCAGCTTCGGCGAAACCCTGCCTCACGACCTGCGTACGCTGTGCCATGAAGCCTGGGGTGTCGGCGTGGCCGACGTTTACAGTGCGGAGGAGGTTGGCTATATCGCGCTGCAATGTCCTGAGCATGAGCATTACCATCTTCAATCGGAACATCTGCTGATCGAGATTCTGGACGAGGCAGGCAGGCACTGCGCTCCCGGCGCGGTCGGACGCGTCGTCGTCACCACGCTGCACAATTTCGCCATGCCGCTGATACGCTATGCGCTCAATGACTACGCCGAAGTCGGCGCCGCCTGCGACTGCGGTCGCGGCCTGCCGGTGCTCACGCGCATTCTCGGCCGCAGCCGCAACATGCTGGCGCTGCCCGATGGCCGGCGCTACTGGCCGAGCTTTCCCGTGATGCATTACGCCGATGCCTCGATTCGCCAGCTGCAGATCATCCAGCACACGCGCGAGATGGTCGAAGCGCGCTTCGTCGCCGAACGCGGCTTGCAGCCGGAGGAAGAGCGCGCGCTGATTGCAGCCATTCAGGATGCGCTCGGGTTTCCGTTTGCCGTGACGCTGACGCCGGTCGCGGAAATCGGGCGGTCTTCCGGCATGAAGTATGAGGACATCGTTTCGCTGGTTGCGGCGGACGATGAGACCGTTGCCTGAGCTTGCCGCCATGGCCATCGAGATTCGCCGAATGCAGCCATCCGACTTCGTGCCGGTGATGCAGCTGCTCGCACACTGGAACATTGCGCCGCTCGCGCCTTCGCGCGAAGTGCCTGTGCCGGAGCGCACGGAAGTCATTGTCGACAATACCTTCGTTGCACTCGATGACGGTCGGATTGTCGGCGTTTGCAGCTTCATCCAGCATTCGCCGGATCTGGCCGAGGGCGCCAGCCTCGGCGTCGATCCCGCCTATCACGGCCGCGGTGTCGGCGACCAACTGGCTTTGGCGGTGCGCCGCGAAATGCGCGCCCGCGGCGTGCGGACCCTGCGCAGCGAATCCGATCGCCCCGAAACCATAAAGTGGCTCGTCGGACGCGGTCACCGCATTGTCGGGACCGTGCCCAAGCGTCACGCTTTCGGTTCACCCGACATCGGGCGGTGGACCGTACTGGAGTTCGATCTCGATTCGCTGCCTGAATCGCGCGATCCGAATTCAAGTTGAGCGCCGCAGAGGTCGAAGACCGGCCTGGAGCCGATCGAAGCGGGATCGCCGTCTGGCCATGGCAGAATGAGCTTACCGTGTATTGGCGTTGGTGCCCATGGAACCGCTGATCCTCAATCTCGCGCCCACCGGCCTGTTGCCGACCCGCGCCCAAACGCCGCACGTACCCTTGAGCGCGGAAGAGGTGGCGGCGGATTGCGCGCGCTGCTGCGCGCTCGGCGTGACCATGCTGCACCTGCATGCGCGGGCCGCCGACGGCTCGCCGAGCTGCGACCGCGCGGTGTTTGGCGATCTGGTGGCGGCGGTCCGCCAGCGAGTGCCGCAGGCGATCATCGTTACCACCACCAGCGGGCGGCGCGCGCCTGAGCTCGAAAAGCGTGGCGCCAGCCTGACTCTGGAAGGCTCGCAAAAACCCGACATGGCCAGCCTTACCCTGGGTTCGCTGAACTTCAGTGCCGAGGCCAGCGTCAGCGCGCCGGCCACGGTGATGCGGCTGGCGGCGATCATGCAGGAGCGCGGCATACGGCCGGAGCTGGAGGTGTTCGACCTGGGCATGGTGAACTTCGCCAAACAGCTGATCGACAAGGGACTGATCGAGCCGCCTTTCTATTTCAACATCCTGCTCGGCAACCCGGCTTCGGCGCAGGCCAGCCTGCTGCATCTGGGCACGCTGGTGGCCGACCTGCCGCCGCAATCGGTCTGGTCGGTGGCCGGAATCGGCCGCCACCAGGCGCTGGCCAATGCACTCGGCGTCGTCGTCGGTCATGGCGTGCGCACCGGCCTGGAGGACAACCTTTGGCTGGACGAGGCGCGCACCTGTCTCGCCACCAACCAGCAACTGGTGCAGCGCATCGTCGATCAGGCGGCGGCGCTGGGCCGGCCGCTGGCCAACGCGCACCAGGTGCGCAGCCGTCTCGGTCTGGCGCCGCGCCCATGAAGCCATCCACGCCACACCGGCTGGTTATCTTCGGCGCCAGCAACATCGTCTCCGACCTGTTCGACTGCGCGCTGGCCAACGGCCTGCAGCCGGCCAAGGTGGTGCTGCATCTGCCGGAGTCGGACGGGCCGCGCGACATTCCACTCGCCGTGCGCATCGAAGCCTTGCGCGGCCTTTGCGATGTGCCGCAGGTGGCGACGCTGGATGACTTTCAGCCCGGCGCCGACGAGCTTTACCTGCTCGGCCCAACCACGCCGACGCGCGCCAACCTGGCGGCAGAAATCGATCGCCGCTTTGCTCTTCGCTATCACACACTGATCCATCCGACGGCCTATGTCTCGCCCCTGGCCCGGCTCGGTCAGGGCGTCTTCGTCGGCGCCAACAGCGTGATCGGACCGGGAGTCCGCCTCGACGACCATGTCTTCGTCAATCGCGGCGTCACCATCGGCCACGATACGCATATCGGCTCGTTTTCGCGCATCCAGCCCGGCGCCAATCTGGGTGGTCTTACGCGCATCGGCCGCGGCGTCACGATCGCGATCGGCGCGACCTTGCTCGAGCGCCTGGAGATCGGCGACGGCGCCTTCGTCGGTGCCGGCGCCGTGGCTACCGCGGATGTGCCCGAGGGCGTGCTGGTGCTCGGCATACCGGCGAAATTCAAGAAGACTTTGTAAGTCTGTTCCGAGCGAGGTCGGCTGCCTGTCGGCAGGCAGCCAGCAGCGCAGGACCCGAGGCCGCGAGGTCGAGTCGTTCATTGAAGCGTTGTTGCAGGGCCTGGCCCATGCTGCGGCGCAGCTCGGGATCTTGGCTCAGCGCCGCGAGGCGCGCCAGGTAGGCATCGAGATCGGGCAAAGCCAGGTCGCCCAGCTTGTCGCCGCCATCGGAATTGGCGAAGGCGGTCACCGGCAAGGCCTCCGCCATGGCTTCGGCGACACTGAAGCCGCCGCCCATGCGCGGCGGATTGACGTAGATATCGCAGCAACGGAAGACGCCGGGCAGGTCGTCGCGCGTCGCCAGGGCGCGCACGCGACCCGGCGCTGCCTGCCGCAAGGCCTGCGGCAGCTCGCCGTCGCCGCCCACCAGGAGCCAGACTACCTGGGGATGGCGCGCCATCAACTGCAGCATCCGGCTTGCCCATTCGCCCTCGATTTCGCGCTCGAGGCGAAACCCCGCCGTGATCCAGACCACCGCCGTTTCGTCCAGGCCGAGCGCGGCGCGCGTGAGCTGCGATTCCTTGCTTGAGCGCTTGATGCGGTAGGGGTGATACACCGGCTGCGGCGGCTCGAAGGCCCCGCCCCATGCCTGGCACCGCTTGGCCTGGGGATCGGCGGTCAGCCAGACGTCCAGGGGGGCGATCGGCGCCACGGTATTGACACTGATGCCGACCACCGGGCGCAACGCATGCAAGGCTGCCGCGAGCGGCGAATAGAGCCCAACCGGCAGCACGACATCGGGATCGAATGCGGTCAGCGCGGTCATCTGGCTGGCCCAGCGTCCCGGCAAACTGTAGCGGCTGTCGGCGATCGTCATGCCGAGGCCGGCCGGCAGAATGCCTGCCCATGCCTGTGCGTCGAGGGGAGGCAGCAACAATTCGCGGCCGTCGCCGCGGAACAGAGCGGCGTCCGGCGGCATCAGTTCCTGGGCCGAGAATATTCTTACCTGGCAGCCAGCGCGGGCGAGGACGATGGCCTGCTCGACCCCCATCATGCTCGGGGTGTGAAACGGGTGGCCAATATAGGGAAGCACGACAGCCACGCGCTGAATCGTTTCCGCTGTGCGCGGCACGAAGCCGGACGGGACCCGTTCGGCAGCTTGCAGCATCAGGCGCCTGGCCATTTCGGGCAGATGCCCGGCAGTCAGGTCGGCGACAAAATCCGTCCGGTCCCCGATGCTTTGCAGTGCGCTGAGCCAGCGGTAGGCCATGAAGGCCGCCAGGCGATCCGGGTCGCCCGGTTTCGCGGCCAGAACCTGGGCTGCGGCGGCATTTTCAAAGCGGGCGTCGCCGCTGGCCCGGGCCAGAAATGTCAGGCGCAGGATGGCGCTGCGCGGGTCGCCGTCCATATGCTTGGCGAGCAGGTCGAGGACTTGGCGTCGCGCCTCCGGCTCGCGGGTGTCCAGCCAGATCGCCAGCAGCGTATGCCAGCGTCGCGCGCACTGGGCTTCCCTCAGGGTTCGATCGAGTGCGTCCTGCAGCAGCGTCATGACGAAAGCGATTTGGTCGGGAATGTGCCCGGGTGACGGATGTTACCGCGGGTGTCGGATCGCAGCTGCCGCCGCCGCGCCTTGGTTCCGGCGGCCTGGAGCATCGATTGCGGCCGCCCGCTCAGCTTGCGGACGTCGCCAGCTTCGCCAGCGCGGCGCGGCCGGACCGCAGATGGTCGTGCATGCGCTTTTGCGCCAGGGCAGGATCTTTCTGGCGCAGGGCTTCGAGGATCTCGCGGTGCTCGGCCAGCGATTGCTTGAGGCGGCCTTCGAGGCGCAGCGAGTCGCGGCGGGTCAGCTTGATCACCTTGCGCGCGTCGTCGATCAGTTGCGCCAGATAGCGGTTGCCGGCGATTTCCTGCAGGGCGGTATGGAAACGTTGGTTGGTTTCGAAGAAGCGGTCGGTGTTGTTGGCCGCCGCATGTTCTTCGAGTTCCTCGTGAATTGCGGCGAGGCGGACAAAGTCGGCGCTGGTGATACGGCGCGCGGCTTCCTCGGCGACGCGGCCTTCGAGCAGCGCCATGACCGGGAAGACCTCGTCGATATCCTGTTCCGACAGTTCGGTCACGTAGCAGCCGCGGCGCGGCTTGAGCACCACCAAGCCTTCGGCGGCGAGCACCTTCAGCGCTTCGCGCAACGGCGTGCGGCTGATGCCGTACTCCAGAGTGAGTGCCTGCTCGTCGATCCAGCCGCCGGGCGGCAATTCGTGCGCGAAAATCCGGGTGCGCAGCCGCTCGGCCACCTGTTCATACAGGGCGGGAGCGGTGAGAATATGTGATGACGGTCTTGCATTCATAATTATGGATGCAGTATCATGCGTCCTTATCAGGAAGTCAAGCGTCAGCCTTAAAAACGAAGTTTCAGTGGAGGCTGACGCCGGCATCATCGGCGTTAAGCGCAGCGGCCGTAACTAAAAGGAAAAGACATGAGCAAGGCACCGGAAGTCAGCATCCCCTCGGTCGAGGCCTGGACCAAGGCGGCGGCCAAGTCGGCGCCGGACGGCGATGTGGCGAAACTGAACTGGGTCACGCCCGAAGGCCTCACGGTCAAGCCGCTCTACACCCGGGCCGATGTCGAGGGCCTGCCTTATGCCGACACCCTGCCCGGCTTCGCGCCCTTCCTGCGCGGACCGCAGGCCACGATGTACGCGGTGCGGCCGTGGACCATCCGCCAGTACGCGGGCTTCTCCACGGCCGAGGCGTCGAATGCCTTCTACCGCCAGGCGTTGGCCGCCGGTGGCCAGGGCGTCTCGGTGGCCTTCGACCTGGCGACCCATCGCGGCTACGACTCCGACCACCCGCGCGTCACGGGCGACGTCGGCAAGGCCGGCGTGGCGATCGACTCGGTCGAGGACATAAGATCCTGTTCAATGAGATCCCGCTGGACAAGGTCAGCGTCTCCATGACCATGAACGGCGCCGTGCTGCCGGTGCTGGCCGGATACATCGTCGCCGCCGAGGAGCAAGGCGTGGCGCAGAAGGACCTGACCGGCACCATCCAGAACGACATCCTCAAGGAGTTCATGGTCCGCAACACCTATATCTATCCGCCGGCGCCCAGCATGCGCATCGTCGCCGACATCATCGAGCACACTGCGAAGCGGATGCCGAAGTTCAACTCGATCTCGATCTCCGGCTACCACATGCAGGAGGCGGGGGCGACCTGCGTGCAGGAGCTGGCGTTCACGCTCGCCGACGGGCTCGAGTATGTGCGCGCCGCTCTCGGCAAGGGCCTGAAGATCGACGACTTCGCGCCCAGGCTCAGCTTCTTCTTCGCCATCGGCATGAACTTCTTCATGGAGGTGGCGAAGCTGCGCGCCGCCCGCGTGCTGTGGGCGGAGCTGGTGGCGCCATTCA
>JAXMJU010000298.1:0-2736 GCA_034376265.1 Sulfuritalea sp.
TGCTGGCTGCGCTGAGTGCCGATCCGCTGCTGTCGGGGGCGCCGGCGGCCTTCCGCGCCGAGGTGGCGGCCGCCGAAGCACGTCTTGCGGAGTCCGCCAAATGAACGCGCCGACTATCGCGCTGGCCGCGCGTGCGACCACGGTGCGGCTGACGGATTTGCGCAAGCGCTACCGCGTCGGCGACGACTGGGCCGAGGCGCTGAAGGGCGTCAGCCTGACGGCCGCGGCGGGCGAGATGGTGGCGCTCACCGGCCCCTCGGGCAGCGGCAAGAGCACGCTGCTCAACCTTGCCGGCCTGATCGACACGCAGGACGCCGGCCGGCGCGAAATCGCCGGCATCGCGGTGGACTGCCTCGACGATGCGGCGCTGACCCGGTTGCGGCGCGAGCAGGTGGGCTTCATCTTCCAGGGCTTCAATCTGGTGCCGGTGATGAACGTGGCGGACAACGTGGAATACCCGCTGCTGCTGCTCGGCCGCCCGCCGGCGGAACGGCGCCAGAAGGTGGCCGAGATGCTGGAGCGCACCGGCTTGGCGGGCCTGGCCGGCCGCCTGCCGGACGCGCTCTCGGGCGGCCAGCGGCAGCGCGTGGCGATCGCCCGCGCGCTGGTGAAGTCGCCCAGCCTGGTGATCGCTGACGAGCCGACGGCCAACCTCGATTCGCACACCGCGCAGCAGATCGTGGACCTGCTGCGCGAGCTGTCGCACGAACGCGGCGCGGCCGTGGTGGTGGCGACCCACGACGAGCGCATGAGCGCGCATTGCGATCGCGTGCTGCGCCTGGCGGACGGCGAACTCTTGACCGGAGAACTGCAATGAAGTGGATCCTGTTTGCGTGGAAGAACGTGATGCGCAACAAGCGCCGCTCGCTGACGGCGATGCTGATCACGGCCATGGGCACGGCGGCGGTGCTGATCGGCGGCGGCTTCGCTCTGTTCACCTACGAATCGCTGGAAGAGATGACGGCGCGCGACAGCGGCCACGTGGTGCTGGCCGCCGCGCGCGGCTTCGACAACGACGAGGACGTGCCGCTACAGCACGGATTGAGTGGTGCGGCGGCGCTGGCGGCACAGTACGCGGCGCAGCCCGGGGTGCGCGCGGTGGCGCCGCGCATCCAGTTCTCGGGGCTGATCTCCAACGGCGACAAGTCCTCGGTCTTCGTCGGCGGCGGCGTCGATCCGGCGGTGGATTTCCGCCTGCGCGGGCCGCAGCTCGATTTCGTCGCCGGCGAGGCGCCGGGCCCCTCGGACGCGGTGCCGGAGATCGCCGTCGGCGACGAGCTGGCCAAGCTGATGAAGGCGAAAGTGGGTGGCTCGCTGACGCTGCTCACCACCACCACCGAGGGCAACCTCAACGCGGTGGACGTGATCGTGCGCGGCATCGTCAAGACCGGCGTGCCGGACATCGACCGCCGCCTGGTGATGACCGACATCCGCGCCGTGCAGCGCCTGCTGCTGACCGACAAGGTCGGCAGTCTGGCGATCTACCTCAAGGACACGGCGCAAACCGCGGCGATGGCGGCGCAGGTGAAGGCCGCGCATCCGGAACTGGCGGTGCGCACCTGGGGCGACCTGGCGGTCTTCTACCAGGCGGTGCGCGCGCTGTACAACCGCATCTTCGGCATCCTCGGCCTGATCATGGTGGTGATCGTCGCCTTCGCCATGAGCAATACGCTGGGCATGGCGGTGGTCGAGCGCACGCGGGAGATCGGCACCCTGCGCGCGATCGGCACCCAGCCCGGCGAGGTGGTGCGCAACTTCGTGCTCGAAGGCGTGGCCATCGGTACGGCGGGCGCGGCGATCGGCATGCTGCTGGCGGGTATCGCCACGCTGGCCCTGATCTTCGCCGGCCTCGAAATGCCGCCGCCGCCGGGCCGCTCGACCGGTTATCCGCTGCTGCTCGCCTTTTCCGCTCCGCTTTACCTCGGCGCCACGCTGGTGGTGGTGGCGCTGGCAGCAATGGCCGCCTGGTTCGTCAGCCGCCGTGCTGCCCACAAACCGATAACAGAGGCTCTTGCTCATGTCTAAGATCACGCTCATCCGTTCCGCGCTGCTTGCCATCGGCATTGCGGCGGCGACGACCACGTTCGCCGCCGACGCCAAACTGCAGGCCTTGGTCAAGCAGGCCGACGCCTACCGCCTGGCCATGGATGCCGGCCGCGTCGAGACCGAGATCCGCAGCTTCAAGGGCGGACAGCTCGACAAGACGCGCAACTACACGGTGTACCTGAAGCCCGGGCATCGCTCGCTGGTGTTGTTCCGCAGCCCGGCCGAGCGCGGGCAGAAGCTGCTGATGCAGGGCGACGACTTCTGGCTGATGATGCCCAGCAGCCAGCGCCCGCTGCGCATCACGCCGATGCAGAAGCTGCTCGGCGAGGCCTCGACCGGCGACATCGCGACCATGACCTGGGGCGATGACTACGAGGCCGCGGCGCTGGGCGAGGAGATGCTGCGCGGCGAGGCCTGCGTCAAGCTGGAACTCACGGCGACGCGCAAGGGTGTCAGCTACCCGCGCGTGGTGGCCTGGCTGGCGAAGAAGGGCGCTGCGCCGGTGCAGGCCGAGCTCTACGTCGCTTCGGACAAGCTGGCCAAGGTGGCGAGTTTTACTTTGGGTGAGGTCGATGGTCGCCGCCAGGTAACGACCATGACGCTGACCGACCACCTGCAAAAGGAGCGCCGCACCGAGGTGCATTACCTCTCGCGCACGCCGAAGTCGCTGGGCGACGAGTGGTTCAATCC
>JAXMJU010000299.1:0-2759 GCA_034376265.1 Sulfuritalea sp.
CTGTCGCTCGGCGTGTAGTCGGTTTCCACGTCGACGCCGGCCGCGGCGGCGATTTCGCGCAGCTGGTCGGCCCATTCCGGATGGGTCTGGCTGAACCAGACGCGGCCGGGCAGGGCGCTCGGCGCGGCGGCTGCGGGCAGCGCTTCGGCCGTGCCGTTGGCATAGCGGTAGAAGCCGCGGCCGGTCTTGCGCCCGAGCAGCCCGCCGGCCAGGCGCTGCGCCGCCAGCGGCGAGGGCCGGTAACGCGGCTCCTGGTAGTACTGGTTATAAATCGACTCCATCACCGGCTGCGACACGTCGAGGCCGGTGAGGTCCAGCAGTTCGAAGGGTCCCATGCGAAAGCCGGCAGCGTCGCGCATGACGCGATCGATATCGTGGAAGTCGGCGATGCCTTCGCCGAGGATGCGCAGCGCTTCGGTGACGAAGCCGCGTCCGGCATGGTTGACGATGAAGCCCGGCGTATCGCTCGCGGCGACTGCCGTGTGGCCCATGCGCCGGCCCAGATCCAGCATCGCCGCCGAAACGTCGGGCGCGGTGAGCAGGCCGGCGATGACCTCGACGATTTTCATCAGCGGCACGGGGTTGAAGAAATGGAAGCCGACCACGCGTTCCGGCCGTTTGCAGGCGGCGGCGAGCGAGGTGACCGAAAGCGACGAGGTATTGGTGGCGAGGATGCAGTCAACGGTGATGATGTCTTCCAACTGCTGGAACAGCTTCTGCTTGACGTCGAGATTTTCGACGATGGCCTCGATCACGACCTGGGCCGAGGCCAGACCTTCCAGCCGTGGTACGACTTCCAGCTTGGCCGCGGCCGCCGCCAGCGCCTCGGCGGAAATCTTGCCTTTTGCGGCGAGCTTGCCCAGCGTGCCGATCACCGTTTCGCGCGCGCCGGCCGCCGCACCGTGCAGGGCGTCGAACAGCAGCACGCGGATGCCGGCCTGCGCGGCGATCTGGGCGATGCCGCGACCCATGGCGCCGGTGCCGACGATGCCGAGACAAAGGGAGGGCGACTGGATGTCGACGGGCATGTTGTTTCTCCTTGGGGCTTGCGTGCGCGGCCGCCCTGGAACGCAGGCCGGACCGCAATCCTGCTCAGCTCAGTGAACTACCAGAGCTTCCACCACGGCTCGGCGCGGTTGAGGCCGCGCGCGTAGTACTCGCTCTTGGGGAAGTTGGTGCGCATCACGCGCTCGGTGTCGTCGCGCAGATCGTTCATGCCCAGCAGGTCGTAGGCCTTGATCATGATGAAGAGCGCTTCTTCGTTGGCCGGGGCGTCGGGGTAGGTCTTGATCGCGGTTTGCGCGCGGTTGACCGCGGCGACGTAGGCTTCGCGCTTCATGTAGTAGCGCGCGACGTGCACTTCGTGCGAGGACAGGGCGTTGACCAGGTATTTCATGCGCGCCGTGGCGTCCGGCGTGTACTTGCTTTCGGGATATTTGTTGACCAGCACCTTGAAGGCATCGAAGGAATCGCGGGCGGCCTTGGGGTCGCGCTCGGTCAGGTCCTGCATGCTGACGTAGCCGAGCAGGCCGAGATCTTCGTTGAAGTTGGTGAGGCCCTTCAGGTAGTAGGCGTAGTCGACGTTGGGATGGTTCGGATGCAGGCGGATGAAGCGGTCGCAGGCGGCAATTGCGGAGGCCGGCTCGTTCTGGCGGTAGTACGCGTAGGCGACTTCGAGCTGTGCCTGCTGCGCATAGCGGCCGTAGGGAAAGCGGGCTTCGAGTTTCTCGAAATACTTGATCGCCTTGTCGTAGCTGCTCTCGGCCATGGCGTCCTTGGCCTCGCTGTAGAGCCTGCTGGCCGACCAGCTGGCGGTTTCGTCGATCACGTCGGGCAGCAGGCCGCAGCCGCCGAGCAGGGTCGAGCCGAGGCCGGCACCAATGAATACGACAGGGGCGAGCGCCCGGAGGAATGCCGCTACACTACGCATGGTGAAAACCTCGAATGAATTTGCGGCCGATTATAGCCGAAGCCCCAGCCCGTCCCAGGCCCGGCTGAGTACCCAGGTGCCCGCGGAATGCGCCGGCTGGCGGCTCGACGCGACCCTGGCAAAACTCTTTCCCGAGCACTCGCGCAGCCGCCTGCAGGCCTGGCTCAAGGACGGCCTGATCCGTCTCGACGGCGGCGCGGCGGAGGGCAAGCGCAAGGTCTATGGCGGCGAGTGCATCGAGTTCGATGTCGGCGTCGCCGTTACCTGCCCGCGAAGCGGAATTCCAGGTACGCAAGGCGAGCCAGCGCCAACTCTTGCCGAGGCCGCGGAGGACATTCCGCTCGCCGTGGTGTTCGAGGACGAACATTTAGTGGTGATCGACAAGCCGGCCGGACTGGTGGTGCATCCCGGCAACGGCCAGCCTTCCGGCACGCTGCTGAACGCGCTGCTGCACCATGCACCGCAACTCGCCGGGATACCCCGCGCCGGCATCGTGCATCGCCTCGACAAGGACACCACCGGCCTGCTCGTCGTGGCGAAGACGCTGACGGTGCAGACCGACCTGGTGCGACAGATGCAGGCGCGCTCGGTCAAGCGGCACTACCTGGCCCTGGCCCTGGGCCAGGTCGAGCGCGACGGCACGGTCGATGCGCCGCTCGGCCGCCATGCCGTGCAGCGCACCAAGATGGCCATCGTGCGCAGCGGTGGCAAGGAGGCGCGCACCCATTACGCGGTGCTGGAGCGCTTCGCCAAAGCCACGCTGCTCGAATGCCGGCTGGAAACCGGGCGCACCCACCAGATCCGTGTCCATCTGGCGTCGATCAAGCAT
>JAXMJU010000300.1:0-3622 GCA_034376265.1 Sulfuritalea sp.
GCGTGCCGCCCCGCAGACCCCACAATCGGCTGCGACAACATGTTCATGCTCGCAGACCTGGTGCGGGAGGCCGATGGCCCCGACCAGACGCATGCCTTCATTGCCGGGGGTCAGGACTCGCACGGCGCCGCCGCTCGCGCCGGAAAGCCTGACAATCGTGCCAAGGAACCGACTGATCAGCGATTCGGGATGGTCGTCCGCAGCCAGACTCGCCACAATTTCGGAAAGGATGCCGGCCGCGGAAGCGCCCTCCGTCGCCGACGGACGGGGGCCTGCGTCGCATTGCGACAACTCCCTGAGCTCGTGCTTCATCGTGTGTCGGATCAAGCGATCTGGAATCGACGTGCCGCCACCGCGCAGGTGCCGAATTGGAACGGAAACAAATCCATTGATGAGCTTATCACCATTTCCCAATGCCTATGTGAGCGCGTGACCGGACGAGGGGCCCGGGTCGCAAGGGAGCCAGCTTGCCCGAACCTTGGCCTCCTCGCGGCGCAGGCCGGCCCGGAATGCCCGCTGAAGCGGGAATCGCCTTGCCGTCGGCGGGCCTCTCAGCCGTCCCGCATCAGGCGCCAGTATTGGATTTTCATCGTCAGCGCCGCACCCGCCATGATCGAGAACCAGGCCAAGAACGATCCCAGCGCAAGCGTCGAGACTCCGGTCAGCCCCTGGCCGATCGTGCAGCCCAGGGCCAGCACACCGCCAAAGCCCATCAATGCGCCGCCCACCAGATGATAGATCAGGTCCTCGGGGTCGCGGAAGCTTTCAAGTCGAAACGACTGCGCTGCCAGTGCATGGGCAAGCGAGCCGGCCACCACGCCCAGCGCCGAGGCAATGCCGAAGGTCATGACCCGGCTCTGGTCGCTCCAGAGAAGATGCAGTTCGAGAAATTCGGCGAGCGGCGAACCGAAGCTCAACGACTCCATCCGGCCGCTGTTGGTGGCGAAAAACTTTTCCTCCAGCGTGTTCGGATCCTCGGCGAGGTGGCCCAGATGCCCGGATAGATACCAGCCTGCGACGATCACCAGCCCCACCACGATTCCGCCCAGAACGTTGTTGAAGTTCCTGAACTCCCGGCTCGCAAATACGAACGCGATCAGGCCCGCGCCGAGGACGCCGGCCGCCGCGGCCAGCATGGTCCGCCGGTCGGCGCCCAGGCCCTTGGCAAGCAGGGAGGGCAGATCCTGGTTGGACGGCAGGGAAACGGCTATCGGGTCGATCGCCGCGGCCCGGAACACGCCGAACAGGCCCTTCAGGGTCATGTAGGCGCTGATGGCGAGCATCAGGAACACCACGAAAGACTTCAGGTTGCCGCCGCCGATGCGTATCAGTGTCTTGCTGCCGCAGCCCGAGCCGAGCGTCATGCCGACGCCGAAAAAGAAGCCACCGATGACGTAAGAAAGCCAGGTCAGGTTTGGCGTCGTGTAGATGGTCTTGGAGACGTCGATGACGCCGGACAGCTGCAGGCCGGCCGTCCCCAGTATGGCGATGGCGATCGCGAGCAGCCACATGCGCATCCGGTTCCAGTCGCCCATGTTGACGACGTCCGATACCGCGCCCATGGTGCAGAAGTTCGTTTTGCTCGCAACCGCACCGAAAACGAACGCAATCACAAACGCGCCCCACACGACCATTGAGGCGATTGCCGCAGGATTGGCCTCGCTCACCCGTCCCTCCCCTGAAAGATGTGTTGCATTCTATAGGTGAGGCGGTATGTCCGCCATGCGCCGGAAAGCCACGGCGGTGGGGCGCCAATGGCAGTGAAGCAAGCGTCGGTTCGCAGCGGTTGCACGCACCTACTCAAGCGTGACTGCCGCGCCGCAGTATCCTTGGGTACATATTCCTAACAGGGGTATTGACTGCGAGCCGACATGCAGACATATTTGACCCGGACCGCAATGCGGACCCGGGAAGCTTGGAGAACCAGATGAATCACACGCGTAGAAACGTACTCAGGGCAGGCAGTGGCGCAGGGTTGATGGTCTTGCTGGCCGCCGCGGGCTTCATCACGCCCGGCGCGGCGGTTGCCGCCGACTGGAACAAGGCGGCATTCGAAGGGAAAACGGTGTCGGAGGCCTTCAAGGCACTCGGCGCCGGCACGCCTCCGAACTCCGCCGATATCATCATGAGGGCGCCAGACATTGCGGAAAATGGCGCCGTGGTGCCGATCGGCATCGAAAGCAAAATCCCCGGAACCGAATCGATCACCCTCCTGATCGAGAAAAACCCGAGTCCGCTTGCCGCCGCCTTCGAAATCCCCGCCGGCACCGAGACGACGATCGCCACGCGGGTAAAAATGCTCGAGACATCCAACGTATACGCGCTTGTGAAGGCCAAGGGAAAATACTTCGTCGCCAGGAAGGAAATCAGGGTCACCTTGGGCGGATGCGGAGTCTGATGCCCCGCACGCCGGTTACCAGTGATCAGGAGAAGGGAAATGGCAGATCCGATGCGCATCCGCGCCGTGTCCAAGGATGGCGCGGTGAACGTGAAGGTGCTGATGAGTCATGAGATGGAGACCGGCCAGCGCAAGGACGCCTCAGGCAAGGTTGTGCCCGCGCATTTCATTCAAAGCGTTTCGGTGACATGGCAGGGGAAGGTGGTGCTCTCGGCCCAATGGGGACCGGCAGTTTCGAAGAACCCCTTCCTCGAATTCAACTTCAAGGGCGGCAAGGCCGGAGAAAAGATCAGCATCACCTGGACCGACAACAAGGGCGACAAGCGGACCGACGAGGCCACCATCAATTGACGCATACCGCCGCAAGGGGCGCAAAGCCCGCGGCGCAGGAGGGGGGACATGACGGCTTGCCGTCACCAAAGGACTCCTTTAGCGCCGTGGTAATTTCAACGGCACTTTCGACCAAGACCGCGGCCGAACTCGGCATCGAGCCGCTCGCATAGCCGGTCAGGCCGCCGGCCGGTTGTGCACAAGCAGCGAATCGCCGCCGCGCTGCACGTGGACATAGCGCACTTTCCTGTGCTTGCCGAGTTCATCGAGCAGGTTCAGCAAGGGCATCGTGGCGCCGCGATACTGGCGCGGCCGGCCGGCCGCGCGCATGGCCGCGATCTCCCGGTCGCCCTTCATGATGAAACGCAGCAGGAACTCTTCATCCGAGACGCCGGGCCCGCCGAGCTGGTCGCGCAGTTCCCGCATCGTGATTTCGCGCCGCTGGCGCGCTGCGAGTTCTCTCGCCCGCTGCGAGCCGAGCAGCCTGTCCTTCAGGTTCGGGTCCATCCAGGTGTAGCCGGAATCCTCGCCGTAGACGCCTTGCGCGAACAGGATCAGTTCGTCGATGACGACCTTGTAGCGCGCTCCCATGGCCACGTTGATGGCCGACTGGCTGACCACGAATTGCGAATGCGGGGTGATCATGATCGGGTAGCCGAGGTCCTTGCGCACCTGCACGCTTTCTTCGAGCACCTCGTCCAGCCGGTGCAGGATGCGCAACTCGGAGAGCTGATGCCTGAGGTTGGAAATCACGCCGCCGGGAACCTGATGCACGTACTGGCCGTAGTCGTATTCCAGCGGGGCACCGATCGGCAGCTTGTCCTGTTTTGCGATCGCGGTGAGCCGTGCTGCGACCGTGCGCAGGCCGGGTTCATCGACGCCGCTCGTATATCC
>JAXMJU010000301.1:0-2839 GCA_034376265.1 Sulfuritalea sp.
CGGCGCGCTGAACGATTCGCCTAGGTAGAACAGGCCGATTTCCTCTACACCGGCGGCGCGCATGTCCACGGTGATTCTGCGGAATAGCGTCATATCCATATCGCCCTTCGGCTGGACCTCTCGCGTGCGCAGGGCGCAGAATTGGCAGCGGTAATTGCACCTCGCTGTAATCTCGATCTTGACCGACCGCGGCGCTGGCGGGTCGGCGCGCAGGTGCGTCGCTGGGATCGCGGTCACCGCGTCGATGCGCTCAAGGATGGACATATTTCACCAGCCGGATCAGCGTGCCGTTGAACGTATCGCCATCGAGCAGCTCGTGCTCAATCCTGGCCACAATGCTGTTGCAGCCGAATCCAGGGCGCTCCGGCGTGTAATGATCATCGAACACGACGACGGCGCCCGCCTTAAGCATCTGACTGATCCATTTCCAGTCGGACGCGATTGTCTCGACCGAGTGGCCGCCATCGATGAACACGAAATCGGCGAGCACGCCGCGCTCGTAAAGCGCCTTCAGCGTCTGCCGCGTATCGCCAGCGATCAGTTCGAACCGCGCACCGACGAGCGCTTCTGCTGCCTGCACTTTAGTGGACCGCCCCTTTCCGTTCGATTCACGCTTATCCGTTTCCTCGTTCCCGGCTTCCCACAAGTCGAGTCCGAAATAGATTTTGCAGTGCGCCTTCAGTCGCTTGGCATTATTGCCACGATGCATGCCTACCTCTATCAACACGTCCGGCTTTTTCTCAGCGGCCAGCGCAACCAGTTTGTCGTATCTCATAGACAATAACCTGCGGCGACGATGCTTTTCGTTGTTACTATTTTGCCAAAGACATTCCTGATTATTTCTGTTCTTGGGTGCTTAGGCGTAGTCAGTGCTTTTTCTACACCCCACTTTTTTATTCTGTATCTCAATAATGTCTCATGGAGTCCCGTCTTTCTTCCCCACTCGACGATACAAAGAGTTTCTCCATTAAACGTGATCTTTCTATTATCGCGCCTATTTAGGCATTGCTCTGACCGCGTAGACCATTTGCAATTTTCTGGAGAATATGGGCCGTTGTTGTCAATTCTGTCTAACGTCATCCCTTTCGGCCTGTCTCCCATGTCTGCATAAAAATTCGCAAACACGTTCCATCTATCGCAAATATAAATTCCACGCCCACCATAGTCCTTATAGAATTGATGCGCCTTCCTGTTGCACCGGCTACGCATTTGCTTCCAAAGAACGTACGTTGAAAATGTATAGTTGTACTTTTGAATTGTCATAATATTGGGCTGAGTTTCCAGAATGCTGGACTCGTCGCAACCCCATTTCGATAAATAGGGTCGAGTTTCGGCACAAGTTTCTGCTCCGGGTCTGTGAAAATCTCCACCAGCACCGGGACCGTTTCGGCCATCGCCCACGGCATCACCCGATCCCAATCCTCCCAGGTCCGCACCTGGGCGGCCGCAATGCCGAACGCCTGCGCCACCAGCCGGAAGTCAGGGCAGGAGACGCCAGAAGCCTTATTTGTGCCGCTATAGGCCATTCCTGCGGTCCTTTGCGTGGCCTTGATCATGTTGTAGCCGTCGTTGCTGAAAACGATAATCTTGACCGGCAGCTGATGGTGCGCGATCGTCTGCAACTCCTGCAGGTTGAGCATCATCCCGCCATCGCAATGCAGGCACAGCACCTCGCCCTTGCTGCGCGCGAACGAAGCACCGATCGCCGCCGGCAGCGCGCATCCCATCTCTCCCAGGCCGCCGGAGGTCATCAACCGCTGCGGCGGCTTCAGGCGCAGCGTCTGGAAGGCGCAGACCAGCGCCGTGCCCATGTCGGTGACGATGATCTGGTCGGCTTTCAGCATCGGCTGCAAGCGTTCCATGACGCGGTACGGGCTGATGTAATTTGGCTGGTCGTCGTGCGCCGGGCTTTCGATCCAGGGATACCGCCGGCGCCAAGCGTTGCATTCGTCCAGCCATGCGCCCGGCTTCGCTGGCGTCAATTCCGGCAGGAACTGCGCCACGGTCGAACACACCCGGCGCGCGCGCGGAAAGCGGTCGAGCTCGAGCTGGTCGACGTCCACGATCGTCAGCGCCTGGTCGTCGCGCAGGCCCTCGTAGCCAACCATCCATATCGACAGCCTGCAGCCCAGCGCCAACACAGAATCAGCCTCGAACAGAACGCGGTTAGCGCACCGCTGGCCATACAGCCCGGGCCGACCGAAGTTCAGCGGATGGTCTGAATCCACCATGTCTGCCGCTTGCCAACTACATAAAATCGGTACTCCGAGTGACAGAATAAGATCCAGGTCCGCCCCGCGCGCCCCTTCGCCCAGCAGGATTACCGGGCGGTCACCGGTCATATTTTGCATCCGGCCACGTCCTTCCAAAAGTTTAGCCACACCGGGCCGCATCTCGGCTCCGTAGCGACCTGCAACGCCCGATCAAGCGAAATAATCGCTCCGGCCGGCGTCGGGCTGTTCGCCCATTTCGTCATCGGCTCGGCAACTTTGGCAGAGTCGAAGCCCTGCGTCCCGAGTACCCGCGTCAAGCCTTGCGCCCCGCTCGATTCGTTCCCGGACAGCACCAGCACCGCGGCGGAGTCCATCCATGCCGCCATGACGCCGGTTAGCGCGTTCGTGCTGCCCCCGCCGGTCGTCACCAGCGCCGCCGCGACCTTGCCGGACACGCGCCAGTAGTAAGCCGCCGCCATCACCGCAGCCTGCTCGTGGTGGCAACTCACCAGCTCGGTGAAGCCGCGCCTGGCAATCGCGTCCCACAGAATGATGCTGCCCCCGCCTACGACGCCGAAAGTGTGCTTGATTGCATTCCGCTCAAGCCATTCCGCTATTTTGTCGGC
>JAXMJU010000302.1:0-67372 GCA_034376265.1 Sulfuritalea sp.
TCGCGCCAGGGTCACGGTCTCGATGCATCCGGCATCACCTACAAGACCGGCGACTTCCCCTGGCTGGTGCTGGAAACGCGGACGATTTGGCCATTGATCGTGATCGACAGCAATGGCCGCAGCTACAGCGTCAGGGTTTCCGAACTGCCCGGCGGCCGCGGCGACGGCGCGCCGCTCAACACCATGATCGATTTCCAGGAAGGCGGCAAGCTCGCGCAGGTGCTGACTGCCGCGCCCGAGAGCAAGTACCTGGTGGCCGGTTCAGGCGGCTACGGCTTCGTCGCCAGCGTGGCCGACATGGTCGCGCGCAACAAGGCCGGCAAGGCCTTCCTGACTCTCGACAAGGGTGAGAAGCCGCTGTCGCCGGCACCCGTGCGCGGCGACACCGTCGCGGTGCTCACCCAGGGCGGCCGACTGCTGCTGTTCCCGCTGGCCGAACTCAAGGAAATGGCCAAGGGCAAGGGGCTGATGCTGATCGACTTGACCAAGAACGACGAGCTGGTCGGCGTCGCCGTGAGCGGCGGCGAGACGCTGCTGATCGGCGGCAGCGGACGCGCCGGAAAGATGGTCCAGCAGCCTCTCGATCTGCGCGCCCAGGCTGCGTTCCGCAGTGCCCGCGCGCGGCGCGGACAGGAAATTCCATTCAAACTAAAAGCCGCGAGCCTGAACTTGACATCGAGTCATTGATGCTAGAATCTTCAAGAAATTGGCCTAGTGTTATCCGCCCGATGCATTTCCGGATGGCTGCTGCCCACGGAGAAAAACAATGCTCTTCATCCTCTACTACATTATCGCCATCGTCGTGCTGGTCATGCATTTCACCGGAATGCTGGCCCGCTACAACATGGAATGGCTGATCCTGGTACTCGCCGTGACGGTGTTCCCGGCGGTCATCTACCTGTAGCTGCAGCGTCTGTTCTGCCGCAGCACCCGCGCCAATTCCCCTGAATCAGGCGCGGGCTGCGTTCTAGCAGTGGCGGACAATGATGTTCTTCACCTGATCCAGCGCCGCATCGACCACCTCGACTCTCTGCGGCAAATTCTCGATGCCTTCGAGTTCCGCCGGCCGCGCCGGATCGCGGCCGAGCGCCTCCTGTATCGTTTCGGCAAACTTCACCGGCTGCGCCGTTTCCAGCACGATCATCGGCACACCGGCAAGGCGATGCTCACGTGCCACCTTGACGCCGTCGGCCGTATGGGTGTCGATCATCTGCCCGTAACGCTGCCAGACATCGCGTATCGTCGCCAGTCGATCGGCATGTGAGCTGCTGCCGGAAACGATGCCATAGCCCGGCAGGCTTGCGGCGAAGGGACCGTCGGCGAGACTGAAACTGCCGCCGGCATCGACTTCGCGCCACAGTTCACGCACCATCGCCGCGTCACGCCCGACCAGGTCGAAAACGAAACGCTCGAAATTAGAAGCCTTGGAAATGTCCATCGAAGGGCTCGATGTCACATGGGTCTCCGCCGTGGCGCGCGGCCGGTACACGCCGCTCTTGAAGAACTCGTCGAGCACATCGTTCTCGTTGGTGGCCAGCACCAGGCGCGCGATGGGCAGGCCCATCATGCGTGCGATGTGGCCGGCGCAGATGTTGCCGAAATTGCCGGAGGGCACGCAGAACGCCACTTGCTCCGTATTGGACCGGGTCGCCTCGAAATAGCCCTTGAAGTAATACACGACCTGGGCCGCGACGCGCGCCCAGTTGATCGAATTCACCGCGCCGATCTTGTATTTCGCCTTGAACCCGGCATCGTTCGACACGGCCTTGACGATGTCCTGGGCGTCGTCGAACATGCCGCGCACGGCGATGTTGAAAATGTTCTCGTCCTGCAGCGAATACATCTGCGCGCGCTGGAAGGCGCTCATCCTGCCTTCGGGCGAAAGCATGAATACTTTGACGCCGTGCTTGCCGCGCATCGCGTATTCCGCCGCCGAGCCGGTATCGCCGGAAGTCGCGCCGAGGATGTTGATGGTTTCCTTGCGCCGATCCAGCACGTACTCGAACAGGTTGCCGAGCAGTTGCATGGCCATGTCCTTGAAGGCCAGCGTCGGCCCGTTGGACAGTTCCAGCAAGTGGAAATCAGGCTCCAGCATGGTCAGCGGCACGATGTCCCGCGCCTTGGCCGGATCTCGGCTCCAGCGATAAGTCTGCGCCGTATAGGTCTTGTCGCAAATCGCCTTGAGGTCAGCGGCCGGGATGTCGGTGATGAACAAACCGAGGACGCGGAACGCCAGCTCGGCATAGGACAGCCCGCGCCACTCATCAAGCCGGTCGGCCACCTGAGGATAGCGTTCAGGCAGATAGAGCCCGCCGTCGGGCGCCAGGCCGCCGAGCAGGATGTCGCAGAATTCTTGCGGCTGGGCGCCGCCTCGGGTGGAGATGTATTTCATGTCAGGTTGGGAAAACAGGAAAATGTTAAAAAACTCGGATGACCAATGAATGTTGGAGGCGGCGCAAAGTTGGCGCTGACGGGACGGCGCTTACGTCTGACATAACCGGCGCTGCGCGGCTTCATCGCGCAGCGTCCCCTGCACTGCAGGGTTAGCGAAGTAATCGGGCCGAGGCCGCAAATCGCCCCGAAGGAAGTCAAAAACGGCGGCCATATAAATCAATCACTTAAGGTGTCTTCCTTGAGAGCCATTCCTTCAGCTACGCGCTTGCTTTCCTGTGCCAACTTACCAAGCAATGGGAAATCGAGATTTGCGGATTGCTGCTCAAATATGTAACGCCACTCGACAAATACAGCGGATATGGCTTTCAGCTTTTGGTCAAAGGTCGGCCGATCAAGTTGAAGTTTGGCGACCAACGTAGCCTGTGATTCGGTGGACAGACGCTCAAAGAGTTCGGAAAGATCATGGCCTCTGGCATTTTCGTTTTCGAGCGTGATGATGCCCTTGTAATACAACTCGACGGCGAATGCAGTGGAAACGACAGCGGGAACCAATAGCATTTGAATCTGACCTGGCCCCAATGGCCGCTGTTCAAGCGCCCGATCTGCCGCAAGCAAGAAGCCATTTGCGGTGCTGATGATTTTCTGAGGATCGTATGCCACGGGAGTCCTTTGGAATGGCTAACGAGGTTGTAGAAAAACTCCCTGAGGGGTCGTCTGGATGTAATTGCGGGGGTCCATTGACCATTCCCTGCCTGTCGATCGGCCCGTAGCAAGCGTTTTGAGAGGTCGAATTATTCGCATGGCATCCGCTAAATTTTCAAAGGGGTTTTTCTACAGCTTCAACGTAGAAGTCACCGGTGCTGCGCGGCTTTATCGCGCAGCGTCCGTGTGGACTGCCGGGTTGGGCATCAGTTGGCACGGCGCGCCAACTCTCTAATGAGAAGAACCGCGCCGTCGTGCGGACTGCTCAAAGGGTTCTGTTGGCAATAATTGTCCATCCACACCGCGATGGCTTTGTGGTCTGCACTTCCAAAGACACCGTTGGGATTCTTGCCGTAATAAACGTATTGGTTGTATGCACTAATGAAACCTTGAATCCAGTGCAGCTTGGCGTGGTAAATGTCTTGTTTTCTATCCTCCACCCATTCGCCGCAGCTACTTGCCCCTGCGCCCATGATGGGAGCGGCTGCGGATATCACAGGAATTAGCAGTGCCAGCATTAACGTGCCTAGGCGCATGATGTATCTTCCTCCTGATGCCCTACGTATAAGTGACCGGCCTGCGCGGCTTTTCGCCCAGGGCCGCTCGACTGCCGGGTTGGGCCACTTAGCCAAAGCGATGGACCCGACACATCTTGGCAATGCTTCCAAGCTTGAACCGACGCTCCGGATACGCAGTGACCCTTTGTGTTCGCCGAGCGCCTGGCGCCACTAATCGAAGACGCGTGTTCTCAACCTCGAACGCGCCATTGACGGAGAAAGCGATGCGGTATTCCTGCTGCGGACGGAAGGGCGCAAGCTTTGACATCGCAATTCTCTCCGGCAACGCCCAATCAACTATTGGCGGTTCGTGGGGTTCGTAGTACTTAACTTCGCCATGTACGAGCATCTTGTTCTTGATTGACGGCCGCCGTGAAAGTGCGCCTCTGATCTTAGAGATAAACAGGGCAGGATTTCGAATTTCGACACAGACGCTTGTCTTGAATTGCGTGGCCAAATCTTGGCTATGGATCGTGCTGAGACAGAAGACGAAAATATCGTCCTCTTGCGCGGAAGATTCGAATGAATGGGGAAGCACAATCTTCTCTTGCGTTGCGACTAGCGTAACTTCGAGTCCATTCGTTGGCCGGTACAACTTCGTACCCTCAAATTCGTCGCCACGGACCTGAGCATCCTCATAGTCGCGGAAGTATGACAAGGTGCGAAAGAGCACCGCGCCGTCACGGAGCAGAGGGCCGACATATTGCTCTGGCAGGTACTTGTACAAGCTCGTCACAATGTGGCCCAACGTGGAGGGTAAAAGGGACCTGGCTCGGATTATTCATTTATCCAAAATACGCCACACACCGTTGTGACGAATTTCCTTGTGCATGGTGTCAGGCGCGATGTCGGCACCGTTGGGCCACGTGACAGCCCCGCAATCTAAATAGGCTTGTGCGAAGAAAGCAGGGTCGCGCAGCGCTTCGAAGACCCCCGCATCCCGCCCACGCACCAAGGCGGAAAGATCGACAATGCCGGTCAATCCGTCGTTGAACGTGACCGCTAACTGCGACTCTGGAAGCACGCTGAGTGCACGCAACCGCCATGGCGCGGCACGTATCACTCCGAAGTTTTGATGGGTTTCGACTGTTGCTTGGCTCGACATGGGAGCCAATCCTCGGCGGATCGACAGCAACCCCTTCACGAGAAAGCCACAGGCCTCGGCGCGGGAGAGCCATGCAGCATGCCTTCGATGCTGATGTCTTCATCGACCTCTGGCCAATGGACACAGACGCCTTCACCGATCAACTCCCAGTGAGAACGCTGACTCGGCGTGGCGTCGGACAGTCGCCATGACCAGGCAAGCGGCACGCTGACGGTACGGCCGTCGACAAGATAAGCCGTGATTTCAGAGTCGGTAATGCGCAGGTCGGCGATGCGCGGTTCAACGAGTGTGGCCGCAATGTTCATCCCATGCCTCCAATATCCGGCTGCGATTCTCGCGCAGCAATTGACGAATCGTGTTCAGTTCCACAGGCGAAAAGCCGTGATTGCTTGCCAGCGCCACGGGCTCCATCCAATACTTGCATGTCTTGCGTTCTCGTTGCACATGAACGTGCGTCGGTTCATGGCAGTCGAAACTGACAAAGAACAGCCGGTAAGCGCCGGTTATTCCGTGTATCGTTGGCATAGCATGATCATAGGCGAAACGCTGGCTGAAAACAAACCGCACCGCCGGCGGTTAAAGGTTCCAGGCTCGATTTTTTACTACGCCGCCAAGCGATGTTCGATTGCAGCGCGCGCCAAGTCTGGCACGAATGAGAAGGGCAAAAGGGGCCGGGCTCGGATTATTCCAGTACCAACCATTGCCCGTGAGTCCTGATTTCCTCATGGAGCCAATCGGGATCGAAATCGGCCCCGTTGGGCCAAGTGATGACACCCAGCTCAAGTCTGACTTGCTCGAACAGAGCCGGGTCCGCAAGTGCAGAAAAAATCCCGGCGCCTTTACCCTTAACAAGTCTCGAAAAATCGGCTATACCGCTGGTGCCATCGACAAAGCTCACCGCCAGCCGATATCCAGACTGCACGCTGACAGCCGAAACCCGCCAGGCTGCCGCCGGAACTACTCCAGGGGAGCGATTCGTTTCGGTGATTGTTTCGATTGACATAGATTCCAATCCTCCGTCAATTCGCTGCGATGCTCTGTCGCCCACTCAAGAACCAACGCTAGCGCCCGTCAAGGCACCGGCTTGCCGACGAGCGGCAAAAGGAGTCCGGCTCGGACTATTCGGCCTGCGCATTGGCGAGCAGCCACAAATTTCCGCACTCATCACAGCAATGCAGCAGCCCAGGCTATTGTCCGACCGACTGCCTGCAATGCCCACCCACGGTCCAGCACAGGCTCGCTCTCGTCGCGCATATCCGTCATAGCGCAATGCAACTCCGAACGGCGTCAGCCGGCCCAATTCGTCACCGTCCGGCGGCGGCTCCAGCTTCTGACGCCGCAGAAGCTCCATCAGCATGGCCAGATTGTGGGTGCGCGGATATTCAACGCCCTGGCTCGCCAGAACCGTCTTTAGCGCTTTCTCTACCGCCTGCTGGGCGTGAAAACCCAGGATCCAGTCGGGCGCGGCAGCGTCGATAGCCAATGTCTTCAGGACATAGCCGTCGTCGCGCGCCTTGTCGAGCAAGGCACGGGCGTAATCAATGGGCGAGTTCATATTCCCGACCATCCCGCTTGGCCCGCCAGGCAAGCGTGTTGGGAATCTCGCTTTGGCGCTCATATTGCTCGCGGCTTATTACCACCACATCGGCAGGTATGAGATGGCGTCCCAGCAGATTTGACAAACGCACCATCTCGTCCGACCGGTTGCCGACTTCCGGTTCGATCACCAGCAAATCGAGATCGCTGCCACTATCCGCGTCGCCCCGCGCCTGCGACCCGAACACGATCACCCGCGTGCCTGCCGGTAGCGCAGGCATCAGGTGAAACAAGGTCGAATCGATCAGGGTGTGGGCATCGGCCATGACGTAGCTTATCCCAGCTCCTCCATGCGCAGCCGGATCACCTGCTTCTTCACCACCGGCAGCGCCTCGATCTTGGCAATCGCCGCATCGACGTTCTTTTCGTGCGTGAGGTGGGTCAGCATGATGATGTCGGTCTGCGATTCGCCCTCGCCCGGCTCGCGCTGGATCATGGCGGCGGTGGAAATCTGCTGGTCGGCCAGGATGCGCGTGATGTCGGCCAGCACGCCGGGCTTGTCCTCCACGCGCAGGCGCAGGTAGTAGCTGGTTTCGACTTCGGACATGGGTAGGATCGGCGTGTCTTCCAGCGCATCGGGCTGGAAGGCCAGGTGCGGCACGCGATGCTCGGGGTCCGAGGTATGCAGGCGGGTGACATCGACCAGATCGGCGATCACAGCGGAAGCCGTCGGTTCGGCGCCGGCTCCCTTGCCGTAGTAGAGCGTGGCGCCGACCGCGTCGCCCTGGACCAGGACGGCATTCATCGCACCTTCGACGTTGGCGATCAGGCGCTTGCTCGGGATCAGCGTCGGGTGCACGCGCAGCTCGACGCCTGCCTTGCCGTCCATCTGGCGTCGGCGCGTGATGCCCAGCAGCTTGATGCGGTAGCCCAGCTGCTCGGCGTATTTGATGTCATCCGCATCGAGGCCGCTGATGCCCTCGATGTAGGCCTTGTCGAACTGCATCGGAATGCCGAAGGCCAGCGCCGAGAGGATGGTGATCTTGTGCGCGGCGTCGACGCCCTCGATGTCGAAAGTCGGATCGGCCTCGGCATAGCCCAGGCGCTGCGCCTCCTTCAACACGACATCGAAGGGCAGTCCCTTGTCGCGCATCTCCGAGAGGATGAAGTTGGTGGTGCCGTTGATGATGCCGGCGATCCACTGGATGCGGTTGGCGGTGAGGCCTTCGCGCAGCGCCTTGATGATCGGAATGCCGCCCGCCACCGCCGCCTCGAAAGCCACCATGACGCCCTTCTCGTGCGCGGCGGCGAAAATCTCGTTGCCATGCACCGCGAGCAGCGCCTTGTTGGCCGTCACCACATGCTTGCCGTTGGCGATCGCGGCGAGCACCAGGTCCTTGGCGATGCCATAACCGCCGATCAGTTCGATGACGATGTCGATCTCGGGATCGGTGACCACCGAGAAGGCGTCGTCGGTGACCTGTGCCCGGCCGGCGGTGACCTGGCGTGCCAGTTCCAGATTCTTGTCCGCCACCTTGGTGATGCGGATCGGACGCCCGGCGCGACGCGTGATCTCGGCTTCGTTGCGGGCCAGTACGGTAAAGGTGCCGCCACCGACGGTGCCGATGCCGAGCAGTCCTACGTTGATTGGTTTCATTAGAGTGTTTTCCTGAAGCAGAAACTGGGAATGACGAAGCCTTCGCGAAAGTAAAAGCGATGGGCGGCGCTGCGCTGGGTGCCGGAATCCAGCGCCAACACGTCGCAGCCGAGGGCGCGCGCACGGGCCTCCAGCTGCGCCATGAGAAATTTGCCGACGCCCTGCGAGCGGTGCGCGGCATCGGTGACCAGGTCATCGACATACAGTCGGCGGCCCTCGTAGGTATTCTCGACCAGGCGCCACACGGCAAGCCCGCGCACCGCCTGGCCTTGCGTCGCCAGGCTCATGCGCGCACCGCCGGCGAAGACCGCCGCCAAGCGCCCCGCATAGTCCGTCGGCAGGCGCTCGCGCAACTGGCGATGCACCGGCTCGGCCCGCGCCAGCCATTCGGGCGCCAGGATTTCTCCGCCCTCGCCAGTGACCTCGACCAGCGCCAGCGCCGCCGCCGACCCGGCAG
Source organism: Sulfuritalea sp. (assembly GCA_034376265.1). Lineage (GTDB taxonomy): Bacteria > Pseudomonadota > Gammaproteobacteria > Burkholderiales > Rhodocyclaceae > Sulfuritalea. The sequence continues at coordinate 8,409 of JAXMJU010000302.1, forward strand.
CCGACTCAGCCGGCATAGCGCTTGCGGTAGCCGTCGAGGAAGCGTGCGATGCGGCCGATGGCCTCGCGCAGATCGTCCTCGTGCGGCAGAAAGACCAGGCGGAAGTGGTCGGGATGCGGCCAATTGAAACCGGTGCCCTGCACCAGCAGCACCTTTTCCATGGTCAGCAACTCGCCGATGAATTCCTGGTCATCGACGATCGGATACATCTTCGGATCGAGGCGCGGAAACATGTAGAGCGTGGCCTTGGGCTTGACGCAGCTGACGCCGGGAATCGCATTGATCAGCTCGTGGGCAACGTCGCGCTGCTTGCACAGACGGCCGCCCGGCGCCACCAGGTCGTCGATGCTCTGGTAGCCGCCCAGGGCGGTCTGGATGCCCCACTGGCCCGGCACATTGGCGCACAGCCGCATCGAGGCCAGCATGTCGAGGCCCTCGATGTAGTCGCGCGCATGCTTCTTCTCGCCCGAGACGATCAGCCAGCCCGAGCGATAGCCGCAGCAACGGTAGTTCTTCGACAAGCCGTTGAAGGTGACGGTCAGCACGTCCTCCGACAGGGCCGCGATCGAGGTGTGGGTCACTCCGTCGTAGAGCACCTTGTCATAAACCTCGTCGGCATAGATGATCAGATCGTTCTGCCGGGCGATCTCGACGATTTCCCTGAGCACCTCGTCCGGGTACACCGCCCCGGTGGGATTGTTCGGATTGATGATGACGATGGCCCGCGTGTTGGGCGTGATCTTGGCGCGGATGTCGGCCAGGTCGGGCAGCCAGCCGGCGCCCTCGTCGCACAGATAGTGCCGCGGCGTACCGCCGGAAAGACTCACCGCGGCCGTCCATAACGGATAGTCGGGGGCGGGCAGCAGGACTTCATCGCCGGTATCGAGCAGGGCATTCATGGCCATCACGATAAGCTCGGAAACCCCGTTGCCGATGTAGATGTCCTCGATCGTGACGCCCTTGATGTGCTTTTGCTGGGTGTAGTGCATCACCGCCTTGCGTGCCGAGAATATGCCTTTGGAATCGACGTAGCCGGCGGCGTTGGGCAGGTTGCGGATCATGTCCTGCTGGATTTCTTCGGGTGAATCGAAGCCGAACGCGGCGAGATTGCCGATGTTCAGCTTGATGATCTTGTGGCCTTCCTCTTCCATCTGCTTGGCGCGGGCCAGCACGGGGCCGCGAATGTCATAGCAGACGTTGTTGAGTTTGGCGGATTTATTCACGGGCTGCATGAGCAACCATCCTTTCGAGGGGGCGATGAAAGTGGCGACAACGTTGTTTCAGCGAAGGCTAATGTACGCGTAAGCAGACGTTATGCCGGAACTAAAATGTATAATGTTACCGAAGCCCATGCTGCACCGCAAATCCAGATTTGATGCGGCTTTCGGCCTGCCCGTCCCTGCCCGCCCGCCTTGTCGTCTTTTGCCAACCCAGCTGTCAAACCCCGCCGTCCCGAATGAAGCTGCATTCCCCTGTCACCGCCGGCCTGCTGGCGATCACCGCCTACGATGCCGAGCACATCGCCGTGAATGGCCGCCGCCTGACAAGGAGCTTCCTGCTGACGCCGCGGCGCCTGATCGAGGACTGGCCGCCGGCGTCCTTCGATAGCCTGACCGAATCCGACCTGCAGGCCGTGGCCGAACTCGACTGCCCGATCGTGCTGCTCGGCACCGGACCGCGCCAGCGCTTCCCCGCCCCGGCCCTGCTGCGCTCGCTGATCGAACGGCGCATCGGCGTTGAAGTGATGGACAGCTACGCCGCTTGCCGCACCTACAACATCCTGATGGCCGAAGGACGCGATGTCGCCGCGGCACTGATCATCGAATGCGCGAGCTAGCTCAACTGCGCGAACTGAGGCGCGGGCCGCTGCTGGCGCTGGCCCTGGTCTTTGCGCTGGTCTGGTTCGGCACCCTGGAGCAGCGGCGCCTGATCAATCCCGACGAAGGCCGCTATTCCGAAATTCCGCGCGAGATGGTGGCCAGCGGCGACTGGCTGACGCCGCGCCTCAACGACATCAAGTATTTCGAGAAGCCGGCGCTGCAGTACTGGGCCACGGCAACAGCCTTCACGGTATTTGGCGAGCACCACTGGACCGCGCGCCTGTGGCCGGCGCTGACCGGATTCCTCGGCGTGCTGTTCACCGCCTTCGCCACGGCGCGGCTATTCGGCCTGCAGGCCGGCCTGATCGCCGGGGCGGTGCTGGCCGGCAGCGTGCTGTGGAATGTCATCGGCCATGTCAATACGCTGGACATGGGCGTCAGCTTCTTTCTCGCCGCCGCAGTATTCGCGCTGTGCCTGGGGCAGCGCGACGAGTCGGACTTGCGCGGCCATTCGCGTGAAAGCAGGCGCTGGCAGGACGCCGCCTGGGTGCTGCTGGCGCTGGCGGTACTCTCCAAGGGCCTGATCGGACTGGTGCTGCCGGCCGCCACCGTGGTGGCCTACACGCTGTGGCAGCGCGACTGGGACTTCATCCGGCGCATTCGCCCGTTGCGCGGCGTGCTGATCCTGCTGGCCATCACCGCGCCCTGGTTCATCGCGGTGTCATGGGCCAATCCTGAGTTTGCCCACTTCTTCTTCATCCACGAGCATTTCCAGCGTTTCCTGACCAAGGCCCACGGCCGCTATCAGCCGATCTGGTATTTCATCCCGATCCTGCTGATTGGCATGCTGCCGTGGCTGGGCAGCCTGGCCCAGGGACTGGTTGCGGGGGGACGGCGCGAAGCGGGCCGCCGTTTCCAGCCGCGCCGCTTCCTGCTGGTGTGGGCGGTGCTGGTGTTCGTCTTCTTCTCGGTTTCCAGCTCGAAACTGGCGTCCTACATCCTGCCGATCTTTCCCGCGCTCGCCGCCCTGATCGGCGTGCACCTGACGGGCTATGCCGCCTCGCGCCGCATCGAATGGCACGCCGTGCCGGCCATCCTGGTCGGCGCCGGCTGCCTGTTCCTGGTGCCTTTCGTCACCCGCTTCGCCAGCGATAAGGTGCCGGTGGCGCTCTACGAAGCCTACCAACCCTGGCTCTATGCCGGATCTGCGGCGCTGCTGCTCGGCGGCCTGCTGGCTTTCTGGCTGGGCCGCCAGGGGCGCAGCGTGGCCGCCGTGTTCGCCCTGGCCTTCGGCGGCTTCGCCTTCGGCCAAGGCTTCCTGCTCGGTCATGACACGCTCGGCTCGGTGCACTCGGCCCACGACGTGGCCACGGCGATCCGCCCGCAGGTTCCGGCCGACGCCCCCTTCTTCAGCGTCGACACCTACGACCAAACCCTGCAGTTCTACCTCAAGCGCACCACCACCATGGTGGCCTATCGCGACGAACTGGGCTTCGGCATCGCGCAGGAACCGCACAAGTTCATAGCCGACGTCGCCGGCTTCGAGCGCGCGTGGAACGCCGCACCGGTCGCCTGGGCCCTGATGGCGCCGGCGCTCTGGCAGGAAATGGAAAAGAAAGGTCTACCCATGATCGTCGTGATCCGCGATAGCCGCCGCGTCATCGTGCGCAAGCCATGAACGCCGTCAGCTTTTCCCTGATCCTCGCCGGCGTGCTGCTCAACGCCGCAGCGCAACTGCTGCTGAAAGCCGGCACCAACGTGGTCGGGCATTTCGAGTTTCATGCCGACAACATCCTGCCGATCGGCCTCAAGCTGGCTTTCCAGCCCTACATCATGACCGGCATGGCCTGCTATGCGGTGAGCCTCGTGGTCTGGATCATGGCGCTGTCGCGCGTCCCCGTGTCGATCGCCTACCCGATGCTGTCGATCGGCTATGTGATCAACGCCTTCGTCGCCTGGCACTGGTTCGGCGAAGCGCTGGCGGCGCAGAAGCTGCTCGGCATCGGCTTCATCGTGGTCGGCGTGTTCCTGGTGACAAGGTCGTGAGCGCCATCCGCCGGGCCGCCCCAAGGATGGCGCAGCCAACAATACGGAGCCGCGCAGCGGCGAACATCCGTCACCCCCTTCCGCGGGAAGGGGGATGGGGGGATGGCCCATGAGCCTGCCTTTTTTGCCGTTTACCCGGCCCTCGATCGACGAGGACACGATTGCCGAAGTCGCCGCCGTGCTGCGTTCCGGCTGGATCACCAGCGGCCCCAAGGTGCAGGCCTTCGAAGCGGCGCTGTCCGGCTATTGCGGCGGCCGCCCGGTGCGCGCCTTCAACTCGGGCACAGCCACCCTGGAAGTCGCGCTGCGCCTGGCAGGAGTTGGCGCTGGCGACACGGTGATCACCACCCCGCTGACCTGGGTCGCCACGGCCAACGTGATTCTCGAAGTCGGCGCCACACCGCTGTTCGTCGATGTCGATCCAGTCAGCCGCAACATCGATCTTGAGCGCCTGGAAGCCGCCATCACGCCGCAGACCAGGGCCGTCATCCCGGTCGACCTGGCTGGCCTGCCGGTCGACCGTGAGCGTCTTTACGCCATCGCCGGCAAACATGGCCTGCGCGTGATCGAGGATGCCGCGCAGTCCTTCGGCGCCTCGTGGCAGGGCCAGCCGATAGGCGCATCGTTCGGCAACGGCAGCGGCTTCGTCTCCTTCAGCTTCCACGCCAACAAGAACCTGACCACCGCCGAGGGCGGCGCCCTGGTGCTGCCCGCCGACATCGACCCCGGCCTGTGCGAACGCCTGCGCCTGCAGGGTGTGCGGCGTTTTCCCGACGGCGGCATGGACGTCGATGTGCTGGGCGGCAAGTTCAACCTGACCGACATCGCCGCCACCATCGGGCTGGGCCAGTTGAAACACCTGGCTGCCTTCACCGCCCGCCGCCGCGAGCTGGCGCAGTGCTATTTCGAGCGCCTCGATCCGGCCCTGGGCCTGGAACTGCCGCCGGCCGACTTCGAGAATTGCAACTGGCACATGTTCCAGCCGCTGCTGCCGGCCGCCATCGACCGCGGCCAGTTCATTGCGCGCATGAAGGAACAGGGCATCGGCATCGGCGTGCACTACCCCGCCCTGCACCTGTTCAGCCTTTACCGGAAGCTCGGCTTCAAGGACGGCGACTTTCCGCATGCCGAAGACATCGGACGCCGCACCATCACCCTGCCGCTGTTTCCGGCGATGACCGATGGCGACGTGGATCGCGTCTGCGCCGCGATCGAGAACTGCCTGCCACCACTGACGGAGACTCACCCCACATGACCGCCCTGCTGCGCCTGGTAACGCTGTTTTTCATGCTGCCCCTGGCAGCCTCGGCCGCCGAGTTGCGCGACTACACGGCGCTTCAGGTGGCACCGCACACCTGGGTGATCCACGGCCCGCTGGCCGATCCCACGGTCGAAAACCAGGGCTTCATGAACAACCCGGCCTTCGTCGTGACCAAGGACGGCGTGGTGGTGATCGACCCGGGTTCCAGCGAGCAGGCCGGCCGCATGGTGCTGCGCCAGTTGCGCAAGGTCACCGCCAAGCCTGTCACCCATGTGCTCAACACCCACGTCCATGGCGACCACTGGCTCGGCAACCAGGCGATCCACGATGCCTATCCGCAGGCGCAGATCATGGCCCACCCGGAGATGATCCGCGCCGCCACGGGCGGCGCGGCCAAGCGCTGGCTCGACATCATGGACCGACTGACACAGGGCTTTACGCGCGGCACCCGCGCCCTGATCCCGACCGTCGCCGTGGTCGAAAGCCAGACCTTCAGCGCCGGCGGCATCGAGTTCCGCATCCACGCGCCGGAGAAAGCCCATTCCCGGACCGACATCATGATCGAGGTGGCCAGCGAGTCCCTGGTCTTCCTCGGCGACAATGTGTTGAACGGCCGCTTCGGCCAGATGGACGACGGCACCTTTCAGGGCAGCATCGCCGCCTGCGAGCGCGCGCTGGCGATCCCCGCCAAGGTCTTCGTGCCCGGCCACGGCAAGACCGGCGGCCGCGAGATCGTCGGCGCCTACCGCGGCTACCTGGCCGCGCTGCTGGAGACCGTCAAGCGCGAGTACGACGCCGGCAAACAGGATTACGAAATGAAGAACACCGTGAAGACCGCCGTCGCGCCCTATGCCGCATGGGAGGGCTTCGACCAGCACTTCGGCCGCCACATCAGCGTCGCGGTGCTTGAACTGGACGCCATGTAGCCCGAGCGAACGCCATGACCATTCCCGCAGTCTCCATCGTCATCCCGGTCTATAACGAGGAAGCCGGGCTCGGCCACTTGTTCGAGCGCCTCTATCCGGCCCTCGACGCCCTGGGCGAGCCCTACGAAGTCGTCTTCATCAATGACGGCAGCCGCGACCGCTCGGCGGCGATCCTGCGCCAGCAGTTCGAGGCGCGACCCGAGGTCACCCGCGTCATCCTGCTCGGCGCCAATGCCGGCCAGCACATGGCGATCATGGCCGGCTTCGAACATTGCCGCGGCGAGATCGTCATCACCCTCGACGCCGACCTGCAGAACCCGCCCGAGGAAATCGGCAAGCTGATCGCGAAAATGCGCGAGGGCCACGATTACGTCGGCAGCATCCGCCGCAAACGCCAGGACAGCCTGTTCCGCACCTGGGCCTCGAAGGCCATGAACCGCCTGCGCGAGAAAATCACCCGCATCAAGATCACCGACCAGGGCAACATGCTGCGCGCCTATTCGCGCGGCGTGGTGAATGCGATCAACAGTTGCAAGGAAGTCGCCACCTTCATCCCGGCGCTGGCCTACAGCTTCGCCCGCAATCCGGCCGAAGTCGTGGTCGAGCACGAGGAACGCGCCGCCGGTGAATCCAAGTATTCGCTCTACAGCCTGATCCGTCTCAATTTCGACCTGATGACGGGCTTTTCGCTGGTGCCGCTGCAATGGTTTTCCATGCTCGGCATTGCCGTTTCGCTCGGCTCGGCCGCGCTGTTCGTGCTGCTGATCGTGCGTCGCCTGATCGTCGGCCCGGAAGCGGAGGGCCTGTTCACCCTGTTCGCGCTGATGTTCTTCCTGATCGGCCTGGCGCTGTTCGGCATCGGCCTGCTCGGCGAATACATCGGCCGCATTTACCAGCAGGTGCGCCACCGGCCGCGCTACCTGATCGAGGCAATCCTGGAAGACAGCGACCAGCGTCTCTCATGAGCAAGGCCATCGTCTTCGCCTACCACAACGTGGGCGTGCGCTGCCTGTCCGTGCTGCTGGCGCACGGCGTCGAGGTGCTGCGCGTGGTCACGCACACCGACAATCCGGCCGAGACCATCTGGTTCGACAGCGTCGCCGAACTTGCCGCACGCCATGGCATTCCGGTGATCGCGCCGGAGGACCCGAACGATCCCGTGCTGGTCGCCGAACTGGCGTCGCTGCAGCCCGATTTCCTGTTCTCCTTCTACTACCGGCTGATGCTGAAGGCGCCGTTGCTGGCACTGCCGAGGCGCGGCGCATACAACATGCACGGCTCGCTGCTGCCCCGGTATCGCGGCCGCGTGCCGGTGAACTGGGCGATCATCCACGGCGAACGGCAAACCGGGGCCACACTGCACCAGATGGTGGAAAAGCCCGACGCCGGCGGCATAGTCGCGCAGCAGGCGGTGCCCATCCTGCCCGACGACACGGCATTCGAAGTCTTCAACAAGGTCACGCTGGCCGCCGAAATGGCCCTGAATGGCGTACTGCCCGACCTCCTGGCCGGCCGTGCGGTCGCCAAAGCGCAGGACCTCGCCGCCGGCAGCTACTTCGGCGGGCGCCGTGCCGAGGACGGCCGCATCGACTGGACTCAGCCAGCCGTGGCGGTGCACAACCTGATCCGCGCCGTCGCGCCGCCTTATCCGGGCGCATTTTCGGATACCGCCCAGGGCCGCCTGCGGGTGCTGCGCTCGCTGCATCCGGGCGGAGAAAAAGGTCCCTACGGCGGCCGTCCGACCCTGTTCATACGCAATGGGCATCTATATGCCGAATGCGGTGACGGAGGGCTTTTGCGCCTGCTCGCGGTAGAATTAGATGGTTTACCGCTGGTACCAGCCTCAGCAGGCGACCAGATCAACGCAATTCTTGGAACTTCGGCCCTCTCCCTGTCATGAAAAAAATCCTCATCCTCGGCGTCAACGGCTTCATCGGCCACCACCTTTCCCAGCGCATCATGGACACCACGGACTGGGAAGTCTATGGCATGGACATGAACTCCGAGCGCGTCACCGAATTGATGCACGCATCTGGCAAACCCGCCCGCTTTCATTTCTTCGAAGGCGACATCATGATCAACAAGGAGTGGATCGAGTACCACGTCAAGAAATGCGACGTGATCCTGCCGCTGGTGGCCATTGCCACCCCGGCCACCTACGTCAAGGAGCCCTTGCGTGTCTTCGAACTCGACTTCGAAGCCAACCTGCCGATCGTCCGCCAGGCGGTCAAGTACAAGAAACGCGTGATTTTCCCGTCAACCTCCGAGGTCTATGGCATGAGCCAGGACCCCGAATTCGATCCGGAAAACTCCAATCTGGTGCTGGGTCCGATCAACAAGCCGCGCTGGATCTACTCCTGCGCCAAGCAAATGATGGATCGCGTGATCCATGCCTATGGCCAGCAGGAAGGCCTCGAATACACCCTGTTCCGCCCCTTCAACTGGATCGGCCCGGGCCTCGACTCGATCCATACGCCGAAGGAAGGCAGCTCGCGCGTGATCACCCAGTTCCTCGGCCACATCGTGCGCGGCGAGCCGATCAAACTGGTCGACGGCGGCGCCCAGAAGCGTTCCTTCACCTACGTTTCCGACGGCATCGACGCGTTGATGAAGATCATCGACAACAAGGACGGCATCGCCAGCGGCAAGATCTACAACATCGGCAACCCGAAGAACAACTACTCGATCCGCGAACTTGCCACGCTGATGCTCGACCTGGCGAAGCAGTACCCGGAGTATGCAGAAAGCGTAGCCCAGGTGAAGGTGCTCGAAACCACCTCCGGCGAGTATTACGGCAAGGGCTACCAGGACACCCAGCACCGCGTGCCGAAGATTGCCAACACCATGGCGGATCTGGACTGGGAACCCAAGGTCACCTTCGAGTCCGCCCTGCGCAGCATTTTCGAGGCCTATCGCAACGATGTGGCCGAAGCACGCAAGCTGATGGATTGAGCGCGCAGTATGGCCCCCCACGCTCACATGATGACGTTCGCTGCCCCCCACAGGGGGGCGCTTGCCCTCTAGGGACGGCCCGTCGAGGGCAACATGAAGCTCGCGCTGAAAATCGACGTCGACACCTGGCGCGGCACCCAGCAAGGGGTGCCGCGGCTGGTGCAAATCCTGCGTCGCCAGCGCGCCGACGCGAGCTTCCTGTTCTCGCTCGGCCCCGATCACACCGGCCGCGCCATCAAACGTGCGTTTCGCCCCGGCTTCATGAAGAAGGTCCAGCGCACTTCGGTGATTTCCCACTACGGCGTCAAGACGCTGATGTACGGCACGTTGCTGCCGGGCCCCGACATCGGCCGCCACGGCGCCGACATCATGCGCGCTACGCGCGAGGCCGGCTTCGAAACGGCGATCCACTGCTGGGACCACGTCAAATGGCAGGATGGCGTCGAGCATGCGAATTCGGCGTGGACCGAAGCCGAAATGCGGCGGGCGCATCAACGCTATGCCGAGATATTCGGCAGCGAAGCCCCCGGCCACGGTGCCGCCGGCTGGCAGATGAACGCGCATGCGCTGCGCCTGACGCAGCGCCTGGGCTACCGCTGGGCCTCCGACTGCCGCGGCACGCATCCCTTCGTCCCGGTATGGAACGGCGAGATTGTCGCCTGCCCGCAATTGCCGACGACGCTGCCGACGCTGGACGAACTGGTCGGCACCGATGACCTCACGCCGGACAACATGCATCTGTCCCTGCTGCGTCTCACTGCGCAGAAAGTCCAGGATCACGTATTCACGCTGCACGCCGAACTGGAAGGACTCAAGTTCGGCGACACCCTGGAACGCCTGCTGACAGGCTGGCGCGAACAGGGCTACGAACTGGTATCGCTGGGCAAGATGCGCGACGCGCTCGACCCGGCGCTGCTGCCTCGCCACGAACTGGTCCGCGGTGAAATCCCCGGCCGCGCCGGCAAGCTGATGCTGCAGGGCGAGGAATTTCTGTCAACATGGAAGGAAGCTGCATGACCGAAACTTTCAAGTCCAATCCCCCCGCCCCTTCTGCCATGGGGCTGCGTGTTCCCGATTTCACGGTGCCCGCGACCGGCGGCGAATTCACCCTGTCCGCGTTTCAGGGCAAGCCGCTGGTGCTGTACTTTTATCCCAAGGACAATACGCCGGGCTGCACCACGCAGGCGCAGCAGTTTCGCGATTTGCACGACGAGTTCGTCAAGGCCGGCTGCGTCGTGGTCGGCGTCTCGCGCGATGCACTGAAGTCGCACGAAAGCTTCAAGGCCAAGCTGGGGCTGCCCTTCGAACTGATTTCCGACATCGAAGGCGTGCTCTGCCGCATGTTCGACGTGGTCAAGAACAAGATGCTCTACGGCAAGAAAGTACTCGGCATCGAGCGCAGCACCTTCCTCATCGACGCCAACGGCTGCCTGCGCCAGGAATGGCGCGCGACCAAGGCCGACGGCAACGCCGCCACCGTCCTTGAGGCCGTACGCAAACTGTAATTCCGGCCCGCATTGAAACCGATACTTTGTCGACCGCGCCTTGCCGTGCTGACGCACTGCCTTCGGCTTGTCTTCGCGTCTCGCTTCCAATCCGAACCGGAATAATCGGGAACAAGGCCCGGTTTCGGGCCGTTCCCTCGTTCTTTCCCAACCGGGCGGCTGGCTATCTTGAGCTGGCCCCCTCCCCTGCCCCGAGGCTTTCATGAACGCCAAGCGCGCCAAGACCCCAACGTCCCCCACCAGCAAGCTGTTCGTGCTCGACACCAATGTGCTGATGCACGACCCCTTGAGCCTGTTTCGCTTCGAGGAGCACGACATCTACGTGCCGATGATGACCCTGGAGGAACTCGACGCCAACAAGAAGGGCATGTCGGAAGTCGCGCGCAATGCGCGCCAGGCCAGCCGTCTGATGGACGAGATCGTCACCGGCGCCGAGCACCATATGGCTCACGGCATCGACCTCAGCGGTCCCTCGCGGAAACTGGCGACCGGCCACCTGTTTTTCCAGACCGAAGCCATCAACGGCATCCTGCCGATTTCGCTGCCGACCGCCAAGGCCGACAACCAGATCATCGGCGTGGTCATGCATCTGGGCCAGAAGTTTCCCAAGCGTCCGGTGATTCTGGTCTCCAAGGACATCAACATGCGCATCAAGGCCCGCGCGCTGGGCCTCGAAGCGCAGGATTACTTCAACGACAAGGTGCTGGAGGACACCGATCTCCTCTACACCGGCACCCGCGAACTGCCCGCGAATTTCTGGGACAGTCACGGCAAGGGGCTCGAATCCTGGAAGAAGGACAGCCGCACCTATTACCGCATCAAGGGACCGCTGTGCCCGGATATGCTGGTCAATGAATTCGTCTGGCAGGAAGGCCCGCAACCCCTGCAGGCCTGGGTAAGAGTTGGCGCTGGCAAGACGGCGGAACTCGAAACCCTGATCGACTACAGCCACGCCAAGAACGCGGTCTGGGGCATCACCGCGCGCAACCGCGAACAGAACTTCGCACTCAACCTGCTGATGAATCCGGAGATCGATTTCGTCACCCTGCTGGGTCAGGCCGGCACCGGCAAGACCCTGCTGACCCTGGCCGCGGCACTGACGCAGACGCTGGAGACCAAGCTCTTCGCCGAAATCATCATCACCCGCGTCACGATTCCGGTCGGCGAGGACATCGGCTTCCTGCCGGGCACGGAAGAAGAAAAAATGACGCCCTGGATGGGCGCGCTGGAAGACAATCTCGACGTGCTCAACAAGCCGGCCGAATCGCCGGCCGGACCGGGCGGCAGTGCCGGCACCTACGGTGGCGACTGGGGACGTGCCGCGACCATGGACCTGATCCGCAGCCGGATCAAGATCAAGTCGCTCAACTTCATGCGCGGCCGCACCTTCATGAACAAGTTCCTGATCATCGACGAAGCGCAGAACCTGACGCCGAAGCAGATGAAAACCCTGATCACCCGCGCCGGCCCAGGCACCAAGGTGGTCTGCCTGGGTAACATTGCCCAGATCGACACGCCCTACCTGACCGAGGGCAGTTCAGGCCTCACCTACGTGGTGGATCGCTTCAAGGGCTGGGCGCATTCCGGCCATGTCACGCTGCAGCGCGGCGAACGCTCGCGCCTGGCCGACCACGCGGCGGAAGTGCTCTAAAGAAAAGCCGCCGCCCGGACCGGCCCCGTCGGCGGCCCGGCATTTCAGCCGCGGTAGGAACTCGACCCCGCGGCAAAATTCTCGAACTTGGTGTACTCGCCGAGGAAGGTCAGGCGCACCGTGCCGACCGGGCCGTTACGGTGCTTGCCGATGATCGCCTCGGCCGTGCCCTTGTCCTGTGTATCGGGCTTGTAGTACTCCTCGCGGTACATCATCATGATGATGTCGGCATCCTGCTCGATGGCGCCGGATTCGCGCAGGTCGCTCATCAGCGGCCGCTTGTCGGTGCGTTCCTCGACTTTGCGCGAGAGCTGCGACAGGGCGATGATCGGCACCTGCAATTCCTTGGCCAGCGCCTTGATCGAACGCGAAATCTCTGAAATTTCGGTGGCGCGGTTCTCGCCCATGCGGTTCGAGCTCATCAACTGCAGGTAGTCGATGATGATCAGGCCGAGCTTGCCGAACTGCCGGTGTAGGCGCCGCGCGCGCGCGCGCAGGTCGGTCGAGTTGATGGCGCCGGTCTCGTCGATATGGATCGGCGCCTCGTGCAGCTTGCCCAGCGCCACCGTCATGCGGTCCCATTCGTCATCGGTGAGGCGGCCAGTGCGCAGCTTGCTCTGGTCGATGCGGCCGACCGAGGAGAGGAAACGCGTGGCGAGTTGCGGGCCGGACATTTCCAGGCTGAAGATCGCCACCGGCAGACGCAGTTCGACGCCCACATGCTCGGCGATATTCAGCGCAAACGCGGTCTTGCCCATCGACGGGCGACCGGCGACGACGATCATGTCGCCCGGCTGCAGGCCCGAGGTCATGCGGTCAAGGTCGGCGAAACCGGTGGCGACGCCGGTGATGTCGGACTGGCTGTCCCTGGCCAGCAGGGTTTCCATGCGTTCGACGACTTCGCCCAGCAGCGGCTGGATCGCGACGAAACCATTGTTGCTGCGGTTGCCGGCTTCGGCGATCTGGAATATGCGCTGCTCGGCTTCATCGAGCAGCGTCTTGACGTCACGCCCGGCCGGGTTCAGCGCATTGCCGGCAATTTCGTCGCCGACCGTGACCAGTTGGCGCAGGATGGCGCGCTCGCGCACGATCTCGGCATAACGCCGGATGTTCGCCGCCGAAGGCGTGGCGTTGGCTATTTCGCCGAGATAGCCGAGGCCGCCGGTCTGATCGATCTCGTTCGACTGCTCGATCGACTCATACACGGTCACCACGTCGGCCGGCCGCCCCATCTGGATCAGCTTGCCGATATGGCGGAAGATGCGGCGGTGGTCATCGCGATAGAAATCCGTTTCCCGCACCACGTCGCCGATGCGGTCCCAGGCGGCGTTGTCGATCAGCAAGCCGCCGATCAGCGACTGTTCGGCCTCGATCGAATGCGGGGGCAGCTTGAGCGCAGCGACCTGGGAATCGACAGGCTGCGGGGGATTGAAGGCACGTACCTGGGCCATCGCCGTCTCCAAAAATTAAGCGCCGAGTCTACCCCTCGCGGCACCGGATGATAAGTGCACAAGCTGTGGAAATGCTGTGGGGAAACTGTGTAAATGCGGTGAATCAAAATGGCGCGCCGCAAAATGAAAACGGGCCGCCGATCAATGATCGGCGGCCCGCTTGGCGCGGTACGGTGCGGCTTAGTGTTCGCCGAGCACGGAGACCGTGACAGTGGCAACCACGTCGGTGTGCAGCGCGATCTGGACCGGCGTGTCGCCGATGGTCTTGAGCGGACCTTCCGGCAGGCGGATCGCCGACTTCTCGACCGTGAAGCCCTGTGCGGCGAGCGCCTCGGCAATGTCGTGGGTCGACACGGAACCGAACAGGCGACCATCGACGCCGGTCTTGCGCGTGATCTGCAGCATCAGGCCTTCCAGCTTCTCGACCTGGGCCTGGGCAGCGGCAACCGCCTCAGCCTGGGCGCGTTCGAGTTCGGCACGCTTCTCTTCGAAGATCTTGCGGTTGGCTTCCGTCGCGCGCTTGGCCTTGCCTTGCGGAATCAGGAAGTTACGGGCATAGCCATCCTTGACCTTGACCACATCGCCGAGGCCGCCGAGGTTGACCACCTTTTCCATCAGAATAATTTGCATGGTCTTGTCCTCGCTTACTGGTGCAGGTCGGTGTAGGGCAGCAGCGCCAGGAAACGCGCGCGCTTGATGGCGGTTGACAACTGGCGCTGGTAGCCGGTCTTGGTGCCGGTGATGCGCGCCGGCATGATCTTGGCGTTTTCAGCGATGAAGTCCTTGAGGATCTCGACATCCTTGTAGTCGATCTCTTCGATTTTCTCAGCGGTGAAGCGGCAGAACTTGCGACGCTTGAACAGGCTGCGGCCCTTGTCGTCCTTGCGCTTTACACCGGTCTTGCTCTTAGGCTTGAATGCCATTTTCAGTTCCTTCCACGAATTCGACTGTATTCACATGCAGTATCGGGCTGCGTCGCTTGAGGCTTCTGGCGGCCAGGAAACCGGCCACCCTGATCCCGTCTCCCGGCTTGGCTGCCAGCAGCACCTGCGCTGGCCGGCCCATTGCTACACAGGCCATCTCGCATTCCACTTTGCGCTCGACATCCGCTTCGACCTGGGTCGAGAGATGCGCTAGGAGAAATTCGAGAACCGGAATTCCGGCGGGGGTGCGGCGCAATGCGCCACGCTCAAGCAAGCGCCCCGACAACTGCGTCAGGTTGCTCGGCTTATCCTCAGGCGGCAGCAACGGCAGCAGCCGGAGCTGGCGCCTCTACCTTGGCATCGCCCTGGGTCAGCGAACGCGACTTCTCTTCCTTCATCATCGGGGAAGGTGTCGCCACCGCCTTGCGCGTTTTCACCGTCAGGTGGCGCAACACGGCATCGTTGAACTTGAAGGCGTGCTCGAGTTCAGCCAGGGTTTCACCGTCGCACTCGATGTTCATCAGCACGTAGTGGGCTTTGTGCACCTTCTGGATCGGATAGGCCATCTGGCGACGGCCCCAGTCTTCGAGGCGGTGGATGGCGCCGTTGCGGGCGGTGACCAGCGTCTTGTAACGCTCGATCATCGCCGGAACCTGCTCCGACTGGTCCGGGTGGACGATAAATACGACTTCGTAATGGCGCATGCAATCTCCTTGTGGTTGGTTTGCAGCCCCCCCGCATGCGTAACGGGTGGAGCAAGGGAAGCCGGCGATTATACAAAGCCGGCAGCTCCGAAGCAAGCTAAATCCGCGACTATTCAGGGCGTTGCAGGCCGCTAGCCGCAGTAGCGCAGGCCCATCAGATTCAGCAGCAGCTCCGGCTGCCGATAGGCGCCGAACGCCAGCGCGGTGATGATCGCCACAGCCAGCAGGGCGACGACCCAGGCCGCGCGCCGCGACCAGGCCAGGCGCGGCGGCGACGGAGGATCCGGTTCACCATGGGCAATTTGATCGGATGTGACCATTCGCGCATGTTCGGCAAGCTTGTCGGCCAAGTCAAGCCCGTCCGCCGGATGCTTGAGAACAGACCTAGAACACTTCGCCTTCGCGCAGGAAGCGCCACTGCCCCAGAGGCAGGTCGCCCAGCCGCACACGACCGATACGCACCCGTTTCAGCCCGGTGACCCGCAGGCCGACCAGTTCGCACATGCGCCGGATCTGTCGCTTGCGGCCTTCGGTCAGGACGAAACTCAGCTGGTCGGGATTGGCCCAGGCCACCCGCGCCGGACGCAGCTTCCTGCCGTCGAGTTCCAGGCCGTGATTGAGCAGGGCCAGGCCGCGGGCGTCCAGCGCGCCCTCGACCCGTACCAGGTATTCCTTCTCCACCTTCGAGTCGTCGCCGATCAACTGGCGCGCGACGCGGCCGTCCTGGGTCAGCACCAGCAAACCGGTGGAATCGATGTCGAGCCGACCGGCCGGCGCCAGGCCTTTCAGGTGCGAGGGCTGGAAGCGCTGATGGTCGCCCGCCACCTGCGTCGCCGCCGAAATCAGGCTGGCCGCCGGGCGGTGGCCGTCCTCGGCCTGGCCCGAAACGTAGCCGATAGGCTTGTGCAGCAGCAGGGTCGCCTGTCGCGCCTGGGTCGCGCGCGCTTCCGGCGCCAGCGTAATCACCGCATCGGCGGCCGCGCGGGTACCGAGTTGGGTGACCCGCTGACCATCGACGAACACCAGCCCGCGTTCGATATAGCCGTCCGCCTCGCGACGCGAGCAGAGGCCGCGTTCAGCGAGAAGTTTTGAAACCCGGATTCCCTGCGTATCATTCATGGTCGCGCATTCTATCCCGCCCCCATGCTCAGTTATCGCCACGCCTTTCACGCCGGCAACCACGCCGACGTCCTCAAGCACCTCGTGCTGATGCTTTGCATCGAGCACATGAACAGCAAGGACAAGCCCTACATCCTGGTCGACACCCATGCCGGCGCAGGTTTCTACGCCCTCGATGCGGAAGAGGCGAAACGCACCGGGGAATATGTGGACGGCATTGCCCGGCTGTGGGAACGCAAGGATCTGCCGCCGGCCCTGGCGACCTACGTGGCCCTGGTGCGCGCGCTGAACGGCAGCGCCACGCTGCGTCGCTACCCCGGATCGCCGCGCATCGCCGCCAATATGATGCGGGACAGCGCCCAGGCGCGCGACAGCCTGCGCTTGTGCGAGCTGCACTCGACCGATTTCGCCCTGCTGCGGCGCCAGTTCAAGGATGCCGGCCGCCGCGTCACGGTCGAGCAGGCGGACGGCTTCGAGGTGTTGAAAGCCGCGCTGCCGCCGCCATCGCGCCGTGGGCTGGTGCTGATCGATCCATCCTACGAAATCAAGAGCGACTATATGAAAGTCGCCGCCGCGATCAAGGACGCCCTGAAACGCTTTGCCACCGGCACTTATCTGGTCTGGCACCCGATGCTGCCTACCATCGAAGCCAACCAACTGCCCGACAGGCTGAAGAAAGCCGGCGCCAGCCACTGGCTGCACGCCACGCTGAGCGTGCGCGCACCGGCGACGAAAGGTCGCGGCATGCACGGCAGCGGGATGTTCGTGATCAACCCGCCGTGGACGCTGGCGGCCGCGCTGGAAGAATGCCTGCCCTATCTCGCCGCCGCGCTGGCGCTGGACGAAGGCGCCGGCTGGAGCGTCGACCAGTTCGAGCAGGGTGCCGGCAAGAGTTGAAACTGCGGCCGCTCAGCTCAGCAGTTCAGTTCGATTGCGGAAATAGTCGAGTGCGTCGGGATTGGCCAGGGCCTCGACGTTCTTCACGGCCGCGCCATGCACCGCGTTGCGCACCGCCAGTTCGACGATCTTGCCGCTCTTGGTGCGCGGGATGTCGGCGACCTGCAGGATCTTGGCCGGCACGTGGCGCGGCGTGGTGTTGTCCCGAATCACCTGCTTGATGCGCGCGGCCAGTTCATCGTCCAGCGCCAGATCCTCGCGCAGCTTGACGAAGAGCACCACGCGCACGTCGCCGCTGTCGCCCGGCGGCCAGTCCTGGCCGATCACCAGCGATTCGACGACCTCGACCAGCTTTTCCACCTGGCGATAGATTTCCGCCGTGCCGATGCGCACGCCGCCGGGGTTCAGCGTGGCATCCGAACGGCCGTAGATGACGAAGCCGTCGTGCTGGGTGCGCTCGGCGAAGTCGCCGTGACACCAGACACGCATTGGCAAATTCGGGAAGCGTTCGAAATAGGCGGCGCGGTATTTCGCGTCGCCTGGATCGTTCCAGAAACCGATCGGCATCACCGGGAAGGAGCGCGTGCACACCAGTTCGCCCTTTTCGCCGCGCAGCGGCCGGCCATCATCGTCGAACACATCGACCGCCATGCCGAGGCCCGCGCACTGGATCTCGCCGCGATACACGGGCCCGTTGGGATTGCCGAGGACGAAGCAGGAAATGATGTCGGTGCCGCCGGAAATCGAGGCCAGCTGCAGCTCGGGCTTGATGTTGGCATAGACGTAGTCGAAGCCTTCCGCCACCAGCGGGCTGCCGGTGGAGAACATCGCGCGTAACTGACCGAGCTTGTGCGTCCGGTGCGGCTTGAGGTCGATCTTGGCGATGGCGTCGATGAACTTGGCCGAGGTGCCGAAATGCGTCATGCGCTCGGCATCGGCGTAGTCGAACAGGATGCTGCCGCGGCCGACGAAGGGCGAGCCGTCGTAGAGCAGCAGCGTCGCGCCCGAGGCGAGGCCCGAGACCAGCCAGTTCCACATCATCCAGCCGCAGGTGGTGAAGTAGAACAGGCGGTCGTCGGGCTTCACGTCGGCCTGCAGCTGGTGCTCCTTGAGGTGCTGCAGCAGCGCGCCACCGGCGCAATGCACGATGCACTTGGGCACGCCGGTGGTGCCCGAGGAATACATGATGTAGAGCGGATGGTCGAAGGGCAGCCGCTCGAAGCGGATTTCCCGCTCGCCGGCGTAGGGGGCAAGAAAATCGGCCGCCGACACGCCGTGCTTCACCGCGGCGATATCCCCGCCACTGGCCGCATTTCCCGCATACGGAACGACGACGACGCGTTCCAGCGCAGGCAGGCGCTCAGCGATTTCGGCCACCTTGTCCAGGCAGTCGATGAGCTTGCCGTTGTACCAGTAGCCGTCGCAGGCAAACAGGACTTTCGGCTCGATCTGGCCGAAGCGGTCGAGCACGCCCTGCACGCCGAAATCCGGCGAAGCCGAGGAAAAGATCGCGCCGATTGAGGCCGCCGCCAGCATCACAACCACGGTAGCGGGAATGTTGGGCAGGTAGGCGGCGACCCGATCGCCCTTGCTCACGCCCATGGCCCGCAGCGCCGCCGCCGTCTGTGCCACGGCGCGATAAAGTTCGGCGTAGCTGGCGCGGCCCTTGACCTTGTCCTCGCCCCAGAACACCAGCGCGTCCGCTGCGTCGCGGCGGCGCAGCAGGTTCTCGGCGAAATTCAGCCGCGCCTCGGGGAACCACTGCGCGCCAGGCATCTTCTCGCGATCGACGACGACCGTGGCGCCCCTCTCGCCGATGACCTCGCCGAATTCCCAGACCGAGACCCAGAATTCCTCAGGATGCTGGATCGACCAGGCGTGCAGGGTTTGATAGTTGGCGCTGGCGAGACGGCGCTTCCAGCGCCGCTCCGCTGCCGCCATGAAGGCCGTGAGCCGTGTGCCGGCGACGCGCTCGGCCGAAGGCTGCCAGATCGGCGTGCACTGTGTAGTCATGTGAGTCCCTTGTTCGGAGTTTTTACAGACAGCTCGCGCGCAGCGAATCGGGCAGCGGAATCGATTTCCCCGTTTGCGGATTGATCCACACCAGCTTGGCCGCACCTTCGGCATACAACCGGTCTTCACCGACCAGGCGCAGTTCGTAATAAGTGGGCACGCTGCTGCGCCCCGGGCTGCCGCAGAACATGCGGCAGTCGACGCTGCCCGGATAGGTGAAGGGAATCTGGAAGGTGCAACTGGCGTTGACGATCACCGGACCCTCGGTCTGCGTTGCTCCGGTGCCGAAGCCGAAGCTCGCCAGCCATTCGATGCGCGTCTGTTCCATGTAGCGGAAATAGACCGTGTTATTGACATGGCCCATGGCGTCCTGATCACCCCAGCGGATGGGCATCTGATTGCTGTAGACCAGCTTGTGGCGGTGTTCCATGGGCATCTTGAGTGAGGTGTTATAGAAGACTTCAAGATTATAATCTTGCGATCAAACTAATCGATCGGGGTCAGCATGCAGCGCGAAGCCATGGAATTCGACGTCGTCATCGTGGGCGGAGGTCCGGCCGGACTTTCCGCCGCGATCCGCCTCAAGCAGATCGATGCCGGGATCAACGTCTGCCTGATCGAAAAGGGCTCCGAAATCGGCGCCCACATTCTCTCCGGCGCCGTCATGGACCCGCGTGCGCTGACCGAACTGATCCCCGACTGGCAGGCGCAGGGCGCGCCGATGGACACCGCGGTGACCCGCGACCGTTTCGCCTTCCTGACCCGGCACGGCTTTGTCGACCTGCCCACCCTGCTGCTGCCGGGCTGCTTCCAGAACCATGGCAACTACGTCATCAGTCTCGGCCAGCTCTGCCGCTGGCTGGGCGCGCAGGCCGAAGCGCTCGGCGTCGAGGTCTATCCCGGCTTCGCCGGCGCCGAGGTGCTCTACGACGAAAAAGGCGCGGTGCGCGGCGTCGCCACCGGCGACATGGGCCTCACGCGCGACGGCCAGCCCGGCCCCAATCACCAGCCGGGCATGGAACTCCTGGCCAAGTACACGCTGTTCGCCGAAGGCTGCCGCGGCCATCTCGGCAAGCAGATCGAGGAGAGGTTCCAACTGCGCGCCGCCTCCGATCCGCAGACCTACGCCCTTGGCATCAAGGAACTGTGGGAAGTCGACCCGGAGCAGTTCGAGAAGGGACTGGTGATGCATACCTTCGGCTGGCCGATGAAATCCGACACTTACGGCGGCGGCTTCATTTACCACTTCGGTGAAAACCTGGTTTCCGCGGGTCTGGTGGTCGGCCTCGGCTACAAGAACCCCTTCCTCGCGCCCTTCGAGGAAATGCAGCGCATGAAAACCCATCCGCAGGTGGCACCCCTGTTCAAGGGTGCCAAGCGCCTGGCCTACGGCGCCCGCGCGCTGGCGGCCGGCGGCCTGCAGTCGCTGCCCAAGCTCGATTTCCCCGGCGGGGCGCTGATCGGCGACGACGCCGGCATGCTGGTCGCCTCGCGCATCAAGGGCAGCCACGCCGCGATCAAGAGCGGCATGCTGGCCGCCGAAGCCGCTGCCGCCGCGCTCGCCGAGGGGCGCGCCAACGACGCGCTGACGGCCTACCCGGAAGCCTTCCGCGAGTCGTGGCTCCATGAGGAACTGCATACCGCGCGTAACTTCAAGCCGTGGATGGCCAAGGGCCTGTGGACCGGATCGATCATGTTCGGCATCGACCAGGTGCTGCTGCGCGGCAAGGCGCCGTGGACCCTGCACAACACGGCGGATCACCTCAAGCTGAAACCCGCCGCGGAATGCAAGCCGATCGACTACCCGAAGCCCGACGGCGTGCTGACCTTCGACCGGCTCACGTCCGTGTTTCTCTCGAACACCAATCACGAGGAAGACCAGCCCTGCCACCTGCAACTCAAGAATCCCCAGGTGCCGATCGAAACCAACCTCGCGCTCTACGACGCCCCCGAGCAGCGCTACTGTCCGGCCGGCGTGTACGAGATCGTGCGCGACGAGAGTGGTGCCAATCCGCGCCTGCAGATCAATGCGCAGAACTGCGTGCACTGCAAGACCTGCGACATCAAGGACCCGACCCAGAACATCAACTGGGTGGTGCCGCAAGGCGGCGAAGGACCGATCTACACCCAAATGTAAGAGTTGGCGCTGGCGGCACGGCGCCAGGACGAATCCCACCAAGGATACCGTCCGCGCCTGCGGCGCGGACATAAAACGGGAACCCGCGGGTTCCCGTTATCGATTGCAGCGAGATCAATGTCAGAACATCGCTTCGTCCAGAGCCAGTGCACTGACCCCGCCCTGCACCACTTCCTGCGCCAGGCCCGCCGCGGCGGCCATGACGTGATCGGCGTAGAAATGTGCCGTGGCGATCTTGGCGGGAAAGAAGGGATCGTCATCTCCGGCGGCGATCTTGCCCTGCGCCACGAGTGCGGCGCGCGCCATCATCCAGCCGCCGCAGACGATGCCCATCAGGCGCAGGAAAGGCACGGCACCGGCCGCCACCGCGCGCGCATCCTTGCCGTAGTTGGCGACGATGTAATCGGTGGCCTGCTGCAGGGCCTCGATGCCGCGACCCAGCGCGGCATCGATGGCGGCGAAGCCGCTCCCCGACTGCTGCATGAGTTCGCTGCGCGTCTGCAGCATCATGCCGATCACGGCCTTGAGCGTGGCGCCGCCTTCGCGGGCGATCTTGCGCCCCATCAGGTCGTTGGCCTGAATGCCGGTGGTGCCTTCGTAGATCGTGGTGATGCGGGCATCGCGCATGAACTGCGCGGCACCGGTTTCCTCGATGAAGCCCATGCCGCCATGAATCTGCACGCCGAGATAGGCCATCTCGTTGCCGCTCTCGGTGCTCCAGCCCTTGACCACCGGAATCATCAGATCGACATAGGCCTGGTTCTGCGCACGCTCTGCGGAGTCCGGGTGGCGCGCTGCGGCGTCGTGCGCCGCGGCTACCGAATAGGCCAGAGCGCGCATGGCTTCGACATTCGAGCGCATCAGCATCAGCATGCGGCGGATGTCCGGATGCTTGATGATCGCCACGCCGACCGGCGAACCTTCGATGGCACGGCCCTGCACCCGGTCGCGGGCATAGGCTACGGCATGCTGATAGGCGCGCTCCGCGATCGCCAGGCCTTCGAGACCGACCGCGAAGCGCGCCGCGTTCATCATGACGAACATGTACTTGAGGCCATCGTTCTCCCTGCCCACCATGGTGCCGATCGCGCCGCCGTTGTCGCCCAGCGCCATGACGCAGGTCGGGCTGGCGTGGATGCCGAGCTTGTGCTCGATCGAGACGCAGTACGTGTCGTTGCGCTCTCCGAGCGTACCGTCCGCATTCACCATGAACTTGGGCACCACGAACAGCGAAATGCCCTTGACGCCTTCCGGCGCGTCCGGCGTGCGGGCGAGCACGAGGTGGATGGTGTTCTCCACCATGTCGTGATCGCCGTAGGTGATGAATATCTTCTGGCCGAAGATGCGGTAAGTGCCGTCGCCCTGCGGCACGGCGCGCGAACGGATCGCCGCCAGGTCGGAGCCGGCCTGCGGCTCGGTGATGTTCATGGTGCCGGTCCAGTTGCCGGAAATCATGTTGGGCAAATACATCGCCTTCTGCGCGTCGTTGCCGGCCAGTTCCAGCGCCTCGATGGCGCCCAGCGTCAGCAGCGGGCACAGCGAGAAGGAGATGTTGGCGGACTTCCACATTTCCTGCACCGCGGCCGACACCACCTTGGGCAAGCCCTGGCCGCCATGCTCCGGGTTGCCCGAGAGCGCATTCCAGCCGTTATCGACGAACTGGCGGTAGGCCTCCTTGAAGCCCTTGGGCATGGTCACGGACTTGTCGGCCCATTTCGCGCCTTCCTGATCGCCGCTGTAATTCAGCGGGTCCAGCACACCGCCGGTGAACTTCGCGGATTCGTCGAGTATCGCCTCGACCACGTCGCTCGTCGCCTCTTCGTAGCCGGGTAATGCGGCGACCTTGTCGAGGCCGGCCAGTTCGGTCAATACGAACTGCATATCCTTCAATGGGGCGGCATAGGTACTCATGTTCTTACTCCGTTATCATTTGATCAGAAGATAGCGCCGGTCGTCGAAGCTGCCGATCCAATGCGGCACATACACCACCATGAGCGTCACCATGGCGCCATTGAGCCAGGCTTCGGCGAAGCCCAGCAGCATATAGAAGGGCAGGTAATCGTCGAGCAGCGCGGCCGCCGGATAGACACCGGCCAGCCACATCAGCGCGCTGGCCAGCAAGCCGGTCGCCATGATCGCTGCCGCCGCTCCGAAAAAAGCGGTGCCGAATACATAAACAAAGAAATTACGCGGCAGCCAGCGTTCGACGCTGCGCCGGATGCCGTCCGCCAGCAGCGGTGGAAACACCGCCAGCACCAGCGCATTGAGCCCGTACGCCAGCCAACCGGACTGCCCCTGCAATTCGCCATTGAGGGTCACGCCGGCGAGCACCGCCGACAAGCCGACGATCGCCAACTGCCGGCCGAACATCAGCGTGAACATCGTCGCGCCGAGCAGATGCAGGTTCAGTCCCGGTTTGACCCCGGCCTTCATGCTCCAGACCAGCACCAGCAACACCACGGCGCCGAGCCAGACATTCATCTGTGCGGAATCGCTCAGACGCCGCCATGGCGCAGTCCTGAAGCACCATAGCCAGACCGCCAGCAGAGGCAGGAAGGCCCCGAGCGCCCAGGCTTGCGGAAACAGGGCGTCGGGGAAATTCATGAGCTGGGGACGGCGTCTTAGAGTGCCGCGGTCAGTTCCGGTACCGCGGCAAACAGATCGGCGACCAGGCCATAGTCGGCGACCTGGAAGATCGGCGCGTCCGGATCCTTGTTGATCGCCACGATCACCTTGGAATCCTTCATGCCGGCCAGATGCTGGATCGCGCCCGAGATGCCGATCGCGACATAGAGCTGCGGCGCGACGATCTTGCCGGTCTGGCCGACCTGGTAGTCGTTGGGCACGAAGCCGGCATCGACCGCGGCGCGCGAGGCGCCCAGCGCCGCGCCGAGCTTGTCGGCCAGTGGCTCCAGCAGCTTGTGGTAGTTCTCGCCGTTGCCCATGCCGCGCCCGCCCGAGACGATGATCTTGGCCGCCGCCAGTTCCGGCCGCGCCGACTTGGTCAGCTCGCGGCTGATGAGTTTGGCCTGGCCCAGATCGGGACCGGCGGCCAAGGCTTCGATGACGGCACTGCCACCCGAACTCGCCGCGGCATCGAAGCCGGTGGTGCGCACCGTGATGACCTTGATCGCGTCGGAGGATTTCACCGTCGCCAGGGCATTGCCGGCATAGATCGGACGCACGAAGGAGTCGACATCGACCACCGAAATGATTTCCGATATCTGCGCCACGTCGAGCAGCGCCGCCACGCGCGGCAGGGTATTCTTGCCGTTGCTGGTGGCCGGCGCCAGGATGTGGCTGTAGCCACCGGCATTGGCGACGATCAGCGCGGCGAGGTTCTCCGCGGTCTGGTCGCCGTAATGAGCGGCATCGGCCACTTTGACCTTGCTCACGCCGCCAACTTTGGCAGCCTGCTCGGCCACCGCGCCGCAGTTGCTGCCGGCGACGAGCAGGTGAATCTCGCCCCCAATCTTGGCCGCCGCGGTGACGGCATTCAGGGTCGCCGTCTTGAGACTGGCGTTGTCGTGTTCTGCGATGACGAGGAGGCTCATGCGATCACCTTGGCTTCGTTCTTGAGTTTATCGACCAGTGCCGCAACGTCGGCCACCTTGATGCCGGCGCTACGCTTGGGCGGTTCGCTGACGCTAATGGTAGCCAGACGCGGAGCGACGTCCACACCGAGATCGGCCGGCTTTACGGTCTCCATCGGTTTCTTCTTGGCCTTCATGATGTTGGGCAGCGTCGCGTAGCGCGGCTCGTTGAGGCGCAGGTCGGTGGTGACGATCGCCGGCAGTCTGATCTCAATGGTTTCCACGCCGCCATCGACTTCGCGCGTCACCGTGGCCTTGCCGTCGGCAATCACCACCTTGGAAGCGAAGGTGGCCTGCGACCAGCCCAGCAGCGCAGCCAGCATCTGGCCGGTCTGGTTGGCGTCGTCGTCGATCGCCTGCTTGCCGAGGATGATGAGTTGCGGGACTTCGTTCTTCGCCACGGCGGCGAGCAGCTTGGCCACCGCCAGCGGCTGCAGTTCGGCGTCGGTCTCGACGAGTATCGAACGGTCGGCGCCGATGGCCATCGCGGTGCGCAGGGTTTCCTGGCAGGCCGTGACGCCGCAGGAGACGGCGATGACTTCGGTGGCCACGCCGGCTTCCTTGAGGCGCATGGCTTCTTCGACCGCGATTTCGTCGAAGGGATTCATCGACATTTTCACATTCGCCAGATCGACACCACTGCCGTCTGCCTTGACGCGAACCTTGACGTTGTAGTCAATCACGCGCTTGACCGGAACGAGGATTTTCAAGCGAGTCTCCTTGATTATGGCTGGGCTAAAAACGGTCATTCTAACGACTATTCTGGACCGCGTTCCCATACGCTTTGGTATGGATTGTGAGATACTACCGCAGACCGAACCGGAACTCAATACCCTACCGTATGGAAACAAAAGCCGCCAAACCCGCCCGCGTAGCCCTGGACAGGGAGGCATGGATCAAGGGTGCGATCGCCATCCTGGCTGAACACGGCGCCGAGCGCTTGCGCGTCGAGGTCCTGGCCAAGCGTCTGGGGGTAACCAAGGGCAGCTTCTACTGGCATTTCAAGGATAGGCGCGACCTGCTCAATGCGGTGCTGGAATTCTGGCGCGAAGGCCGCATTCGCGACATCCGCAAGCAGACCCAGGCGGAACCCGGCAGCGAAGCCGCCACCCTGCTTCACACCATCGAGGTCTACGCCTCGGCGCGTAACCGCAAAGGCATTTCCATCGAAGCCGCGGTACGGGACTGGGCGCGCCGCGATGCCCAAGCCGTGGCCGTGGTGGAGCAAGTCGATGCAGAGCGCCTGGCCTGTGCCTGCCGGCTGTTCCTTGCCAGCGGCATGGATGCAGAAGAGGCCAAAGCGCGCAGCGTGCTGCTCTATGCCTATGTTTTCGGCGTCAGCCTGATGCGCTACGGCGGTTTCACCGACGACATGGCTTCCCTCAAGGCGCGCATCGCCGAACGCATCGCCCGCTGAGTCACCGGCCGGAAAAAGGATCAAGTATGCTCGGAGGCGGCATTTCACGGTACAGGCTGTTCCAAACCCATGACTGATACGCCCGACAATACGCGCGACGAACTCCGAGAAGTCTTTATCGGCCGGCAGCCTATCCTGGACAAGAACCAGACCTTGATCGGCTACAAGCTGTTGTTCCACGACACGACGGACAACCCTGCCGGCCCCACCAACGCCGCTGCTGCGACGGCAGACGTCGTCTCGAAGGCGTTTGCCGAACTTGGTCTGGCCGATGTTTTCGGCCAGGTGCGCGCCTTCATCAAAATCGAGGGCGAGTTCGTTGCGAGCAACTTCGTCGAACTCCTGCCCATGGAAACGGTGGTGCTGGAGATTGCCGCAGCAAGTTTTCTGGACGACGCCCTGCTGGAACGCTGCCGCGAACTCAAGCGCCTGGGCTATGCCTTCGCGCTATCGGGTGTCACCGACATCAGCAATGAGGCCTGGCCGCTGATCGATCTCGCCACCTGGATCAAGGTCGACCTCGACGCCGTTGCCGCAGACAGCTTGCAGTCGATCGCCCGTACCCTGGCCACCACGCGCCGCAAACTGATTGCCACCCACGTCGAATCGCAGGCACAAATGGAAATGTGCCGCCTGCTCGGCTTCGAACTTTTCCAGGGATCCTATTTCGCCGAGCCGGTGGTGCTCGAAGGCCGCAAGCTGGACGCCTCGATGCAAGGGCTTCTGCGCCTGATCAAGCTGTTGGCGGAAGAAGCCGATCTCGGCCGCCTCGACGCTGCCTTCCGCAGCGAGCCGGCCCTGGTCATCAATCTGCTGCGCCTCACCAATTCGGTCGGCGCCGGCCTGCGCGCGCGCATCACCTCGGTGCGCCATGCGATCACCGCGCTCGGTCGCAACCAGCTCCGGCGCTGGCTGCACCTGCTGATCTTCAGGCGCGGAGCCGAATTGGATTTCGCGCGAAATCCATTGCTGCAGCTCGCCGCCCTGCGTGGGCGATTCATGGAATTGCTGGTCGATCGCCTGCATGCGGGAGACAGCCGCCTGCGTGACCCGGCCTTTCTCACCGGCCTGATGTCGGTGGTACCCGCCGCGCTGCACATGTCGATGACCGATGTCCTGGCGCAAATAGCCGTGGACCACGACGTTCGCCTCGCCCTATCCCACAAGCAAGGCACGCTGGGGACGCTGCTCGCGCTGACCGAAAGCTACGACGACAATGACATCGATGCCGTGCAAGCCCTTCTGGCGCCATTCGGCAGCAAAGCCCCCATGTACATGCTGGGCGAAATACTCGCCGAATCGCTGACCTGGGTGCAAGAGCTGGGGAGCGAAGCGAACTAGGCGCCATCCCTGCTCGGGTTGCCGCCGCAAGCCCAGCTTGCGGCGGCAAGACCCGAAACCGCGTACATTCGCTCGAAAATCCCAGCCGCGCCCATGCCGGTACCGACGCACATGGTGACCATGCCGTATTTCAGATTGCGCCGGCGCAGGGCGTGGATCACCGTGGCCGAGCGGATCGCTCCGGTGGCGCCGAGCGGATGGCCCAGCGCGATGGCGCCGCCGATCGGATTGACCTTGGCCGGATCGAGGCCGAGGTCCTGGATCACCGCCAGCGACTGCGCGGCGAAGGCCTCGTTGAGTTCGATCCAGTCGAGCTGATCCTGGGTGATACAGGCCAGCCGGCAGGCCACCGGTATCGCCTCCTTGGGCCCGATGCCCATGATTTCGGGCGGCACGCCGCGCACGGCAAAGGATACGAAGCGCGCCAGCGGCGTCAGGTTGAACTGTTTGAGGATTTTCTCGCTGACCAGGATCAGCGCGCCCGCTCCGTCCGAGGTCTGCGAACTGTTGCCTGCCGTCACCGAACCCTTGGCGGCGAACACGGGTTTGAGTTTGGCCAGCGCCGCCAGAGTGGACTCGGCGCGCGCGCCTTCGTCGCGATTGACGCTGCGCTTCCTCAGTTCGATCTCGCCGCTGGCGAGGTTCGGCACACGATCGACGATCTCGACCGGCGTCGTCTCGTTGTCGAACTCGCCCGCAGCTTGCCCGGCGATCGCGCGCTGGTGGGATTCCAGCGCGAACTGGTCCTGCATCTCGCGCGTGATCCTCCACTGGTTGGCCACCTTCTCGGCGGTGAGGCCCATGCCGTAGGCCATGCCGACGTTCTCGTCCTTGAACACGCCCATGTTGATCGAGGGATGGTTGCCGCCCATTGGCACCATGGACATCGACTCGGCGCCGCCCGCGATCATGACATCGGCCTGGCCGACGCGGATGCGGTCGGCGGCCATCGCCACGGCGGTTATCCCTGATGCGCAGAAGCGATTGACGGTGACGCCGCCGACGGTATTGGGCAGGCCCGCCAGCAGCACGGCGTTCCTCGCCATGTTGAGGCCGGATTCGCCTTCGGGGAAGGAGCAGCCGATGATGGCATCCTCGATCAGCTTCGGATCGAGACCCGGCACCTGGGCCATGGCGGACTGGATCGCGTACACCAGCAGGTCGTCGGGACGGGTATTGCGGAACATGCCGCGCGGCGCCTTGCCGATCGGGGTGCGGGTGGCGGCAACGATGTAGGCGTCTTGAAGTTGTTTGCTCATTTCGATTCTCCTCTTTGCGCCTCAGTTACGTACAGGCTTGCCGGTCTGCATCATGCCCATGATGCGTTCCTGGGTCTTGGGATGGTTCAGCAGTTCCATGAAGGCCTTGCGCTCCAGGTCGAGCAGCCACTGCTCGCTGACCAGGCTGCCCTGATCGACGTCGCCGCCGGAGACCACCGTGGCGATCATCTGCCCCAGCTTGAAGTCGTGGGCGCAGATGAAGCCGCCGTCGCGCATATTGACCAGCTGCATCATGATGGTGCCGATGGCATAACGCCCGGCCACCGGCACCAGCTTCTGCAGCGGCGGCCGGTAGCCGGCGTCATGCATCGCGCGCGCCTCCACCTTGGCCACGTGCAGCAGCTCGTAGGGGTTGAAGACGATCACGTCGTCGGGCTTCAGATAGCCTATTTGCCGTGCCTCCAGCGCCGACTTTGAGACGACCGCTGTGGCGGCGTTGATGAAGTTGTTCTTGAGGAACTGCAGCAGGTCGTTGCCCTTGGCATCCGCCGCGGCGCGCAGCGCCGCTTCCTTGAGGCCGCCGCCGGACGGGATCAGGCCGACGCCGACTTCGACCAGGCCGATGTAGGACTCGATCGAGGCGACGCGCTTCGCCGCATGCAGCATCAGCTCGCAGCCGCCGCCCAGCGCCAGGCCCGCCACAGCGGCCACCACCGGCACGTTGGCGTACTTCATGGCCTGCAAGGCCTGTTGCAGCTTGACCACTTCCGGCTCGATGGCCTTGACGCCGCCCGACATGAACAGCGGCAGCATCGACTGCAGGTCGGCGCCGGCAGAGAAGGCGCCACCTTCGGCCGCATCCGCGCCCCAGATCACCAGGCCCTTATAGTGTTGCTCCGCCTCCGCGATGGCCCTCGCCAGTCCGGCGATGACGCCGGCGCCAATCACGTGCATCTTGGTCTTTAGCGACAGGATCAGCACCCCGTCGTCCTCGTGCCAGATGCGCACCGATTCGTCCTCGAATACCGTGATCCCGGCAGTGCGGCCATCAGCGGCGTCCTCGCCCAGCACCGGGGCGCGGAAGCGCTGGCGCAGATACACAGGCAGCGTCGAGCGGGCCACATTGGCCCGGCGTGCCGGCGACCAGGAACCGTCGGCGCCATGCACACCGTGGCGGCCGTCGAACACCCAGGCCGGCAGCGGTGCGGAACACAGCGCCTTGCCGGCCTCGATGTCTTCCTTGACCCAGGCCGCGACCTGATGCCAGCCGGCGGCCTGCCAGGTCTCGAACGGGCCGAGCTTCTGGCCGAAGCCCCAGCGCATGGCGAAATCGACGTCGCGCGCGTTGTCGGCAATCGCTTCCAGATGCACCGCGATGTAGTGGAAGGCATCGCGGAAGATAGCCCAGAGGAATTGCGCCTGCGGGTTGGTCGAATCATGCAGCGCCTTCATGCGCTTGGCCGGATCCTTTTCCTTGAGGATACGTCCCACCAGGTCGTCGGCCTTGCCGCCACCGGCCACATACTGGCCTGTGGCGAAATCGAGGCGCTGCACTTCGCGGCCGATTTTTTTGTAGAAGCCGGCGCCGCTCTTCTGCCCCAGGGCGCCGGCGGCGACGAGCTTGGTCAGCACGTCGGGCGTCTGGTACACGGCAGCGAAGGGATCGTCGGGCAGCGTGTCCTGCATGGTCTTGATCACGTGGCCCATGGTGTCGAGGCCGACCACGTCGGCGGTGCGGAAGGTGCCCGACTTGGCGCGGCCCAGCTTGGCGCCGGTCAGGTCGTCAACCACGTCACACGACAGGCCGAACTTCTCGGCCTCGTGCATGGTCGCCATCATGCTGAACACGCCGACGCGGTTGGCGATGAAGTTCGGCGTGTCCTTGGCCCGCACCACGCCCTTGCCCAGCGTGGTGACGAGGAAACCTTCGAGTTGGTCGAGGATTTCCGGCCGCGTCGCCGCGGTCGGAATCAGCTCGACCAGATGCATGTAGCGCGGCGGATTGAAAAAGTGCACGCCGCAGAAGCGCGACTTCAGGTCCGCGTCGAAACCGTCCGACAGTGCCGTAATGGAGAGTCCCGAGGTATTCGAGGCGAAGATCGTATTCGGCGCGATGTAGGCGGCGACCTTCTTGTACAGGTCGTGCTTCCAGTCCATGCGCTCGGCGATCGCCTCGATGATCAGGTCGCAGCCCTTGAGCAGTTCGAGGTTGTCGTCGTAGTTGGCGACCTCGATGCAGGCGGCATCGTCCTTGTTGCCCAGCGGCGCCGGGCTGAACTTCTTGAGGCCTTCGATGGCCTTGAGGACGATGCCGTTCTTGGGGCCTTCCTTGGCCGGCAGGTCGAACAGCACCACCGGAACCTTGGCATTGACGCAATGCGCGGCGATCTGCGCGCCCATGACGCCGGCGCCGAGCACGGCGACTTTCCTGACGATGAAATTGCTCATGATTTTCCCTTGTTAGAACAGTTCGGCTTCGAGATCGAGCAGCGGCTTGGCGCCGGAACGCGCCTGGCGGATCAGCATCGCCGTCTCTGGCAGCAGGCGGGCGAAGTAGAAACGCGCGGTGGCGAGCTTGGCCTTGTAGAACGCATCGCCGGAATCCTGCTTTTCCAGGGCGATCTTGGCCATGCGGGCGAAGAAGTAACTGTAGACCAGATGGCCGACCACGCGCAGGTAGGGCACGGCCGCGGCGCCGACCTCGTCCTGGTTCTGGAAGGCCTTCATGCCGATTTCCATGGTCAGCTTGCTCACCTTGTCGCCCAGGTCCGCCAGCGGCGTGACGAATTCGTTCATCGCCTCGTCGGTGCCGTTCTCTTCGACGAAGGCCTGCACCAGCGCGCCGAACTTTTTCAGCTTGGCGCCGTTGTCCATAAGAATCTTGCGCCCCAGCAGGTCGAGCGACTGGATGGTGTTGGTACCCTCGTAGATCATGTTGATGCGCGCGTCGCGCACATACTGCTCCATGCCCCACTCGGCGATATAGCCGTGGCCGCCGTAAACCTGCATTGCCTCGGAGGTGGCGATCCAGCCGTTGTCGGTGATGAAGGCCTTGACGATCGGGGTCAGCAGCGTGACCAGATCGGCGGCATCCTTGCGCACGTCTTCGTCCGGATGATTCAATTCGCGGTCGATCTGCAGCGCGACGAAGGAGGTGAAGGCACGGCCGCCTTCCGCATAGGCCTTCGCCGTCAGCAGCATGCGCCGCACGTCCGGATGCACGATGATCGGATCGGCGGCCTTGTCCGGGGCCTTGATGCCCGACAGGCTGCGCATCTGCAGGCGCTCCTTGGCATAGACCAGCGCATTCTGGTAGGCCACCTCGGTCAGCCCGAGGGACTGCATGCCGACGCCGAGACGCGCCGCATTCATCATCACGAACATGGCATTGAGGCCCTTGTTCGGCTGGCCGATCAGCCAGCCCGTGGCCGCATCCAGATTCATCTGGCAGGTCGAATTGCCATGAATGCCCATCTTTTCTTCAAGCGCGCCGCAGGTGATGGGATTGCGTGCGCCCAGCGTGCCGTCTGCGTTGGGAATGAACTTCGGCACCACGAACAGGGAAATGCCCTTGGTCCCCACCGGGGCATCGGGCAGGCGGGCGAGCACCAGATGCACGATGTTCTCCGCCATGTCGTGCTCGCCGGCCGAGATGAATATCTTGCCGCCGGTGATCTTGTAGCTGCCGTCGGCTTGTGGCTCGGCCTTGGAACGCAGCAGCCCCAGGTCGGTGCCGCAGTGCGCCTCGGTCAGGCACATGGTGCCAGTCCATTGGCCCGAGACCAGCTTCGGCAGGTACAGCTGCTTGAGCTCATCCGTGCCGTGCTCATGCAGACATTCGTAGGCGCCGTGCGACAGGCCGGGGTACATGTACCAGGCCTGGTTCGACGAATTGAGCATTTCCGACAAGGGGTTGTACACGACGACCGGCAGGCCCTGCCCGCCATACTGAGGATCGCAGGTTAGGGCCGGCCAGCCGGCCTCGACAAACTGGCGGTAGGCCTCCTTGAAGCCCTTTGGCGCCGCCACCTCATGCGTGGCCGGATCGAGTTTGCAACCCTCACGATCGCCGGAGTGATTGAGCGGGAACAGCACCTTGGAAGTGAACTTGCCGCCTTCCTCCAGAATCTGATTGATGGTGTCGGCGTCGACCTCGGCATGCGCCGGCAATGCCTTGAGTTCGTTGGTGACGTCGAGCAGTTCGTGCAGCACGAATTGCATGTCGCGCAAGGGGGCATTGTATTGGCCCATGGTGTCCTCCCGGGTTGTATTGGCTTAGTCGTTCGCGTCGACGCGAACGGTCGTTTCAAACAAGCGTTTCAATCATAGCTCAGATTGGCGATGGCGAGTAGTCGCACGACTCTAATTCGGCAATATCCGGGATTGCGGCGAAAGTTCAGCGCAGGAAGTTCTTGCTGATCTCGCGGAACAGGTCCGAATCGGCCTTGCGCAGCCACTCGAAGGCCACCATCTCGCGGCTGACGAGGCCGGCGCCGGCCTCGCGCATGCGTGCCAGGGCCAGGGCCTTGTCGGAGTCGCGGCGCGAACCGACGGCCTCCTCGACGACGAATACCTGCCTGCCGCCGGCGAGCAGTTCCATCACCGTCTGCAGCACGCAGACGTGGGATTCCATGCCGCAGACCACGAGTTGCCCTGGACCGCCGGCCTGCTCGAAACCATGACAGGCGCCGGCCACGGCCGAGAAATGCAGCTTGCTCGCGATGCTGCCGGCCGGCAATTCGGCGGCCACGGCCGGGTGGGTCGGGCCCAGCCCCTGCGGATACTGCTCGCAGGCCAGCACGGGAATCCCCATGCGGCGCGCCACGCGGATCAGCCAGATCACCTGATCCAGTAGAACCTGCCAGCCGGCAATCGCCGGCACCAGCCGGCCCTGTACGTCCACCACCAGCAGCGCGGAATTTTGTGAGTCGATCAGCATGATGCCTCCCAGGCGGCAATGAATTCCTTCCAGTGCGGCAGGCCGGTGGCCACCAGCGTCGATTTGACCAGTTCCAGTTCCGTGTCGTGCTCGCTTGCCGTGAGCAGGCCGCGCATCAGTTGGAAGCGCAGGAACACCAGCCAGGTATTGACCACGTCGGTCTCGCAGTAATCGCGAATCTCGGCTATGCGCCCGTCCAGCCAGGCGCCCCACACCGCAGAACCGTCCATGCCGAGCTTGCCGGGCAGGCCCATCAGGCGCGCCAGCTGGTCGAGCGGCGCGCTGCCGCGCGGCTGGTACATCGCCAGCAGGTCCATCAGGTCGAGATGGCGCGAGTGGTAGCGGCTGATGTAGTTGTTCCACTTGAAGTCTTTCGAGTCGCGGTAGTCGCCCTCGCCCATGTCCCAGTAACGCGGCGCGGTGACGCGGTGGATCAGGCCGCGGTAGTGCAGCACCGGCAGGTCGAAGCCGCCGCCGTTCCAGGACACGATCTGCGGCGTGAACTTCTCGACACCATCGAAGAAGCGCTGGATGATCTCGCCTTCATTCGACTTCGGCTCGGCCAGCGACCAGACGCGAAAACCCTCGTCGCTGCGCAAGGCGCAGGAGATCACCGCCACGCGCTGCAGATGCAGCGGCAGGAAATCGCTGCCGTTCTTCGCGCGCTGACGCTGGAAGGCGAACTCGGCCACTTCCGCATCGGGCAGCGACGGCGGCAGTTCGTGCAGCGTACGCAAACCGGCGATGTCCGGGATGGTCTCGATATCGAAAACGAGAACGGGAGTCATGGGCTGGGTCCAGTGAAAAGGCGCTATGTCCGCAAAGAATCGGCGCTGATAAAGCCCCTGCGCTACAAGGCGGTCGAGCAAAAAACGCTCTCCTCGCCGTAGCGGATGGCGACCCGCCGATTCTATAATCCCGCTCCATGTCAGGTGAAGAAAAAGACGCAGACGTCCGCCAGGGGATCCAGTCGATCGAGGTGGGCGTGCCGCTGCTGCGCGTGCTGGCCGATCACGGCGCCCCCATGATGCTGCGCGATCTCGCGGCCGCCGCCGGCATGCCCGCGGCCAAGGCCCACCGCTATCTGGTCAGCTTCGTGCGCACCGGTCTGGCGACCCAGGACAGCCTCTCGGGCCGCTATGATCTCGGCCACTTCGCACTGGAACTCGGACTTGCCAGCCTGGCGCGGCTCGACGCGGTGCGCGCGGCGATGCCGATACTCGATGCCCTGGGCGAGGAAATCGGCGAAACCGTTGCCCTCGCAGTCTGGGGCAACATGGGGCCGACCATCGTGCGCTGGGTGGACTCGCGCCGGCCGGTCAGCGTCAATCTGCGTACCGGCGCCGTGATGCCGCTGCTGCATTCGGCCATCGGTCTGTGCTTCGTGAGCTTCCTCGATTCGCCGCTGCTGCAGCACCGGGTCGAGGAGGAACTGCAGATCACCGCTCGCGGCGAGGATACCCGGGCGCCGATCTCACGCACCCAACTCGACGCGCTGATCACAGACTTTCGCCGGCACGGCATGTCGCGCGTGGTCGGCTCGGTAATTCCGGGCATCAATGCCTTCAGTGCGCCGGTATTCGATCACGAGGGCAGGATGGCACTGGCGATTACCGGGCTTGGTCCGGCGGGCCTGTTCCCGCCGGACTGGAACAGCCCGATGGCGCTGGCGATCGGCGCCGCCGCAAAAGACATTTCGCGCCGGCTCGGCTGGCGCAGCTCGGCCACGCGCGGCAGCGCCTAAGCAGCCAGCCCAATCCGACGCTCGCCGGCGTTTGATTCAGATCAAACAGGCTGCAAATTTCCGCCGATTTATTACTTTCGTGGCATTCCAATTTTTGCCGAACGGGCGCATGGTGGATGTATCGAAATACCTTGAGCGGATTTCGGGTTTTGATGATCCATTGTGGGGAAGTCATGCGTTATCCAGTGTTGTTTGCATGGGCCTTATGTACCGCGCCGGCCGCGATCCACGCCCAGTCCATCATTCCCAGTCTCGACGAACCCGGGCACAAGGGCGATTTGGCGAGAATGGCCTGGAAAAGGTCGGTCGCACAGTTCGACGGAACCGACGCCGACAAGGATGGCCGGCTCGCGCGGGAGGAAGTCGCCAGGCAGTCCCGCTACCTGACGGACAACTTCGACAAGCTGGACACCAGCAAGGACGGCTATCTCAGTTGGGAAGAATTCGTCGGCCACGACCGCTGGCCGAAATAGGCGACGTGATGGCCTGAGATCGCCAACCGGTCAGCCGGTGCGGAATGCAATCGCGAGCTCAGGTTTTTGGGGTTTGCGGCGCGCCTTGATCGCTTTCCTGTGTTGCGTAAATCAGCTTCCTGTGCGGGAAGGGAATCTCGATGCCCTCCTGATCGAAGGCCTGCTTGACCCGGCGCAGGTACTCGCGCCTGACGTTCCACTGCTCGAGTGGCATAACGCGGATGCGACAGCGGATCACCACCGCCGAATCGGCCAGGGCTTCGACGCCGGCGATTTCAATCTCCTCGACCATCCTCGCCGCAAACGCCGGATCCCGCCGCAATGCCTGCCCGACCCGCCGCATGACCTCCATCACGCGGTCGATGTCTTCACCATAAGCCACGCCGACGTCGATCACCGCATAGGCATATTCCAGACTCATGTTGGTAACGATCGAGATATTGCCGTTGGGTATGTAATGCACGTTGCCGGAATAGTCGCGCAGACGCAGGTATCGCAGCGTCAGCTCCTCGACCAGGCCGGCCTTGCCGCCTGCTTCGACCACGTCGCCGATGCGGATCTGGTTTTCCAGGAGCAGGAAGAAGCCGGTGAAGTAGTCCTTGACCAGGCTCTGGGCGCCAAAGCCCACGGCGATGCCGGCCACGCCGGCGGCGCCGAGAATCGGTGCCACCGAAATGCCGAACTCGCCCAGAATCAGCAGGCCGGTGACCACCGAAACGATGACCGTCAGCACATAACGGACCACGCGCGAAAGCGTGCGGATGCGCAGGCCGTGCTCACGGTTCCCCTGCCGGGCGACGACCGCCTCACGCAGGTGCGGAATGATGCGGTGAATCGCCTGCAGCGCGACTGCCGCCAAGGCGAGGATGAGCAGGATGCGGGCCGGCTTGTCCAGATTGCCGGGCAGCCAGTCGAGAAAGCGATCGAGCAGTTCCAGCATCAGAACGCCTGGTCCCAGCGCACCGACAGCCGGATCGCGGCATTGATCATGCCCACCATGCTGTAGGTCTGCACGAAGTTGCCCCATTGCTCGCCGCTACTGGGATCGATATGCTCGGCCAGCAGGCCGTGGCGATTGCGGCAGGCCAGCAGCTTCTCGAACAGCGCGCGCGCTTCGTCGCGGCGGTTGAGCGCCGCCAGGGCATTGACGTACCAGAAGGTGCACACCAGAAAGGCGTTTTCCGGTTCGCCGAAATCGTCCTTCTCGACATAGCGGAAAATGTAGTCGCCGTGGCGCAGATCCTTTTCGACGGCGCCGACGGTGGCGGCAAAGCGCGGATCGGCGGCGTCGAGGAAACCGACCTCGGCCAGCAACAACAGGCTGGCATCCATCGCCTTGCCGTCGAAGGTCGAGACGAAGGCACCGCGCTTCTTGCTCCAGGCCCTCTGGCTGATGGTTGCATGCATCTGCCTGGCATGGTCGCTCCAGTACGCCGCGCGCTCGGCCAGACCGAGGCGGGCGGCGATGCGTCCGAGGCGGTCGCAGGCCGCCCAGCACATCACCGACGAAAAGGTGTGCACGCGCGCGCTGCCGCGCAGTTCCCAGAGCCCGGCGTCGGGCTGGTCGTAGCAGCGCCGGGCCTGCTCACCGAGGGCTTCGAGGCGACGGAACAAGGCTTCGTCGCCGCGCCGGGTCAGCCGCTGGTCGAAAAAAATGTGGGTCGCCGCGAGGATCACCGAACCATAGACGTCGTGCTGCACCTGGCGATAGGCCAGGTTGCCGATGCGTACCGGCCCCATGCCGCGATAGCCGGCCAGTGCCGGCACCTCCCGCTCGTCCAGCCCGGCCCTGCCGTCGATGCCGTACACGGGCTGCAGCGCTCCGCCGTCGGCACTGGCGGCGACATTGACGATATAGCCGAGGTAGCGCTCCATGGTGCGGGTGGCGCCCAGCCGATTCAGCGCATTGACCACGAAATAGCCGTCGCGCACCCAGCAATAGCGGTAGTCCCAGTTGCGGCCGCTGCCTGCGGCTTCGGGAATCGAAGTGGTCATGGCGGCGATGATCGCGCCGGTGTCGTCGTAGGCATTCAGCTTGAGCATGATCGCGGCGCGTATCACCGCCTCCTGCCATTCGAAGGGAATGCCGAGAAAGCGCACCCATTCGCTCCAGTACTGGGTGGTTTCCACCAGAAAGCGGCGACCTACCTCGTTGGCGGCCTCATGCACGGATTCGTCGGCACCCAGCAACAGCGTCACGGTGTCTTCGAGGAAGAAGGGGGTTTCCTGCAGGATCGCGGTCAGCGAGGCATCGGTCGTCAGCCGCAGGATGAGGCCCGGCGCCACATAGCGGATATGGTTGCTGCCCCAGGTCACCTCGGGGCGCGCGGCGCCGTCGTTGCAGGCCGGCCGCACGCGCAGCGTCAGTCGCGGGCTGCCGCACAGGCGGCGGATGCGGCGCACCAGCATCATCGGCCGGAAGGTGCGGCCGTACTGACCGAAACGCGGCGCGAAATCCGTGATTTCGATGCCACCGCCGTGGCAGTCGTAGAGACGCGTAACAAGGATCGCGGTGTTCTCCTGATAGTGCTGCTCGGTACGCTCGCAATCAGCCAGTTCGACCGCGGAAAAGCCGTAGTCGTCGGCATTTCTCAGCAGGGAGCAGAACACCGGATCGCCGTCGAAGCGCGGGAAGCAGGCCCAGACGATCTTCGCCCGGGCATCGATCAGCGCACCCACCGTGCAGTTGCCGATCAGGGCCAGGTCCAGATTGTTCATTGCCGTCCTTTCAACGCATCGTTCAGCCAGTTGCGCACCGCTGCGACACCGGAGAGGCGGAAGTGCGCGCAGCTCGGCCCGCGACCGACCTTGATCGAGGTTCCGCCCAGCCGGTTGACTTCGGCGAAGCCGTGCTCGTCGTTGAGGTCATCGCCGATGAACACCGGATGACGACCACAGAAGGGCGACTCGGTCAGGTACTCGGCCACGGCCGTGCCCTTGTCGATGCCCGCCGGCTTGATTTCTATCACGCGTTTGCCCTTCTGCAGTTCCAGGTCGCCGCCCGCTTCCTGCATCAGCCTGGACATCAAGCGATGGGCGTAGGCGGCCAGATGCGGTGCCTGCCGATAGTGCAGGGCCAGCGTCAAACCCTTGTCCTCCAGCAGCAGGCCTGGGTGACGTGCCAGCACCGGCGCCAGCGCCTCCTTGATCGCGCATTTTGCGCCGGGCGGCGCGGCATGAATCCACAGACGTCCGGCCGCGTCGCGTCGCTCCAGGCCGTGCTGGCCCGCCAGGGGCAAGCGCTGCGCACCCAGCAGGTCTTCGAGATCCGAGATCGAGCGGCCGCTGACCAGCGCGAGTGCTCCGCCGCTGATCCGGTACAGCCGTCCGATCATGTCGAGCAGTTCCAGATCGACATGCACGCCGGACGGCTGGTCGGCGATTTCCAGCAAGGTGCCATCGACGTCGAGGAAAAAGGCCCAGTCGACGTTTGCAAGTGGCGGACGTTTCCCGCGTTGCTTGCTCATGCCGGCCCGCCGCCCGTTTCGAGCAGGTGGCTGCGCTGGCGCATCGCCGCCGCATCGAGCAGCATGCGCCCGGCCCAGCGATAGACGTTGAATTCCGCCACTAGGCCGCGCATCAGGCGCATGCGGTCGCGCTGTTCGGCGAGCGGCATGGTCAGCGCCAGGTGCAGCGCCGCCGCGCACTGGTCGGTATCGTAGGGATTGACGATCAGCGCTTCGGGCAGTTCGCGCGCCGCCCCCGTGAATTGCGACAGGATCAGCACGCCGCGATCGTCGTCGCGCGCCGCGACGAACTCCTTGGCCACCAGATTCATGCCGTCGTGCAGGCTGCTGACGAAGCAGCAGTCGGCGGCACGATAGTATTCATAAACCTGCTGGGCATCGTGGTGCTCGACCTTGAGAATGATCGGCGATGGCAGGTCGCGCCGGCCGCGGCCGAAGCGCTCGTTGATGCGCGCCGCCAGCGTCCGCACCTGCGTCTC
Source organism: Sulfuritalea sp. (assembly GCA_034376265.1). Classification (GTDB taxonomy): domain Bacteria; phylum Pseudomonadota; class Gammaproteobacteria; order Burkholderiales; family Rhodocyclaceae; genus Sulfuritalea. Next base: position 48,487 of record JAXMJU010000302.1, read on the forward strand.
GTGACTCTGGTATTCGTCGATGCTGGAACGCGTCGGTGCGGCGATCTGGATCAGGGTGAACTTGCCTATCCATTCCGGATTGAGTTCGAGCAGGCGCTCGACGGCGCGGAAACGTTCGAGGATGCCCTTGGTGTAGTCGAGCCGATCGACGCCGATGCAGATCCTGTGCCCGACTGGCAGGGCATTCAGTAAGCGAATGTCGGCGGCGCACTGTTCGACCGGCTTTTGCAGCAAGCCCGCGACCGGCGGCCAGTCGACCGAGATCGGGTAGCGCCGCACCGCGGTGGACTTGCCGCCGAGCGACACCGTGAAGTTTTCCCGATCGACCCGCGCCTCCATGAAGCGATCCACGGTGTCGACGAAGTTGTTGCAGTGGAACTGGGTGTGGAAGCCGAGGATGCTGCTGCCGAGCAGGCCGGCAAGGATTTCCTGGCGCCAGGGACAGATGGCGAAGGACTCGGGGTTCGGCCACGGGATGTGCCAGAAGGTGATCACGGTGGCATCCGGCATTTCCTCGCGGATCATGCGCGGCAGCAGGGCCAGGTGATAGTCCTGCACCAGTACGATCGGATTCTTGGTGCGCGCCTCGCTGGCCACCGCCTTGGCGAATTTCCGGTTGACCGCGACATAATGTGCCCAGTCCGCCGAACGGAAGATCGGGCGCACATGGGCAATGTGACACAGCGGCCACAACCCTTCGTTGGCAAAGCCGTAGTAGTAGCCGGCTTCCTCCTCGGCACTGAGCCAGACTCGGCGGATCTGGTAGGCCGGCTTTTCCGGGGGAACGCCGACGCGGTCATGGCGATCGACCACGTCGCGGTCGGCCGAGCCGCTGCCGTGGGCGATCCAGGTACCCGAGCAGGCGCGCATGATCGGTTCCAGCGCCGTCACCAGGCCGCTGGCCGGCCGCTGCACCTCGATATGACTACCACGGCGCTGGTGGATGTAGGGCTCACGATTGGACACCACGATGACGTCATCGCCGCGCAATTCGCTGTGCAGGATCGCCCGCAGGGTTTCGGGCGTCCAGTTCATTTGCGATTCGTCGCGCGCTCGGTATTCGAATTCGAGCTCGCGCACCAGACGCTGCAGGTCGCGGGCGATCGGCCGGAATTCGGGCATGCCCATTTTCGCCGCGGCGGCCGGATCGCGCAGCAGGCCTTCGCCGCGCAGCAGCGAGCGCATTCCGGCCAGCCAGCCGCGCCAGGACAGCTGGGCGATCACCACCGTCAACAGCGACACGATGGCAGCGAGGCCGATGAAGGCATAGAAAATGTAGCGCGTGGTTTCCTCGCTGCGCCGCGTCGCGAAACTCAGGTCGTGTACCAGGACCAGTTTGCCCTCGGGATAGTTTTCGTTCGCCATCGGCTGCACCGAGACATGCAAGGGGCCGCGCTTGCTCGGCAGCGAGTGGTCGTGGCCCGGTTGCCAGCGGTCGAGGTCGTTGCAACGCACTTCGGCCGGCAGGGACTTCGAGGCGACCGGGGTGCCGTTGCCGCCGGGACAGAAACCGATCGCATAGAGGCGTTCGTCCTGGGTGATGCGGAAGAAAAATTCGCCGATTTTCGCCTTGCGTCCGGCCGCCAGCTGTTCGAACAGGGGCTCGCTGATGGTGTTGGCGATCAGCGTAGCGCGCATATCCAGATCGCGCGTGAACCAGCGCAGGATCATTTGATCGACCAGCGGCGAAACCGTGTAGGCGAAGCCGGTCAGCACGATTATCAGTGGCAGTACAAAACGCAGGGAAAGTCGCATGTCTTGATCCTTTTTCGTCCGGCGAGACCTATTTTGCCACGCCGCTCCCGATGAACAGGGCCGCACCGCCGAAGTGTCGGCGTGCCGCCAGCGCCAACTCTTGCCGAACCGGCTTGGCAGGCGCAAAAAAAGCGGGCGGAAACGGATTGCCCTGATTCCGCCCGAACACTCCTCCTCGGGAGTTCAGTTCACGCGCATGCCCTCGCCATCGACGAACACCACGGGAATGTCGCGCTGCCCGCGCTTCACGGCGCGCACGATATTTCGCGAGAAGCAGCTCGACAGGCCTGCCATGGGCCGCGGCATGACGATCTCGTCGCAAGCGGATTCCTCGGCACTGTCGAGGATCGAGAACACCAGCTCGCCCTGCCTGAAGATACCACGGCAGGGAATGTTCGCGGTCATCAGCGGCGCGGTGGCTTCGCCGATGAAGCGCTGCGCGCTTTCTTCCTGGAAGCGCGATATCTCCTGCTGGGTGCGAAAGCGCAGGACCTCCCACTCGGTAATCGGTTCGCCGACATTGAGCAGGATCACTTCCACCGCCTGGCTCGCGCTCTGCCGCCGCAATGCGTAGCGTATGCCCCAACGCGAATCGTCGTTGGCATTGATCGGCACCAGCAGGCGCCGGACTTTGACATCGGGGTCGGGTTTATCGAGCGTATTCATGGGAGCCTTCCTTCCTTGATGCGCCGCGGGATTCGGCCCGAATGTGCCGAACGGCGCCGAGCCTGAACCGCGCATGCGTACTTGATGAGTTCAGCGTCACGGACGCTTCCGGCAGGCCTGCCGCCAATGTTCGGGCTAGCCATTGGCGCCTGCCTTGCCGATGTAATAAAGCAGCAGATAGGCCAGGAGCATGACCATGACCCACAGCGCCATGCTGCCGGTGGGCCAGGAACGCACCAGCAAACCGTCGGACTGGCGGTGGCGGACGATGCAATTGCCGACGGCGGCGACCCGGGCGGCAATGCCTTCACCGAGGCCTGCGTACGTTTCCCGCAGGGCATGGCGGAAGGACGCCGCCACCGCGGTCGCGGCCTTGCGGTAGAACCAGTCGCTGTCGAGATTGAGCGAGCGCAGTTCGGGCGGATAAATGCCGGTGCGCATCAGCACGGCAAACGCCAGCGCCGAGAAAAACAGCAGCTGCAGTTGCGCCACGATGTGCGATGCCGTATAGGGAGCGTAATCGGTGGCAAAGGGCAGCAGCGCATACAGCGCTTGGGGAAAAATGCCGATGCCGATGCACAACGCGGCAGCGATGCCCATGGCCACCAGCATGTTGCGCGGCGCTTCGGCGCAGCGGATGCCGGAATCGTGGGCGAAGAACGCGAAATAGGGAATCTTGATCCCGGCATGGTGGAACACCCCAGCGGAGGCGAACAGCAGCACCAGCCAGGTCAGCAGCAGACCCTCGCCGGCGGCCGCGCTCATGATCATCGACTTGGTGACGAAGCCGCTGAACAGCGGGAAGGCGGAAATCGACGCGGCGCCCACCATGCAGAAGCCCGCGGTCCAGGGCATCGACTTGTAGAGCCCCCCCAATTCGCTGCCCTTGATGGTGCCGGTGCGCAGCAGCACGGCGCCCATCGACATGAACAGCAGACCCTTGAACAGGATGTCGGCAAAGGCATGGGCCACCGCGCCGTTGATCGCCAACTCGCTGCCGATGCCGATGCCGACCACCATGAAGCCGAGCTGGTTGTTCATGCTGTAGGCCAGCACACGGCGCAGATCGTTTTCGATCACGGCGTAGAAGATCGGGAAGGCCGCCATCAGGGTGCCGACCCAGATCAGCATCTCGGTACCGGGGAAAGCACGTGCCAGCGCGTAGATGCCGAGCTTGGTGGTGAAGGCGGAAAGAAACACCGTGCCGGTCGGCGTGGCTTCCGGGTAGGCGTCCGGCAGCCAGTTGTGCAACAAGGGAAACGCCGATTTGATGCCGAAGGCGATCAGGATCAGTGCCCCGGCCGTGCCGCCGACCTGGCCGGACACGCCGACCTGGCCGAACTCCAGCGAGCCGGTGGCCTGCCAGTGCATGAGGCCGCCGGCCAGCAGGAACATGCCCGAGAGCAGTTGCACGATCACGTAGCGCATGCCCGTCGCAGCGGAGTGCTCGCCGCGGCGCGCCCAGATCAGCAGCACCGAGGACACTGCCGTGATTTCCCAGTAGAGGAACAGGCTGATCAGGTCGCCGGCGAATACCGCGCCGATGGCGCTGCCTGCGTACACCAGCCCCGCCACATGCTGCTGAACGTCGTCGACATGCAGGGCGTAGACCACGCTGAGCAGGGTGGCGATGAGGAAGATGTAGCCGAACAGCAGGCTCAGCTTATCGACGCGCATCAGCACCAGGGTCTGGCCGAGCAGCTCGACCTGTCCATGGTTGCCCTGCGGCACGGCCAGCAAATAGGCGAAGGCCGCCACCGGCAACAGCAGCATCCAGGCGGTGCGCGCCGCGCCGCGGAACAGCGGCACCAGGGCGGCGCCGAGGATCAGGAACAGCGCGACAGGAAAATCACCGGTCATAGTAATCCTCGTCGCGCATCAGGGCCCGGCGCAGCTGCTTGGCGGTCAACACCAGTGTGACGCAGGCAAAGAAGCCGTAGAAGCCGTGGAAGCCGAACACAGCGGCGAATTCGAAATCCTCGTGCCGGTGCAGGAACAAATCGATCGCAATCAGCGCCAGGCAGGCCAGCCACAGTCCGCGATACAGCTTGGTGACGTTGGCGCTGCTGTCGAGCCAGTAGGTTTTCGATTGCGGCATGGCGGTCTCCGAATCAGGAAGCCCCCGCCACCAACTGCCGTGCCAGTTGCAGCAGCGGGGCGGAAAGGAAGAACAGGGCGATGCTGCCGCCCGCCGTCGTCATCAGCGCCAGCACCATCGGCAGCGGCGCCTCGCCGTGCGGATGGGCGAGGTCCGCGGCACTCAGCGGCTTGAAAAATGCCGCATGGACTATGGGCAGGAAATAGGCGGCGTTGAGCAGGGTGCTGGCGATCAGCACGGCAACCACCAGGTGATGGCCGCCTTCGGTCGCGCTGGACATGATGAACCACTTGCTGATGAAGCCGGCGGCTGGGGGAACCCCGATCAGCGACAGGGCGCCGATGCTGAAGGCTGTCATGGTCCACGGCATGCGCCGGCCGATGCCGGCCAACTGGCTGACCTCGGTCTTGTGCGCAGCGGTGTAGATCGCACCTGCGGCGAAGAACAGCGTGATCTTGCCGAAGGCATGGGTGGCGATGTGCAGTGCCGCGCCGACCACCGACAGCGGCGCGATCAGCGCGGCGGCGAGCACCACATAGGACAACTGGCTCACCGTGGAGTAGGCCAGCCGCCGCTTGAGGTTGTCGGCGTGGAGCGCCACCAGCGAGGCGGCGACGATGGTGAAGCCGGCAATCGCCACCAGCCAGTCGGTGGCGCCCGCAAGCGCATCGAGGCCGAAGACATAGACCACCACCTTGACCACGGTGAACACGCCGGCCTTGACCACGGCCACCGCGTGCAGTAGCGCGGAAACCGGAGTGGGCGCCACCATCGCGGCCGGCAGCCAGCGGTGAAAGGGCATCAGCGCGGCTTTGGCCGCACCGAACATGAACAAGGCGAGCAGGATCGCCACCGCGCTCTTGTCCATGCCGGGGGGCAGGATGCCGCCAACGCGGAAATCCGTGGTGCCGGCAAGGTGCCAGGTGTAGATCACGGCAGGCAGCAGGAACAGCACCGAGGTGCCCATCAGGATGCCGAGATAAACCCGCCCGCCGCGCCTGGCCTGCTCGGTGCCGGCATGGGTTACCAGTGGATAGGTGACCAGGGTCAGCAGCTCGTAGAACAGGAACAGGGTCAGCAAATTGGCGGCGAAGGCGATCGCCAGCGCGACGGCGATCGCCAGCGCGAAGCAGACATAAAAGCGCGTCTGATGCTGCTCTTTGTTGGCGCGCATGTAGCCGATCGAATAGACCGAATTGACGATCCACAAACCGGACGCAATCAGCGCAAACAGCATGCCCAACGGCTCGACCAGGAAGGCGATGGGCAGACCTGGCAGCGGCTCCAGCAGCGTCACGGCAGGACGGCTGCCGGCCAGCACGGGTTCTAGCAGTTGCGTGACGCAGGCGAACAGCGCAACGGCGGTAGTCAGCGTGATGCCCTCGCGCAGATTGGGCCGGCGGTGCGCCAGCGCGATTAACGCGGCACCGGAGAGCGGCAGCAGCAAAGCGGCGATGATCAAATGTTGCGCGCTCACTGCACTACCCTCCCCCCAGCCCCCTCGCCGAGCGAGGGGGTGACTACGGTGCGCCGCTGCGCGGCTTCGTGTGATGACTGGTGCCCCTTCGGGCGGCCGTGCGGCGCGCTCATCGCCCCTGCTTCACCAGTTGTTGCGCGGCGTCCAGCGCCGAGCCGAGACTGAACGAGGTATCGAGGCCGAACCAGATCGTCGCCGCGACCAAGAGCCAGGCGGGGATCAGCAGCGCCAGCGGCGCTTCGCCGCGCGCCTCATGGCCGGCCGGGGCGGCGCGGAAGTAGGCCGCCTCGACGAAGCGCCAGACATAGGCGACCGCCAGCAGCGAACTCAGCAGGATCGCGCCGACCAGCCACCACTGGCCCCGCTCCAGCGCCGCGAGGATCAGATACCACTTGCCGATGAAGCCGGCGGTGCCCGGCACGCCGATCAGACTCAGGCCGCCGATCACGATGCCGAAGCAGGTCAGCGGCATGCGCTTGGCCAGCCCGGCGAGATTGGCGAAAGTTGGCGCTGGCGACACGGCGCCGCGCGCTGCCAACGCCGCGACAATGCCGCCGATCAGCAGGAAGATCGCCCCCTTGGCGATGCCGTGATTGAACAAATGGACGATCGAGGCGGCCAGGCCGTGCACCGAATCGAAGGACAGGCCGAGCGTGATGTAGCCCATCTGGCCGACGCTGGAATAGGCGAACAGGCGCTTCAGGTTATTCTGGAAAATGGCGACGAAGCTGGCGCCGAACATCGCGCACAGCGACAGCCCGAGCATGACCTGCGGCAGCGGCAAGCGGTCGAACACCAGGCTCTCGCCGAACACCGAGAAGTAGAAGCGGATCAGCACATACACCGAAACCTTGGTCGCTGTCGCGGCGAGGAAGGCGGTCACCGCCGAGGGCGCGTGGGTGTAGGCATTGGGCAGCCACTGGTGCAGCGGGAACAGCGCCAGCTTGAGGGAAATGCCGACCGTGAGAAAGGCCAGCGCCACCAGCACCGGACGCGAGTTGTCGACGGCACCCAGGCGCGCCGCCATGTCGGCGAGGTTCAGCGTGCCGGTCATCAGGTAGAGGAAGCCGATGCCGATGACGATGAAGGTGGCGCCGATGCTGCCCATGATCAGGTACTGGTAGGCAGCGGTGAGCGCGCGGCGGTCGCGCCCCAGGGCGATCAGCACATAGCTGGCGAGCGAGGAAATTTCGAGGAACACGAATATGTTGAAGGCATCGCCGGTGATGGTGATGCCGAGCAGGCCGGTGAGGCACAGCGCGAACATGGCGTAGTAGAGATAGTGGTTCTCCGGCGCGATCTCGCGCGCGATGCTGCCGCGGCTGTAGGGCAGCACCAGCGCGGCCATGCCCGAGACCAGCAGCAGCACGAAGCTGCTCAGGCGATCGACGCGGTATTCGATGCCCCAGGGCGGCGGCCAGCTGCCGATGTGGTAGGAAATGACGTGACCATCGCCGCCCTGGCCGACTTGCAGCCACAGGCCGAGCGCGGTGGCGAAGGCGGCCCAGGCCGCTGCCGTGACCACGGCAAAGGCCAGCCCGCCGTGGCGCAGCAGCACCGCCACGGGCGCCGCGAGCAGCGGCAGCATCACCTGCAAGGCCGGCAGATGCGCGGCGAGGGTCATGGCGAAGCGTCCCCCTGCGCATCCGCCGCGGCGTGATCGAGGGCCAGGATTTCGTCCTCCTCGATGCTGTCGTAGGCCTCGCGGATGCGCACCGCGATCGCCAGACCGAGCGCCAGGGTAGCGACGCCAACCACGATCGCGGTGAGGATCAGCACATGCGGCAAGGGGTTTGAATAGACGCTGAACTGCGGCGCCAGGATCGGCGCGGTACCGCCGATCAGCTTGCCTGGCGCGATATACAGCAGGTACACCGAGGTCTGGAACACGGAAAGGCCGATCAGCTTCTTGATCAGGTTGCCGCGCGCGATGACGATGAACAGCCCGGCGACCATGAGCAGCACCGTGACGATGTAGCTGAAGTGGCTGAAGTGCGCCGCCATGTTCACTCCGGTCCGTTCCCGTCGGCGCCGCCGCGCGAGGCGAACATGTAGAAAATCTTCAGCATCACGCCGCAGACCGTGACGGCGACGCCGACCTCGACCCAGAAGATGCCGCGATGCTGGCCCTGCACGGGATTGCGGTCGAGCACGAAATAGTCCAGGTAATTGCCGCCGAGCAGCAACCCGGCGACGCCGACGCCGGCATACAGCAGCACGCCGGCGGCAAGCATGGTTTCCACCAGCCGGTCCGGCATCACCCTGCGCGCGTTTTCGAGGCCGAAGATCAGCGCGTAGAACACTATCCCCGCAGCAAAGATGACGCCGGCCTGAAAACCGCCGCCGGGCCCGAAATCGCCATGGAACTGCACATACAGCGCGAACAGCAGGATGAAGGGAATCAGCAGCTTGCCCGCCACGCGCAACACGAGGTCATGTCTCATCGGCGCCTCCCTCCGCTTTGGGCCGGCGCCGTCGCCGCAGCAGGGCGATGATGCCGACGCCGGCGGTAAACACCACGGTGGTTTCGCCCAGCGTATCGAAGCCGCGGAAGCTCGCCAGCACGGCGGTGACCACGTTCGGCACGTCGACTTCGTTCTGCAGATAGCGCGGCGCGACATGCCGGTGAATCGGCGCCTGCGGGTCGGCGAAATCCGGCAGGCCGAGGGCGCCATGGATCAGCAGTGCCGCGGTCGACGCCGAGACCGCGAGCGGCAACCAGGGCCGATGCACCGGCTTGGCCTCCTCGCTACGGCACAGATGCAGGGCGCCGAGCAGCAGCACGGTGGAAATTCCCGCGCCGACGGCGGCCTCCGTCATCGCCACGTCGACCGCATCCAGCGCAACCATCGCGGTGGCCATCAGAAAGCTGTAGATGCCGAGCAGCACCACGGCGGCGAACAGGTTGCGGGTGCGCGCCAGCACCAGCACCGCGAGCGCCATCAACACCAGCAGCAGGTCGACGATCAGGGTTTCGATGATGCGCCCTCCTCTTCCGGCCGCCCGGCGAGCTGCGGCAGCAGGCCGCGCAGCAGTGCGGCGCGCGCCAGCGCATGGCTCGCCGTCGGGCTGGTGAACAGGATCAGCAGCGCGACCATCAGCAGCTTCACGGCGACCAGTGTCAGGCCGGCTTGCAGCATCAAGCCGAGCAGGATCAGTCCGGCACCCAGGGTCTCGATCACGCTGCCGGCATGCATGCGGGTGTAGAAGTCCGGCATGCGCAGCAGGCCGATGCCGCCGGTCAGGCAGAAAAATGCGCCGCCGGCGAGACAGGCCGCGCTGAGCAGGTCGAGTACGGCGCTCATTGGACTACCCTCCCCCCGGCCCCCTCGCCATGCGTGGGGGCGACAATGGTTCGCCGCTGCGCGGCTCCGTGTGATGACTGGCGCCCCTGCGGGCGGCCGTGCGGGGCGCTCATGACCGCGCCCGCGGCGAGTCGCCTGCGTCCCCGGAATCGCCGAGATCGCCCTGGCGGAAGAACTTCAGCACGGCGATCACGCCGATCACGTTGAGAAGGCCATACACCAGCGCCAGATCGAGAAACTCCGGTCGCCCGTTGGCAAAGCCGAACAGGGCCAGCAACAGCATGGCGCAGGTGCCGATGCTGTTGGCACCCTGCAGGCGGTCGAACACCGTCGGCCCCAGCGCCGCGCGCATCAATGCCAGGGCCACGGTGACGAGCAAGGCGACGGTGGCGGCGGCGAGCATGGTCAAGCGCGCTCCAGTGCGGCACAGCGGCGATCCATTGCGCTGCCGGCCAAGCCGGCCGCGCCTTCGCGCGTCAGGGCGTGTACCAGGAAGCGGCCGGGTTCGACCTCGACGGCGATGGTGCCGGGCGTCAGCGTGATCGAATTGGCGTGGATCACCAGCCCGATATCGGTCTTCTGCAGGGGGACGAACTCGACCAGGGTCGGCGAGATCGACAGCCGCGGATCGAGGATGCGCTTGCTGACGTCCCAGGCCGACTTGACGATTTCCTTCGCCAACCACGGCCAGTAGGAGAACAGCGCGCGCCAGCCGAGCTGAATCGGGAAACCTTCGTGATCGATCACGTCCATGCGCCGCGCCAGGAGCGTCACGGCGAGCGCACTGCCGGCGCCGGCCAGCACGAGAAAGGGCGTGAACAGTCCGGACAGCAGCAGCCAGAAGAGGAATAGCGCAATCAGCGCACTTGAAGAACGAGCCATGGGACGGCATCCTAGGACGATGCCGCGTGGTTGAAAATTCGGGCTTGCGCGTAAGCGAATCAGCTGTCCGGCTGCCCTGGGGATTCACGACGAAAGCTGCGTGGGGCCAGGCTTTGGAGGAAAATACGGGCTTCCCCTAAGTGCTTTGACGAATTACGAATCCGCCCATGCCCGAGCACAATGCCCCGTCGATCCACTGGAACGAGCCGATTTTGCCGACATTGCCGACACTGCGGCTCGGTTGGCGCGACGTTCTGATCCTGCTCATGGGCTACGTCGTGCTCGACTGGGCCAGCTATTTCCATCCACTGCACGGCCTCAACATCACACCGTGGAGTCCGGCGCCGGCGCTCGGCTTGGTTTTCATGCTGCGCTTCGGCAGAAATGCCGCACTGCCGCTGGCATTGACGATCGTGATCGCCGATGCCTGGGTGCGCGACCTGTCGGCGCCCTTGCCGATATCCATTGGCCTGTCCGCCCTGCTGACGCTGGGGTATTGGACCATCGCCGAGATATTGCGCCACCGCCTGACGCGCGGCGGCATCTTCGGCGACCGGCGCGAACTGCTCGAATGGGCAGGCATAGTTGCCGCTGGCACGCTGGTGACCAGCCTGGCTTTCGTCCTTGCGCTGTCGCTGGCGGGCCTGATTCCCGACGGCGGCCTGCCCGAGGCCTTCATCCGCTACTGGGTCGGCGATGGTGTCGGCATACTGGTGTCGATGCCTGTCCTGTGGATGCTGCTGGATCAGCGCGGCCGTGCCCAATTGCGGGCGACAGTGCTGACCTGGGAGTCGCTCGGCCACCTGCTGGCCGCAGTCCTCGCGCTCTGGATCGCCTTCGATGTCGGCGCCGCCGCCGATTTCAAGTATTTCTACGTGCTGTTCCTGCCGATCGCCTGGGCGGCGGCGCGCCAGGGCATCGCGGGCGCCGTGGCCAGTGCTACCGTGATCCAGCTGGGCATCATCGGCGCGGTCCAGTTGCTGGGATTTTCGGCGGTAACGGTACTGGAAATCCAGGCCCTGGCAGTGGTGCTGGTCATGTCCGGATTCTTTATCGGCGTCGTGGTGGATGAAAAGCAGCGGGTCAGTGCGGAACTGCGGCAGACGCTGCGTCTGGCTGCGGCCGGCGAGATGGCCGGCGCCCTGGCCCACGAGCTGAACCAGCCGCTGACGGCCCTGTCCGCCTATGGCACGGCCTGCGAACAGTTGCTGGCGCAAGGCGAGACGGGCGAGCGGCTGCGCGATACGATCCGCCGCATGGTGGCCGAATCCTTCCGTGCCGCCGATGTGGTGCGCCGCCTGCGGGACTTTTTCCGTACCGGTGCCACGCGGCTCGAAGCGATCGAACTCGACGGCCTGCTCGATGCCGCGGCATCCTCCTTCGCCACCAAGGCGCAGCAGCAAGGCATCGAGTTGAACGTCGCTCCGGCGCCGGCTTGCGTGCTGCTGGCCGATCGCCTGCAACTGGAAGTGGTCTTGCGCAACCTGCTGTCCAATGCCTTCGATGCCGCGGCCGACCAGCCCGCCGGGCAAAAACGGGTCCGCCTGTCGGCCGCGCCGGATGGCGCCGGACGGGTCTGCATTTGCGTCGAGGACAGCGGCCCCGGCCTGTCCGGCGCAACGGCGGCACGCCTGTTCGAAGCCTTCCAGTCGTCCAAGGCGAGCGGCCTTGGTCTCGGCCTGGTCATCAGCCGGGCCATTGCCGAGGCACACGGCGGCAGTCTGTGGGCCGAGGTGACCGATCACGGCCTGTTCAAGCTGGTACTGCCGACCGAAGGAAAATCCGATGACCCAAGCTAGCGGCTTCACGATCTTCATCGTCGAGGACGATCAATCGGTGCGCGATGCGCTGGGCCTGTTGCTCGGCCTGCGCGGCTACCCGATCACCATGTTCGCCGACGCCGAGAGCTTTCTCGACGCCTACCGGCCGGAATGGTCGGGCTGCCTGCTGATCGACATCCGCCTGCCCGGCATGGACGGCCTGGAATTGCAGAAGCGCTTGCGCGAGACGGGCTGCCAAATGCCGACCATCGTCATGACCGGCCACGGCGACGTCGAATCGGCACGCGCGGCGTTTCGCTCGCACGCCGTCGATTTTCTGGAGAAGCCGATCGATCACGCCAAACTGGTCGCCGCGATCGAGGAAGCCAGCGTTCGTCAAAGCTCGGCCCAGGGCCAGGCAGGCCAGCGTGCGCATTTCGAGCGCTTGCTGGCCAGCCTGACGCCGCGCGAGCGCGAAGTCATGGAACTTGTGGTTGCCGGCCGGCACAATCGCGAAATCGCCGAAGACCTTGGAATCAGTCCGCGCACCGTCGAGGTACACAAGGCGCGCATGGTCGCCAAGCTGCAGGTGGAAAACGTGCCGGATCTGGTCCGCCTGAGCCTGCTCGGCCATGGCCGCAGCCCCGACTAGCCGCTTCATGCGCCGCCTGGCCCTGCTTGTCACGATCTGCCTGCTGCTATTGCAGGCTTGCAGCGCGGTGCGCCTCGGCTACGGCAACGCCGACAGCCTGGTGCGCTGGTGGATCGACCCGTACGTGGACCTGTCGCCGGACCAGGACCTGCTGCTGCGCGAGCGTCTGGCCGGCTTTCTGGCCTGGCACCGCAAAACCCAGCTGCCGGACTACGTGCCGGTGCTGCGCCACGGGCAGCAGTTGGTCGACGGCCGCCCCACGGTCAGCGACATGCTGACGCTGGGCGAGGGCATCATCCGCCGCGCACGCAGTCTGTCCGACCGGGCGACTCCCGACATCGCCGATTTTCTGGCAAGCCTCAGTCCCGCGCAGATCGCGCGCATGGAGGAACGCTTCACGGAAAAGAACGCGGACTACGCCAAGGACGCGAAGCTCGCCGACCTGATCCACGATTTCACCGAATTGTCGCAGGCGGAGTAAGCCGCGCTGCCGCCGCGAACGGCGCGCCAGGCAGGGAAGGACAGGCGGCCGGCAGCTCGCCATACTGCGCACCCCATCGGCAGCACCGGGACGGACATTCCCATGCAAACAGAAAGCTTCATCCCCGGCAAGGACGCCTCGCTCGAATCGTCGATCGCCACCATGCAGGGCAAGCTCGATGCCCTCGGCTTCCATGTCGAGGAGCGCTCCTGGCTGAATCCCGTGGACGGCGTCTGGTCGGTGCATATGCGCGACCGCGACTGCGCCCTGCTATTCACCAACGGCAAGGGCGCCTCCCGCCTGGCCGCGCTGGCCAGCGCCCTGGGCGAGTTCTTCGAGCGCCTCTCCTGCAACTACTTCTGGACCCATTACTGGCTCGGTGAAAAGTTCGCCAAGCGCAGCTTCGCCCACTACCCGCGCGAACAGTGGTTTCAGCCGGGCGAGGATGGCGCATGGCCCGCGCAGTTACTGACCCCCGAGTTGCAGCAGTTGTACAACCCGGACCATTCGATCGACGCCAGCGCGCTGGTGGATTTGAATTCCGGCAACGCCGAAAGAGGCATCTGCGCCTTGCCCTATGTGCGCCTGCGCGACGGCGCCAGTATCTGGTTCCCGGTCAATATCATCGGCAACCTCTACGTCAGCAACGGCATGTCGGCCGGCAACACGGAGATGGAGGCCCGCACCCAGGCACTGTCGGAAATTTTCGAGCGCCACGTCAAGTTTCGCATCATCAGTGAAGGCCTCTGCCTGCCCGAAGTGCCGCAGTAGGTGATCGCCCGCTATCCACGCATCGCGGCCGGCATCCGCGGCCTGCGCGAAGCCGGTTTCGGCATCCTGGTCAAGGATGCCTCGCTTGGCGGCGAATATCCGGTGATGAACGTGACCCTGCTGCACCCGGAGGACCAGGGCTGCTTTTCCAGCTTCGGCGCCCATCCGCGTTTCGAGATCGCGCTGGAACGCGCCCTCACGGAACTGCTGCAGGGCCGTGGCCTCGATGCCCTGGCCGGCTTCCCGGCGCCCGGCTTCGATCTCGACGAAATCGCCGCCGCACCCAACATCGAAACCCATTTCGTCGACTCCAGCGGCATCATCAGCTGGAATTTCCTCGGCGATTCGTCAACATTGGCGGACTTCGACTTCTGCGACTGGAACTTCAGCGGCACGGACGCAAACTCGACCGCCGAGGACTACCAATGGCTGGTGGACCGCGCGCATCGGGACGGCCACGACATCTACGTTGCCGACTTCGAGCACCTCGGCGTCTATGCCTGTCGCATTCTGGTGCCGGGCATGTCGGAAATTTATCCGCTGGACGATCTCGAATGGGAGAACAACAGCATCGGCAACTCGATCCGCGAGGCGATTCTGCACCTGCCGGAACTTGATGACGAGGAATGTGCCGATCTGCTCGATACGCTGAACGAACTCGACGTGCAGGACCAGCGGCCGGTCGCGGCCTTGATCGGACTGGCAGCCGACCCCGATTCCTTCTGGGCCGACCTGCGCGTGGGCGAACTGAAAGCCCTGCTGGCGCTGGCCATCGGCGACGACGAGGCGATCCGCGAGGGTTGCGAATGGGTGCGCCACTTCGAGCAGCTCGACCCGGCGCGCCGCCTGGTCTACCGCTGCATCGAAACCCTGCTCGATCTGGGCAGCGCCGACGGGCACCGCAGCGCACTGCAAAGCCTCTACGGCGACGCGACCCTGGCCTCGGCCGAAGCCATGCTGCAAAGGCGGCAACGCTTCTTCGACATCGAAACACCGGGGTTGGACCTAATAGGCTGCGACCTGCACCAGAGCCTGCTGGCGGCTTACGGCAAGTTGCGGCACTAGCCGCCGGGGGCTGTGGCGGCCCCCGGGGTTTCGCCCTTACTTCTTGGGCGTGATGCTGGCTTCTTCGATCAGCAGCGGGTAGGAATAGCCGGCGCCGAAATCGCGATTCACCACGACCACGCCGGAAACCGTCACCTGGTCGCCGACGGCGGCGGTCTGCTTGCTGGTGACGATCAGGTTGTTGGTGGCGGTCGCGGCATCGCCCGTGCCGTCCTGCACGTGCACGAAGTTGCGGCCCATGATGCCGTTGTTGACCTTCACCACCTTGCCCTGGGCGCTGATCGTCTTGCCGGCGAGAGTGGCCTTGTTCTGGTTCAGGGCGGCGACAGTCTGCACTTTGGCATCTGCGGCGCTTGCACTGAATGAAGCCAGCCCGATGGTGCTTATGAGCCCGACGAAAGCGATGGATAAAATCCTCATGAAAACTCCTGTGGTTGGTTGAAGGTCGGCCGGAACGTGCCTGCCGACAGTATACCCGTACGGAGTTTCCCTGATTCCCGGATGTCTCACCCCCAGGCGGCACGCCTGACTACGTCAGACATCGACCGTCCGCGTGAATACCTCTTCGAGCATTTCGCGCGCCCGGCCGAAATCCAGCACGGCGTCCTCGTAGGCTTCGCGCGCCAGGGTGTAGGCCTCCACCAGCTCGGTATTGATGCCCTCGCCATGCAGCCGGCGATACAGAACCTGGCATTCCTCGAACAGGCGATCCGCCAGCAGGCGCCGCCGCATGTAAATGCGCGCGCCCTCCTGTGGCCAGGGACTCAGCGCCGCGTAGGCGGGCACATGGACCCGCTGCAGCGTGGCGAAGTCGCCCTGCAGCAATTGCCACATACCCGCCCAGTCGGGTGCCGCATCGCCGAAGGGCGTGTAGCCGAAGCGCCTCAGCTCGGCGATCTCGCCGTCGATCAGATGCTGGGGGGAACCGGGCATGGCTCTAGGCGGCCAGCGGATGCGCGGCTTCGTAACCCATGCGCATGTCGTAGTCGGCCTCGACGTCCGTGGGCATGATCAGGCCGACTTCCTTGAGCCGCGAATCCAGCAGTTCAAGATATTCGGCCTGCAGCTCTTCCGGCTTTTTCACCTTGATGCCGTACTCGTAATAGATGTCGAACATTTCCGACTTCTTGTCCCCGGCGGACGGACGGCCGTAAAAGCCCAGGCCCATCTGCATGAACTTTGGCATCCGCTGCTGCATGAATTCGCGCGTCTTTTCGCCGCCGAACTCGATGCAGCGCTTGGAGGCCCAGACGCCGAAAGCCAGGTGACCGTATTCCTCCTTGTGGATGCGCACATTGACGCGCGCCCAGGGCAGATAGGAGCACTCGCGATACTGGCCGAGAAAGGCCACGGCGGCCGGCGTGACCACGGTCGAGAACAGCGCGACGTCTTCCCAGCACTCGAAGAACTTCGACCAGTTTTCCTTGCGGAAGCCGTTGATCACGTTCACCTTCTTCGGGTCGGGGTTCTCGGGATGGTGCGACAGCTCGTAGAGGCGGGCATCGACGTCCACGCCGAGCTCCTGCAACAGGTTCCAGACATAGAAGGCGTGGCCCATTTCCTCGAACACTTTCTTCGACAGACGGTAGGCCTCTTCCGGACGCGTCGCATACTGATGATTCTCGGCGACGCGCTGGCCGCCGGCGTATTCCGAGTCGGCCTGGAAGCACATCAGGTTGATCAGGGCCTTCCTGTAGTCATCGGGCAGTACGTCGCCCTTGTCGTAAGTCTTGAATGTTCTCATTTCAACTCTCCAGGCAGTGCCAACAAGCCATCGCGCCAACCTGCAAACCGGCGCAAGGGCAAAGATAAATTCCAGATAACTCCGTATTGCGATACAAATCATGTTGATGTATAAAATAGTAATGTATCACTTCACGAGTGTCAATTTATTTTTGATACTTCAACCATCAACGTCCTTTCATCTGTTTTGTATTTGTTTTTTTGGTTTCCACAAAACAGCGCAAGTTGGCCTCAACGAGCGAGTAGCAATGCCTTCCGCCGTTGTGTTACAAAACCATGCAGCAAGTGATATCATTTAAAGAAATTAGTCAGGGAGCGTTCCACACATGAAGAGCCGCTTCGTCAGCCAATGGCTGAATGCCTTCCTCGCCGACCACAAGTTGCGCGCCAACTCGCTGATCATCACCATCTACGGCGATGCGATCGCGCCCCGCGGCGGCACCGTCGGCATCGGCAGCTTCATCACGCTGGTCGAGCCGCTGGGCCTCAACGCAAGGCTGGTCAGAACCAGCGTGTTCCGCCTCTCCAGGGAAAAGTGGCTGGTTTCGGAACGCATCGGACGCAAGAGCTACTACAGTTTGACCGCGACCGGCCGCCGGCGTTTCGAACATGCCTACCGGCGCATCTACGATGACCCGCGCCGGCAATGGGACGGCGACTGGCAGGTGGTGTTTGCCGGCGGCGGCATCCTGACCGCCGCCCAGCGCAACGTGCTGCGCCGCGAACTGCTCTGGGAGGGCTTCGGCGTGATCGCGCCGGGCGTGCTGGCGCACCCCTACGCCAACCACGACGCGGTGCTGGAAATCCTGCAAAGCACCGGTACCCACGACAAGGTGGTGGTGATCCAGGGACGCAGCCTGGGCGCACTGGCCAGCCGTCCGCTGCAGGAACTGGTGCGCGAATGCTGGAGCCTCGACACCATCGCCGCCGACTACAAGCGCTTCATCGATTGTTTCCGCCCTCTGGCACGGGCCGTCAAGGCGGCGCGCGAGCTGGACCCGGAACAGGCCTTCTGCGTGCGCTCGCTGCTGATCCACGAATTCCGCCGCGTCCAGTTGCGCGATCCGCAATTGCCCAGGCAGTTGCTCCCTGCCGACTGGCCGGGCGACAGCGCAAGACAGATCTGCGGCGAGCTCTACACGCTGGTCGCGCCCGAGTCCGAACGGCACCTGACGAGCGTACTGGAAACCGCCGACGGGCGGCTACCCGAAGCTGCCGAGTATTTTGAGCGGCGCTTCAACGACGCGACGGCAAGCGCAATCGAGGCACGGGCATGAACCAGGCTCCGATCCATATCGGTATCGTCGGCGCCGGCCCTTCCGGCTGCTATGTGGCCGACGCCCTCGGGCGCAAACTGCCCTGCGCGCGCATCGACATTTTCGACCGGCTGCCGACGCCCTTTGGCCTGGTGCGCGGCGGCGTCGCGCCCGACCATCAGGGCACCAAGAACATCGCCCGGCAGTTCGAGCGCACGCTGGGCAAGCAAGGCGTGCGCTTTCTCGGCAACGTCGCCGTCGGCCGCGACATTTCCTACGAGGAACTCAGGGCAGCCTACGACGTGCTGGTGATCACCATCGGTGCGCTGGAGGATCGCGGCCTGGGCATTCCCGGCGAAGATCTCGACGCCGTGTATGGCTCGGGGCAGTTCGTCGCCTGGTACAACGGCATTCCCGCCGAGCGTGATCTCGAACCCAGGCTCGACGGCAAGTCGGTCGCCATCATCGGCAACGGCAACGTGGCGCTGGACATCGCGCGCCTACTGGCGAAAACCGCCGGCGAGCTGGCCGCTTCGGACTTGTGCGCCCACGCCCGCGCCGCCTTCGCCGCCGCCCCTATCGAGGACATCTGGCTAATCGGCCGCCGCGGGCCGGCCGACGCCAGTTTCACCACCGCGGAACTCAGCGAGTTCGGCGATCTTTCGCGCGCGGCAACGCGAGTCGATGCTGCGCAATTGCCGACGGAACTTCCCGCGGAACTCGGCGAGGAACAGCGCAAGCTGGCCGCAAGGAATCTCGAGGTGCTGCGCGGCTATGCGCAGCGCGGCGCGCAGGACGATCGCCCGTTGCGCGTCCATTTCATGTTCAATGCGCGACCGCTGGCCATCCGCGGCGACGGTCGTGCCCGCGAACTGCTGCTGGAAAGAACCCGTGTCGAACATGGCCGCGCGGTTCCCGGCGGCGAAAGCTTCGCCATTGCGGCCGATACCGTGATATCCGCCATCGGTTATCGCA
>JAXMJU010000303.1:0-1824 GCA_034376265.1 Sulfuritalea sp.
CTGCATGTCGCCTACGACGAGGCGGGGGTGGCCGAGATTGTCCGGCGCCTGGTCGACGTTGCGCCGACGCTCATCGTGATGGAGGCCACCGGTGGTTTGGAGGTCCGCTTGACGAGCGAGTTGGCGGCCCAGGGCTTGCCTGTGGCCGTCATCAATCCGCGCCAAGCGCGTGATTTTGCCAAGGCGAGCGGGCAACTGGCCAAGACCGATCAGGTCGATGCTGCGGGCCTGGCGGCCTTTGCGCGTGCCATTCGGCCGGCTATCAGGCCGCTCAAGGACGCCGACACGCGCGCGCTGGACGATCTGGTCACCCGGCGCCGTCAGCTGGTCGCCATGCGCGTTCAAGAGACGCTCCGCTTGGGCAGTGCCGCATCCAAGCCGTTGCAGAAAAACCTGAAAGCACACATCGCTTGGTTGGACAAGCAGATCGCCAAGTTGGACGATGATCTGACCAAGCGCTTGCGTAACTCCGAGGTCTGGAAAACCAAGGACGATCTGCTACGCGGCATTCCCGGTGTTGGCGCAATCACCAGCTTGACTCTGCTGGCGAAATGTCCCGAATTGGGCGTGCTCAATCGGCGCGAAATCGCCAAGCTGACCGGTGTCGCGCCGCTCGCCAACGATAGCGGCAAGCACCGTGGCAAGCGCTTCATCTGGGGCGGTCGGGCCGACGTCCGTGCCGTCTTGTACATGGCAGCCATGTCGGCCATTCGCTGCAATCCAACCATCCGGGCTTTCGCCGACCGACTCAAACTGGCCGGAAAGCCTCCCAAGATCGTAATCGTCGCTTGTATGCGAAAACTACTCACCATCATGAACTCTATGTTGAAAAACAATACCCCTTCGTCTCTTCAAACCACTTGACGATAAACACGGTTGCTCACCCGGCGAAGGCCGCGATCGGAGCGGGTTTACTGGTAAATTACTGCGCAACCTATTCCAACCGCCACAGCAAGGCAAGTCCTGTCCCGCGCCCTGTCGCGGTTTCGTTGACGGGTCCGGGAAAAGCGGTTATGTTGTTCCGTCAACAGCTTACGAGGGCGTGGTCATCATGGTTCGAATACTGGTTTTGAGCGCCTTGTCGGTCGTCGCGGCCGGTGCGCAAGCCCAGGTGTACAAGTGCATCGACGCAAGCGGAAAAACCACTTATCTGCAGTCTCCCTGCCCTTCGGGCGCCAAATCCGCTGCCATCAGCCAGACTGTGCCGCCTGCTCCTCCCCAATCTGAACCGGCTGCGGGTGTTGGTAGCGCGGAAAAGGCGGACAAGGCTGGAAAGGCTGGAAAGGCCGCCAAGGCATCCGGGCCCAAGACCGCCGCGGAACTGGAGCAGGACTTCCGCAAACGCAAGCAGGAGAAGGAGAAGGCGCGCGAGAAGGAAGAACAGAAGCTGGCTGAAACGAAAGCGCGCGAGGATAACTGCCGCAATTCCCGTCTGCACGTCATCAATCTGGAGTCGGGGGCCCGCCAGTTACGGGTCGACGAAAAGGGCAACCGCAATGTTCTCGACGAAGGCCAGGTTGAGCAGGAGAAGGCAAACGCACGCAAGCTCGTCGAGCAGTGGTGCAAGTAGAAAAGAAAGATCGAGCCTAAGCGCCTTTTTTCCCTGAGGCAGCGCGCCGTCGTCGCACCTCTTTCGGGTCGGCGTTCAGAGGGCGGTAAATTTCCACGCGGTCGCCATCTCGCAAGGGTGTATCGAGTTGCGCCAGGCGCCCGAATATTCCCACGCGATTGCAATTCATGCCGGTCTCGGTGCACTGGGCGAGGAGGCCGCAGGCACGGATCGCCTCGCCGACCGTGCTGCCTGGCGGCAGCCGCAGATCCCGG
>JAXMJU010000304.1:0-6576 GCA_034376265.1 Sulfuritalea sp.
TGCTCGGCCATGGCCTTCTGGCGCGCTTCGTCGGTCTTCGCCTTGGCGATGCGATCGAGCTGCGCCGGCATTTTCTTGACGTTGTCCTGCATTTTCTTGACTTGCGGCGCCGGCTGGGCAGGGGCGCTTTTCGTTTCCCCCGCCTTCTCCGGATGGTGAGCTTCCTCGGCGAAAACTGGAGCGGCAAACGCCAGTGAGGCGGCAATGGCGGTCATGGCAAACTTCTTCATGGTGGTTCTCCTTGGTATGGTCGTTGTGCAGTCCCTCGACAAGGGGCTGATGGAATTGAGAAGCCTGCATGGCGGCGGCTTCCCGGTCGGTGCGTTGCCGTACATGCAGTCCCCGGTCTCAATGGCGCGCGTAGGTGGTGGTGCGGCCATCCTTGCCGACCAGCAGGATTTCATAAGGAATCCTGCGCGCGTCGTCCATGCCGGGCGCGCTGGCCGGCATTCCCGGCGAGACGAGGCCGCGGGCGCGCGGTTTTTCGGCCAGCAGGCGCTTCACATCGGCGGCCGGGACGTGGCCTTCGACCAGATAGCCATTGACTTCAGCGGTATGGCAGGAACCCATGGCCGGCGGCACGCCGAGGCGGGTCTTGTGCGCGGCGACGTTTTCCGTTTCATGCGTAACCACCGGGAAACCGCTGGCCTGCATGTGCTCGACCCATTTGCCGCAGCAGCCGCAGCTCGGGCTTTTGTATACCGTCACGGTCGGCAAGGGCGCCGCGGCCCAGGTCGCGGGTGCCAGCAGCGAGAGGACAAGCGCGATGCGGATGGAGGGTTTCATTTGCGGCTCCCTGGAGTAGACAGGGACAGTATCCGCCTCCGACGCCGACGGCAAGCTGACACCGGGATGACATTTTTGTAATCTTCAGGGAGTCGGGTGCAGGAGTCGGCACTGGCAGTACGGCGCCGGCGATGCGCAAGTGGATCAAACGCGGCCCCGACCTGGCCTTGCAAGGCAGCGGCTCTTGCGCAGGCGGATGACTGCGGATATTATGAACGAACGATCATTCGAAACCAGATTGAAACCATGGCGCGTCCCCCTGCCAACGTAGCACCCGGTCAGATCCGCGAGCAAATCATCGTCGCCGCGCTGCATTTATTCACTCAGCGCGGCTACTTCAATACCTCGGTGCCGGACATGGCGCGGACCGCGCAGGTCAGCGTGGGTTCCATCTACCACCACTTCAAGGACAAGGAAGACGTCGCCCGCGCGCTCTACCAGAGCCTGATGGAGGGCATGCAGGCCGAACTGGCGCAAATTGCTGCAAAGCACGCCACGGCGCGCGAGCGCTGCCGCGCCGTGATCGCCATGTTGTTCGAATTGACCGAGTCGAGCCGCGAAGCCATGGATTTCATGCTCTACGCCAAGCACCGGGAATTCCTGCCCGGCGAACGTCCGGTCTGCTCCTCCCTGCCCTTCGAAACCATGCGCGATTTCGTGCAGCAGGGCATGGACCGGGGCGAGATCCGCCGCATGGACGTCATGGTGGCCAGTGCCAGTCTTTTCGGCGGGGCGCTGCGGTTGATCACCGCGCGCCTCGACGGTGTTCTTGCCGAGCCGCTCCCGGACCAGCTGGACGCTGTCTGGGAATGTGCCTGGCGGAGTATCGCGGCTTGAATCCGAGCCGCGGTTTTTTTTGCGTTAATTTCGAACGAACATTCATTCTAGGAGAGAGAACATGAAATCCATGGCCATCGTGATTCGCGACGACTCGTACGACAAGATCCTGACCCCGCTCGCCTTCGCCTACTTGACGGCGTCGGAAGGAACCCAGGTCGACATGCTGTTCGTCAATTGGGCGGTCAAGGCCCTGACTGCCGAAGGTGCCGCCGCGCTGCGCATCGACGGCCGCCACGCGGCCGAGGAAGCCATGGTGCGCGAGGGCGTGGCCAAGGCCGGGCTTCCGGTCGAGGTCTATGACATCATCAAGGCGCTGAAGGGCACCGGTTGCGTGAATTTCTACGCCTGCAGCCTGGCCGCGGCAATCTTCGGCGTGAACGAGGGCAACCTGATTCCCGAAGCCGAAGGCATCGTCGGCGCCGCCTGGTTCCTCAACGACAAGGCCGCCAAGGCCGAGCACTACCAATACTTCTGAGGAGGCCGGAATGAGCGATAACAGCGTTACCGCGATCCTCGACACCTCGGGCAAGTGCTGCCCGATGCCGATGGTGGAAACCAACAAGGCGATCAAGGGCCTGGCCGTGGGCGATGTGCTTGAGATCATCGCCACCGACGTCGGCACTCGCAAGGACATTCCGTCGTGGTGCGAGCGCACCGGTCAGACGCTGCTGTCGATGACGGAAAAGGACGGCGTGATCAATTACCACGTGCGTAAGGATCGCTGAAGCGGTTGTTGGTGCGCCGGCCATCGCGTCGCGGCGGCGAAGCATTCGAGTGCGTAGCCAGACGGACGGGGCGGTCGCCACCCCGTCCGTTTTTCGTGTTTGCCGGCAGGATCAGTGCTTGTGATCCGTATGCGCATCCGCTGCAGCGGCGATCGTCTTTGCCACGGCCAGCGGTGTAAAGCGCGCCTGCTCGGCGGGCTTGCCGGCCAGGGTAATGGCGACCACCACCTTCATGTCCGGTGTCGAGGCATACTTGCCGACGCCCTTGAGGCGGTTGTCGCCGTCGGGAACCAGCTTGACGCTGGCTTTCTGCTTGCCGGCGAGGATGGTCGCCGTGCCGCCAGCGCCAACTGTCGAAATCTTCGCGTTGGCGTGGTCGGTGACATACACCACCACCGGGTTGTCTCGGGCTTCCTTGCTGTCCTTGGCCACCACCAGTTCGAAGTGGTAGATGCCGGCCATGCGCTGCTGGCCGCCGTTGGGCGTCTTCTGGGTATCAAGATATTCGTCGCTATGCGCCAGCACGGACGAACTTGCCAGCATCAAGGCACTGGCGGCGGCAAAAGAAATCAGGGATTGCTTCATGGGAAACTCCTTGGTGATTGGAATGGGCTTAGAAACTTTCGCTCTCTTTGGCGGCGAGCAACCGCTCCAGGGCGGGCTTGCCCCACAGCCAGAACATCAGCGGCGTCAGCAGGGTATCGAGCAGCGTGGAACTGATCAGGCCGCCGAAGATCACCACCGCCACCGGGTGCAGCACTTCCTTGCCCGGCGCGTCGGCCGAGAGCAGCAGCGGCAGCAGCGCGAAGGCGGCGACCAGCGCGGTCATCAGCACGGGGGTCAGACGTTCCAGCGAGCCGCGCACGATCATGTGTTGGCCGAAGGTCTCGCCTTCGAAGGCGCAGAGGTTGATGTAGTGGCTGATCTTGAGGATTCCGTTGCGCGTCGCGATGCCGGTCAGGGTGATGAAGCCGACCAGTGCGGCGACCGACAGCGGCTGCCCAGAAATCCATAGCGCGATGACGCTGCCGATCAGCGCCAACGGAATGTTGCCCATGATGATCAAGGTCAGCGCTGCCGAACGGTAGCGGCTGTAGAGCACCATAAAGATCATGGTCAGCGACACGGCGGCGAGCAGCGTGATCAGTCGCGCCGCCTGCTCCTGCGCCTGGAACTGGCCTTCGAGTGCGGTGAAGTAGCCTTCCGGCAAGGGCTTGGCGGCGAGCTCGGCGCGCACGTCGGCGATCACCTGCGACATGTCGCGGCCGTCGGTGTTGGCCGAGAGCACGATGCGGCGGCGCGAGTTCTCGCGGCTGACCTGGTTCGGGCCGTCGCTTTCCTCGACGCTGGCGACGCGCGACAGGGGCACATGGCCGCCCGGCGTCTCGATCAGCAGATCGGCCAGCGCCTGCGGGCTGCGCGCACTTTCCGGCAGGCGCACCAGCAGGTCGAAGCGCCGGTTGCCTTCGATGACCTGGGTGATCTGCTCGCCCTCGATCATCTGCTCCAGGCTGCGCAGCAGGTTGCCGGGGGCGACGCCGTAGCGTGCGGCCTGCTCGTAGTCGAGGCGGATCTTGACCTGCGGAATCAGCACCTGCTTCTCGATCTGCAAATCGGTCACGCCGGGTATTTTCGCCAGGCGCTCGCGCATCTCGGCGGCCAGGCCGCGCAGCGTGTCGAGGTCGTCGCCGTAGATCTTCAGCGCGATCTGGGCGCGCACGCCGGACAGCAGGTGATCGAGGCGATGCGAGATCGGCTGGCCGACGTTCGACGCCGCCGGCAGGCTGGCCAGACGCTGGCGGATGTCGGCGATGATCTGTTCGCGGCTGCGTGCGGAGGCTTTCAGGTCGACGTCCATCTCGCTGTAATGCACGCCCTCGGCATGTTCGTCGAGTTCGGCGCGGCCGGTGCGGCGGCCGACTTTCGTCACCTCCGGCACCTGCGCCACCATCTGCTCCGCCAGCGTGCCGATGCGGTTGGATTCGGCCAGCGAGGTGCCGGGATTGAGCAGCACATTCACCGTCAGCGTGCCTTCGTTGAAGTGCGGCAGGAAGGAGCGCGGGAAGAAGGGCACGCTCGCCGCGACGATCAGCACCAGCGCCAGCGCGCCGGCCAGCAGGGCGCGCGCGTGATCGAAGGACCAGTGCAGCAGCCGCGCATCCCAGCGCTTGAGGCGGATCACCAGCGGGCTGTCGCCGGCATGCAGTTGTTTCATCCGCGGCAAGAGGTAGTAGGCCATCACCGGCGTCAGCGTCACCGAAACGATCATGCTGGCGAGGATAGAAACGATGTAGGCGATGCCCAGCGGCGTGAACAGCCGGCCCTCGATGCCGGGCAGGACGAACAGCGGCACGAACACCAGCACGATGATCACCGTCGCATAGACGATGGCCGAGCGCACTTCCAGGGTCGCGGCGGCGATCACTTCGGCCACCGGGCGCGGTACGGTTGCGGTACGGTTGAGCTTCAGCCGGCGCAAGACGTTCTCGACGCCGACCACCGCATCATCCACCAGTTCGCCGATGGCGATCGCTAGCCCGCCCAATGTCATGGTGTTGATCGACAGGCCGAAGTAGTGGAACACCAGCGCCGTCGCCAAGAGCGACACCGGGATCGCCATCAGCGAAATGATCGTGGTGCGGACGTTGAGCAGGAACATGAAGAGGATCACTGCGACCAGGATCGCGCCGTCCCTCAGGGCCTCCTCGACGTTGTTCACCGAGTGCTCGATGAAGTCGGCCTGCTTGAACAGGAAGGACGGCGCCTCGATGCCCTGCGGCAGGCTCTTGCCCAATTCGGCGATGGCCTTTTCCACCTCGCGGGTCAGGGTCACGCTGTCGGCCGACGGCTGCTTCTGCACCGACAGGATCACCGCCGGCCGGCCCTGATAGCTGCCGTCGCCGCGCTTGATGGCGGGCGCGATTTTCACGTCGGCCAATTGCCTGAGCAGGATCGGCTGGCCGTTCTTGACCTCCACCACCAGGTTCTGCAAATCCTCGATGCGCGAGCTGCGGCCGATCTGGCGGATCAGCCATTCGCGGCCCTGGGCTTCGAGAAAGCCGCCGCTGGTGTTGGCGCCGAAATCCTTGAGCGCAGCTTCCAGCTTCTCGCGCTCGATGCCCAGCGCCTGCAGTTGCGCGGGCTTGAGCTCGACGCGGTACTGGCGCACTTCGCCGCCGATCGGAATCACCTGGGCGACGCCGGGAATGGTCAGCAGGCGCGGCCGCATGACCCAGTCGGCATACTCGCGCACCGCCATCGGGCTCACCTTGACCGGGTCCGCCGGGATGGCGATCAACAGGATTTCGCCCATGATCGAGGAGATCGGCCCCAGCTGCGGCACGATGCCCGGCGGCAGTTGTTCGCGCACCAGGTTCAGGCGCTCGGTGACCTGCTGCCGGTTGCGGTAGATGTCGGAGCCCCATTCGAATTCGACATAGACGATGGACAGGCCGATACCCGACACGGAACGCACGCGCGTCACGCCCGGCATGCCGTTCATGCTGGATTCGACCGGGAAGCTGACCAGTTGCTCGACCTCCTCCGGCGCCATGCCGCCGGCTTCGGTCATCAGCGTCACGGTGGGCTTGTTGAGGTCGGGAAAGACATCGACCGGCATCTGCCGCAGCGTGATCGCGCCATAGATGATCAGCAGCAGCGAGACGCCGAGGACGATCAGCCGCTGCTTGAGCGCGGTGTGGATGATGAAATCGAACATGTCAGCGTACTTGCGAAAGCAGGTTGGCGCCTTCGATCACCACCCGATCGCCCTCGTGCAGGCCGTCGGCAATCGCCACGTTGGCCGCGTCCAGCGCTTGATGGCGCACCCGGCGCACGACGAAGCGCTCGGCCTCGGTATGTACCCAGACCGCCGTCTCGCCAGCGCCAACTTTCGTCAGCGCCGCGCGCGGCACCGCGGCGCCCTTGAGTTCATGCGCGGTGCGCACGATCACCTTGACCGGCTGGCCGACGGCCACCATGGAGTTGGCCGATACGATGCGGAACAAGAGCGGCAGCGCCTGCTCGCGCAGCTGCCTGCCGGCGCCGACGAACTTGAGCTCCAGCGCGGTCTGCTCGGCCAGGGCACTGGCCGAGATCAATGTCGCCCCGATCCCGGCATCGTAGGACAGCGCTTCGACCGCCAGGTGCTCGGGATCGACGATCTCGAACAGGACCTCCCTGGCGTCGACCACCTGGCCGGCGACCAGGTGGTGCGAGGCGCTGA
>JAXMJU010000305.1:0-4303 GCA_034376265.1 Sulfuritalea sp.
AGTAGTTGCAAATGTCAACGAGACCTACTGGTCACACGAGACTACTTCCAGCATTCCACCGCCAGCGTCCACTTGCGCGCCTCATCAGCGATGTCGGCAGTGGATTTCTCGAACGACATAAATCCGCCGCTGCGGTATTCAACCTTGTGTGTATCGAGAAAAGTTTTCAACGTCTGCCCGCTGACAGCAAAATCTACGTTCTGCCCGACGGAGCCGGTCGCCTTCACCATCTTGGTATTGAAACGAGCGCACAATGATGAAACCAATAGATAACATTACCATCTACACATCGCGGTCAGTTGCGCGATGGCGTACTTTCTGAAGGGCCGCTTTCCTAGACGTCGACAGACCGCTTAGGGGCGCAATCCAGAAATCGAATCCTTCAAGTTCTCCGCCGCGAAGCAGCCATTGAAATTCCGAGGCCAGGAACCTGCCGGGGCCACTGAATGCACGGGGTTATTCGCCGGCTCGCCGGACTGTTGGCATGGACCTCACCTGAATTTGGGGAGGTGGATTCACCTTCTCCCCGCAGAACGGTCTGAACCACGAGCACAAGGTGTTCGCCTCGATCAGTTCGAAGATGAGCGAACGGGTTTCGCCTTTGAACCCCATATCAAAAAGATCCTGGTTTTGGGGGTCTGTGGAATTGTGGTCAGAGGGCGGCGCGGTGGGTAACGGTATTGTCGTTGTCCACGGCAAGACCGCCCGGTTCGCCCGCAGGCGAGCTGTCCACAAATCCATGGACCGTCCGCTTGCGGTATTGCTTTGTCACTCGTTCTGGTCACTTGCAGGGGGGTCGCTCCCAATTGGTTCGAGGACATTCGTACGCTCATCAATCGCGCTGCCAGGAGTTTCGGGGCCAGCTTTTGAGGCAACTGACTTCCAACTACTTCAAAGCATCCGCCAGATCCTTGTCCGTCACCTTCCCCGACTGATGCAGCCATAACAGGATCGCCAATGGTTTCGGAATATTCCGACCGGATTCGTAGCGCGACCCACCCGACTGCGTGACGCCATAACGGCTCCAGAAATCCTTCTGATTGAGATTTGCTTTCTTGCGGGTAGTAGCGATGTCAGAAAAATCGAGCTTCTTCTTGCGGGCCATGGTGACCTCCTTCGATTGGGGATGATGAAGGCGATATGCTAGCGCAATGCAGCCGCGTGCGGCGCCGGTCAAAGATGTTTCTTGTAACAGGCCCACTGCAGTCGCACCAGTATGCCGACAAACAACGCGACCGGCACCCCTACCAGACGTGGATCGATCGATACCGGCTGGATCAGAACCAGCACCCCGCTCATCACCAGGAGCATGACCTGCAAATGCTTGGCCCGATGATAAAGACTCGCCGACTCCCTTCCGCCGGAGGCCCGACGTATCGCACGCTGCGTTAGCCCATCAGCCGCTGCAACCAGATACACCAGCACGAGCAGTGGCGCCATCATGGCCAGCGTAACAAGCCGGACGCCGAGCAACTGCGTGCCGATCATCGCCACTTCGATGGCATCTATGTTCGCGAGGTAGCTATTGCGCACGATGGTGTCAGGAATGGAAAGCGCCGCCCCTGCCGCAAACCGCAACCCCATGTCGTGAATCCCCGTCACCCCAAACACCAGCCCATACAGAAAGTTCGCCGTTCCAGTTACCGCCTTCGACACCCCGTTCTGCCACTCCGCAAGTTCGATCGCGCGCGCAAGGTCGGCAGCCAGGATGCCTTTCAATCGGCCGACACCCTCCGGCCAGACCTTGAACACGAAGGTCCAGTCAACTATCCAGGTCGCAACGAGGATTCCAACCAAGGTCAGCATCAGCAGGAAGCCGAGCTTCAGCGGTGCAAGCAGTGCTCCCGCAACTACGCCCTCGTTAAACGATGCATTCCTGGAAGCCAAACTCGTCTCCTCTAAGGCGCCGGGTTCGGCCGGCCTTCCATTCGACCCCGAACCTCGCTGCCGATTGCTTCAAGGCTGACCGGCATCAACGGGTCGTGGCTGGCGTCCGGCAACGGCATGCGGATCTTGTGCAACTGCCCGCCATGAATCAGCGCGAAGGCCTGTCCCTTGGGCAACTGCACCAGGTCGCTCGGCGCCAGCATCGGAGCACTCTCCGTTGTGATGCGATCCTCATTGCGACTGGCGAAGTCCGCAAAATCCCCTGGATCATTCGTGTCGGAGACCGAGGACGAAACGATAGTCGAGACCACGCGCACCTCCGGCAACTGGCTGGTCATTAGTTCCGCCGTCGCCACTTCCTTGACCCGCAGCATGATGAGCGTATTGAAGTTCCCCGCAATCTGCCCGGCCTTGGCCTGGGACCCGATGCGCGCTTCCACGTCCGACCAGGTCTGCGTATAGGCCGTCACCTGGAAGCCTGCTCCGCCCGCCTTGTTGAGCAGCGGGATGAATTCGTCGCCGATCAGTTCATTGAACTCGTCGGCATGGATCGCGATGCGACGCGGCGGCGTTTCTCCCGGAAGTCCCCTCCCCGTGCCGAACTTGTAGATGCTCCCCGCGACACTGGTGAGATCGGCGAACATCGAGTTGCCCACGGCAGCGGCCACCTCGTAGTCGGACAGGGAATCCAGCCCGATATAGACGATGCCACCCAGGTTGATTACCGAAGCCCAGTCGAACACCGGCCGCCAGTCGCTGGCATCGTCCAGATCCGGCGACAGAAGCGCTGCCGTACGCCCGGTGGTGAGTTTCTCCATGAGGGGCAGGAGGGACGCCACCAGCTTGTCGAAGTAGCTCTTCTCGTAGTTGAGCGTCGAAGCCAGCGCGTTGGCGATGGGGTCGTAGAGCTTCTTGCGCCGCGCGTATTCGACCAAGGTCACTGCGCGAAACCCTCTCGACTGCAGCCCCTTGTCGAGGCTCTTCTTGTCGATCGCCATCGATTCGACCTCCTCGCGCCAGCCGGCGGCGCCCGGCTCACCGTCCAGCCAGTGCTCGAAGTAGTCGATCAGGAGCGGCTCGACGTTGGACGCATAGCGATTGATCTGCTCGTAGTCGGGCTTGCGCCCCAGCGCGACCAGTGCCCGGGCCATGACGTTCACGAAGCGCCAGACGAACTCCTTGAACGCCGCCGATTGACCTTCGGAGGGAAGCTGCCCGGCAATGCGCGTCGCCACCTCGGTGATGCGCGAGAAACTGCCCACCGGGTTGTAGCGTGCCGAGACCTCCGGATGTCCCAGGTGGAACATGAAAAACTCGTTCTGGCGTCCCGCTCGCTTTGCTTCGGCATAGACGCGCCGCAGCAGGTCTATATCGCCCTTGGGATCGAACACGATCACTACCTCGCCGCGCCGGATGTCCTGCGTCAGGAGCACTTCGGCAAGACGGGTTTTGCCGACACGGGTGGTGCCGAGGACCAGGGTGTGACCCACGCGGTCGCCGATGTCCATCCAGATGTCGGACTCCGCGGGCTCGACGCCGTGAATGGCCGGATCACCGCCGATGGCCGACTGCTCTGGCGACTTCCGCTGGCCACGAACGGATGCAGCAAGCCAGCCGAGGAGTCCGGGGCGCAGCAGGTCCTGCTTTTCTGGAAGACGGGCTTCGTGCAGGCGCTGGGTGTGACGCTGATCCCAGTGGAACCCTCGGCCCAGAAACAAGCGCTCGGCCGACCACGGGATCTCTTCGGATGCCACGACATAGCGGCGCTGGCGCCGCAGGTTGGCGCGGTAACGCAGGATTCTGAGTCCCGTAAAGCAACGCCAGGCAGCATGACAGACCAGAACCCCGGCCATTCCCCAGGCCAGTTCCGGTGTCAGCAGGAAGGTCGATGGCTTCGTCATCACCATTGCGGCGGCGAGTGCGGAAACAGCCGCCGCATGCAGTTCGTAGGCGGGCCGCAGCAGGGATTCGAGCGGATAGGCCATGGGCTTATGCTTCTCCGACCTTTGCGGGCAGGCGGACCAGCGCCGGATTGATTGCAGGAACGGGGGCAATGAAGCGTTCCGGGTTCGGGATCACGACGCCCGAGAGCCGTGACACGACGCGCTCTCCGCGCATCACCTGGTAGCTCAGCATATTGACGCCCTTCCCGGCCCGCCGATGCCAGCCCGCGCGCAGGAACTGGCGCTGGATCGATTTGCCGATATCCGGGTCGCCGGCAGCGGGGGCCGGACCGTTACTGTCGTCGCCGAAACGCGTGGCGAACTCGCGGAAGATGCGGGGTGATACCAGCAGCATGCCCTCGGGGACGAAATGCACAAGCGCTCCAGCCACGTTGACCGGAAGCGTGCCATCGGCGAGTCCTTGCTGCAGCCAGGCCATGAAGCGATGCGCCCCATCGGGTGCTTGCGGCCCT
>JAXMJU010000306.1:0-9694 GCA_034376265.1 Sulfuritalea sp.
CCCACGCCGACACCTGCGAAGCCGGCATGGCGACGGCGGTCTATCGCATCCTGCAGGAGGCGCTGACCAACGTCGCCCGTCACGCTGCCGCCAGCCGCGTGTCCGTCACCCTCAAGCTGGAGGACGATGCCCTGCGCCTGACGATCGGAGACGACGGCCGCGGCTTGCATTCGTCATCGGGGACGATTTTTTGCGCCGGCAACGGCCTGGTCGGCATGCGCGAACGGGTGTTGATGTTCAGCGGCCGGCTGAGCATCGGTGAATCGGCCGCGGGTGGCGTGGCGATCGATGTGAGCCTGCCGCTCAGGCACCGCGACGCCGAGCCGGCAGCCGATGCCACGGCCGCGGGCGCCGAGCCGATTCAGGAGCAGAACACATGACCCGCGTTTTTCTCGCCGACGACCACTCCATCATCCGCGACGGCCTGAAACAGATCCTGGCCGATACCGACGACCTGGTGGTCAGCGGCGAGGCCGCCAACGGCAACGAACTGCTGTCGCGCCTGCAGACCGTGGCGTGCGACATCCTGGTGTTGGACATCTCGATGCCGGGCAAGAACGGCCTGGAATTGATCAAGCTGGTGCATCGCGATTATCCCCACCTGCCGATCCTGATACTCAGCATGCATCACGAGGATCAATATGCCATGCGCGCATTCCGTGCCGGCGCCGCCGGCTACATCACCAAGGAAAACGATGCGGATCTCCTGGTGGCGGCGATCCGCAAGGTCGCCGCGGGCGGCGTCCAGATCAGCCCCCATGTCGCCGAACTGATGGCGCGCCGGATCGGCTCGCACAGCGAGGCGCTGCCGCACACCCTGCTTTCCAACCGCGAATACCAGGTGTTCGAAATGCTGGTCGCGGGGCTGGGCCCGAGCGAGATCGGCGCCGCGCTCTCGCTCAGCGTCAAGACCGTGAGCACGCACAAGTCCCGCATCCTGCAGAAGATGGGCCTGGCGAGCACCCCGGATCTGGTGCGCTATGCCATCGCCCACGAGCTGACCAATCTGCCGGGTTAGCAGCGACGGCAAGCGCACCCCGGGTGCAGTAGGACTATTCCTACAAGAACTTTAAGCGCTAGCCGATATGGTGCAGTGCCGAAAAAGTTCAGAATCCACTTCAATGTCAATGTCAATGTCAATGCCGAAGCCCTGCTCGCCGCGCCAAAGTGGCGCGGCGAGACGAGCCAAAGCTGCGCAATTCAACTTGAAGGGGATCCGGATCATGAAGCGCCATCTTGCCGTTCTTGCTTGCAGCCTTGCTGTTGCAGTTCCCGCCCATGCCGTCGACGAGGCCGACGCGCTGGCCCTGCTGGAAGACAGCAAGTGCCTCAAGTGCCATAGCGTGGACAAAAAGAAGGACGGTCCGGCCTACAAGGAAGTCGCCGCCAAGTACAAGGGCAAGGCGGAGGCCGAAGCCAAGCTGACCAAGCACGTGACGGTGCCGAGCAAGGTCAAGATCGACGGCGTGGAGGAAGACCACGGCGCGGTGAAAGTCCGCAGCGAGGCGAGGATCAAGAATCTGGTGCAATGGATTCTCTCGCGCTGACCGGCGCCGAGAGACATCATGAAGATCGCCTGGCTGGCCCGTTTCTGGGCCACATTGCGCACTCCCTGCGTCAAGTACTCCCTGCTCACGGTGGGCAGCAGTTTCTTCGTTGCCGGCATCATTTTCTGGGGCGGCTTCAATACCGCCATGGAAGCCACCAACACCCTTGAGTTCTGCACCGGCTGTCACGAAATGCGCGACACGGTGTTCCAGGAATACAAGAAGACCATCCACTACGCGAACCGCACCGGCGTGCGCGCGATCTGTTCTGACTGCCATGTGCCAAAGGACTGGGTGCACAAGATGGCGCGCAAGATCCAGGCCTCCGGCGAAGTCTGGGGCAAGCTCACCGGCGTCATCGACACCCCCGAGAAGTTCGAGGCCAAGCGTTACGAGCTGGCCAGCCGGGCCTGGGCGCGCATGGTGACCACCGACTCGATCGAGTGCCGCAATTGCCACCACATCGATTCGATGGACCCCGCGATGCAGACCGAGAAGGCGCAGCGGCGCCACGCCAAAGCCAAGCTCGAAGGCAAGACCTGTATCGAGTGCCATTTCGGCATCGCCCACAAGGAACCGACCGGCGCCGACGGACCCTCGGAACTGAAGGCCAAGCTGGCGGCTGGAAAATGATCCGGAATATTGAAAATGCATTACGCCCCGATTGCGCCTGTCGCGCAGCCGTGGGCTACGCGGTTTCGATCGATTTGAACTTAAATAAAAGGAGTAAGCCATGAGACGTCTTGCCGTGTTGCTGGCGGTTATCCTCGGAGGCGCCCTGCAGGCCGGCGCCTGGGCCGCAGCGCCCATGGCGGCGAAGGCCGCACCGATCAAAGGTGACCAGTGTGTCGAATGTCACAAAACCGAGGCGACGACCTCGCACGCCTTCCACGGCGAATGCAACAGCTGCCACGTCAATGCGGGAGACCATGCCAAGGCCCATGAGGCGCGCGAAAAGGCCAAGGGCAGCGCCAAGCCGCCCAAGGTGGTCGCGACCAAGCCCGAATCGGCCGAGTGCCTCGCCTGCCACGAAAGCGACAAGCGCCGCATGCACTTCGCCATTGCCGAGCACAACAAGGCCGGCGTCCAGTGCCGCGATTGCCACGGCAATCACACGCCGAAGGTCAAGACGCTCAATGCCGGCATGGAAAAAGGCGGCAAGACCACCGCGCTGTGCGCAACCTGCCACCAGGATGTGCTGGCCAAGTTCAGCATGACCTCGCACCACCCGGTCAAGGAAGGCGGCGCCACCTGCACCGGCTGCCACGATCCGCACGCCTCGAAACAGGCCACCCTGGGCGCCGCCACGGCGCAATGCACGTCCTGCCACCAGGCTGTGCGTGGGCCTCACGCGTTTGAGCACGCCCCGGTCGTTGAAGACTGCAAGAACTGCCATGACCCGCACGGTGCGCCGAACAAGCGCTTGTTGACCGTCGCCCAGCCGATGCAGTGCCTGCAATGCCATGCGATTCCGGGCAATCGCCATGGCGCGCCGGTGGGAGCCGGTAACGCTGCGGTGAGCAACACTTCCCGGATTTCTGGTTCTGTGCTGCGTGACTGCGCAAGTTGCCACGGCACGATCCATGGCAGTTCTGCCGACCAGCATCTGAGATTCTGAGAAAGGGAAAAATCATGAATGCGAAAACACAGATCAAGGTCATGGTTCTGGCCGTGGCGGGTGCCTTCGGCGCGCCCTTGTATGCGGCCGACGGTGCGGTCTTTTCCGGCGAAGCGACGGCCAAGCTATACACCTTCGATTACTTCAAGGGTGCCGGCACCAACAGCACGCAGTTTCTCGAACGCTATAACTATCAGCAGGGCATGGGCGGCGACCAGCGTAACGGCAGCTACCTCGACCTCGACCTGAGCATCGTCGGCAAGAATGCCCAGCGCAATGTATTCGAGCTCGAGCGCCAGGGCTTCGGCGCCCACAACCATCGCGGCACGGTCAGGGCCAACTCGGACACGCTTGGGTTCAACGGCTATTACACGAACTTCCGCACGGCAACGAGCGGTCTCTGGTTCCTCTACAGCCCAAATCAAGTCCCCGGCGGTACGGACCCTCTCTATTTTCCGGGGGGAAGCGCGAACACAAACACCGGCTACGTAGCGCTGTTCAACAACGATTCGCCGGGCCAGACGCTGTACAAGGTCGATCGCACGACCTACGGTTTGGGCCTCGCATTGAAGCCAACACTGTTTGGCAACTCGCTGGCGGCGGCCATCAATTATGACGGCTACAAGCGTGACGGCAACCGTTTCGCCACTTACGTGTCGGGCGGCGGCGATATCACCGGTCCCGGCATTGCCACTTCGCGGTGGCGCGGTTTCGACATGCCGGTCGACGAGCGGATGAATCGCTATACCATCAGCCTGAACGGAGCGCCTGGCGGATTCAACCTTGGCTACGAGGGTTCGATCGAAAAGTTCGACAACAAGGCCAGAAACTTCGGCATGGCGGATTTTGCATCGGCGACATTCGTGCTCAGCGCCGCCGGCCTGACCAAGCCGTTGCATTTCATTCCCGACAGCACCCTGATATCGAACAATTTCCGCTTCGCCAAGAACTATGGCAGCACGGCGGTTGCAGCAGGTTATGGCTTGTCGGTCCTGGAGCAGGACTCGTTTGCTCCGATACAGCAGACCCAGCAATTCAACGTCGGCAAGATCACCACCAACAGCGCCTATCTCAACGTCACCTCGAATGCGCTGAGCGGCGTCGGGCTGGAAGGTTTCGTCAAATACAACAACCGGGACAATGATTCGACCTTCCCGGCCGGCACCATGCTCAATGCGACCCACGGCGAAAGGCTGGACGTGCGGATCGACCGGATAAAGGCGCTTTCCTATGGCCTGGCCGCCACGCTCCGTCCGGCTGTGTGGAAATCATCCGTGACCCTTGGCTGGCAACATGACGATAAGGACCGCGACCTGACTTGGTCGCTTGCCACGATAACGTCCATTCAGCCCCATGAGACGCTCTACAGGGAAGAAACCAAATCTGACGAGCTGTATCTGAAATGGATCGCGCGGCCGATGCCGGGGATGATTCTGCGTGTCACGCCAGCCTACACAACCGCCAATCAAACCGGTTTGATCGGCGAGCCCGACAAGGCCTTCAGCCTGAAAAGCAAACTCAGCTATACGGAAAAGAGCGGCATGATGGTAAGCGGCTTCTACAATCACAGAAACGCCAAGAACGCCAACAACGCGTATACCGACAGTACGGCCGGCGGCGCTCCCGCAGCAATTGCGACGAAGCAGGACAACGACAGAACCCAGAATGCGGCTGGAGTTTCGCTGAATATGCCGTTTGGGGAATGGATCAACACCACCGCCAGCCTGTCGTGGTTGCAGGACGATTTTTCCAGCTACTTCCTGCGTAGCGATAAGCGACGCTATGAAGGTGGACAAAATGTCCTGTTTGCCAATGCCGATCGTTCCAATTACAACATCGATACCTATCTTTTCACCTTGGGTGGCGATTGGCAGGTGAGCGACGAGCTGCGCTGGAACGGCGCTTACACCTGGTCGAAATCGAAGGGCAACACCGCCAGCGGCTACATCTTCGATCAGCTGGCGGCGGGCAATTCGATCGACGGCAGCATCAGCAGCGCGGTGCACAGCCTGAACCTGGGCGTCGATTACCAGCTCAAGAAGAACGTCAAGCTCAAGGCCGCCTACGTCTATGACTACAACAAGGACGACTCCTACGCCGCCCTGACCGGCGGCTATCACACGCTGATGATGGGTGTCGGTTTCGGCTTCTGAGCGTGACCACGCGAGGCAACCGGGGCCGGCCCCGGTTGCCTCGCGCAATAGTTGGCGCTGGCGACACGGCGTACTGCAGGGAATCGTGCGGCTGCACCGCCCTGTTTGCCGGTAGCGAGATGCCGGGCATCCGGGCACTCGAAGGGAGACGGAAATGAAACGGGTAGCCTTGGCCGCACTGGCGGCATTGATGGCAGGCCTCACGGCGGGGCCGGCGCTTGCGAACGACACCGCGTCGATCGTGCGCGGCGGCCGGCTCTACGACAACTGGAGTCTTGAGTCGAGGGAAAGGCTGCCGCCCCACCCGAATCCGGCATTCAAGACCAAGCAGTTGCGCGTCGCCGCTACCGACACCTGGCGCTGCGTCGAATGTCACGGCTGGGACTACCAGGGCAGGCACGGCATCGCCGGCATCCGCGGCCGGCAGAACACCGACCCGGCCGCCATCGTCGCGCTGCTGAAGGACGCCAACCACAACTACAAGGAACTCCTGCACGAGGGCGACCGGGTGGACCTGGCCAACTTCATTTCCCGCGGCCAGACGGACATGCAGAAGCTGGTCGACTCGGCGCGCCGGGCGAAGGCCGCCCTCAGCTCCTCGGAAAAGATCTATGCCACGGTCTGCGCCGCCTGTCACGGCCTCGACGGCGGCCGCCTGCGCGAGGTGGCGCCGCTCGGCGATTCGGCGCGGCAGCGCCCCCACGAAGTCCTGCACGTCGCGCTCAACGGCCATCCCGGCGGCAACATGCCGGCTCTCAGAACCCTGGGGGAAGACGCCGTGGCAAAAATCCTGGCTTACCTGCAGACCCTGCCGAGCCTCAACCTGGCGGCCTCGATCGCCAACGGCGGCCGGCTCTACGACGACTGGCAGGCGCAGGTCGACGGCCAGCGTCAGGCCCTGCCGCATCCCGCCTATCCGCGGACTGCCTATTACGCCAACGTCGCCGCACTGACCTGGCGTTGCAAGGAATGCCACGGCTGGGATTACAAGGGCAAGCAGGGGCAGTTTGCCGGCGGCCACCATGCGACGGGGATCAAGGGCATACGCGCCATGGTCGGCGTCGAGCCGGATAGGATCTTGGCGATCCTGCGCGACAGCACCCACCTGTTTGGCGCGGTGCTGAAGCACCGCGACCTGCAGGACCTGGCGAATTTCGTCAGCCATGGGCAGGTCGACATGGACGCCATGATCGATCCCCGCACGCGTCTTTCGCGCGGCGACGCTACGCGCGGCGCCACCCACTATCGCAGCATCTGCGCCGGCTGCCACGGACTCGAAGGCCGCTTCATCGCCAAGCGCCACCTCGGCCGCGTCGCCCGGGACGATCCATGGGCCAGCCTGCACGCCATGCTCAACGGCCATCCCGACGACGCCATGCCCGCCCTACGTGAAATCGACCGGAAAACCGTCATGGACATCCTGGCGCACATCCAGGGCTTGCAGGACAGGCGCTAGCCCGCGATCTCGCCGCGATGAAAGTTGGCGCTGGCGACACGGCGACACACGGCGACTTACGGAGAATCGGGCGGCGACGCCGCTGTTAGGCGCTGCCTTGCAGCCGCTGCAGGAACTCGTCGCAATCCTGCCGCACCTTGGCCGCCAGCAAGTGGTCGGCGCGGGTCCGGCCGAGGTTGATCGCCATCACCGGCTTGCCGCGCTGGTGGGCATGCAGGACGAAGCGGAATCCCGAATACACCATCAGCGAGGAACCCACCACCAGCAGGCCGTGCGCGGCATCGATGGCGGCCATTGCAGCACCGACCCGCTCGCGCGGCACGCTGTCGCCGAAGAACACCACGTCGGGCTTGAGCATGCCGCCGCAGTCCGGACAGGCCGGGATGCAAAACTCGGCATGCAATTCCTCGCCGACTTCGGCGTCGCCATCCGGCGCGATGCTTGCCGCCGCGCCGGCGATGCCGGGATTTGCCGCGCTCATCCAGTCCTGCACGGCGGCGCGCGGCCAGGTCCGGCGGCAGGCCAGGCAGAGCACCCGGTCCAGCCCGCCGTGGAGTTCCAGCACCGAGCGGCTGCCCGCCTTCTGGTGCAGTCCATCCACGTTCTGCGTGATCAGCAGGTCGATCCGCTCCCGGCCTTCCAGTTGCGCCAGAGCGCGATGGCCGCGGCCGGGCGCCGCCTGCCCCACCGTGGGCCAGCCGAGGAAACTGCGCGTCCAGTAGCGCCGGCGCGTGCTCTCCGAACTCAGGAAGTCCTTGTGGTCGATCGGCCGGCTGCGCTTCCATTGCCCGTCATGGTCGCGATAGTCCGGTATGCCGCAGGAGGTGCTGAGGCCGGCGCCGGTCAGGACCACCACGGAACCCCGGTCGAGCAGGCCCGCTACGCGTTGGGCGTGGCGCTCGCGGTCGACCTCGGTCACGGTGCGCGGCGCGACGCGGCGGCCTTCACGGCCCGGCCAGGGCGATCACGATGGTGACGCCGCCGAGGATCAGATTGACCAGCACCAGCTTGCGAATCGCCTCCATCGCCGCGCCGCCCGCCGGCCAGGTCTGGGCCGCCACCGCGGCCTTGAGGCGCGGGTAATGGTGCAGCACGATGATCAGGTAGAGCAGCATCATGACGCCGCCGATGCCCGCCATGGCATGCCAGTGCCATGGCGCTGCGGCGCCGCCCACAGCGCCGAAACGGACCAGGCCGCTGCCGAGGATGGCGACAATGGCGATGCCGGCCGCGACAAAAAAGCGCCCGAGCACGGCAGCCAGCAAAGGCAGGCGCTGCGGGGGCGGCAACTGGGCCGCGGCGACCGGGCGCAGGCAGACGTGCGCGAAGAACATGCCGCCCACCCAGACGATGACTCCCAGCAGATGAATCAGGACCGCGATGCGCATGGTGGCAGGACCGGAAATTCGATGGTGCCATTGTAAGCATCCGCGCCGCCGAATCCTGTTGCATCGCGGACCGCAAGCCGCCGCCATGGACCGGGCCGCAAAAATGAGCGATGCTTGCTCGAACATTCAGCCTGCAAAAAGCATTCGATCCGCAGATTGCGCAGATTGACGCAGATGAATCAGGGCATTACTTGGTCAGGTCGCACCACCTGCTGGGTGAGCCGCGGGCACCGGCCACTTCGTTGTTCTATCTGCGTAATCTGCGTCATCTGCGGATTGAACTGAGATTATTAGATTCAGATACCGGAGACAACATGAGCAGCAGCATCGATCGCCTGCTTGACTATCAAATCGAGGCGCGCCACACCCCCGGCGCGGTGGTTCATGTCGAGCGCGCCGGCCAGGTGCTGGCGCACTGCGCAACCGGCCGGCTGCGGCCGGACAGCGACGAGCCGATGCACGACGGGGCGCTGTTCCGCCTGGCCTCGCTGAGCAAATCCATCGTCAGCTGCGCCGCGCTGATGCAGGTCGAGGAGGGCTTGCTCGCGCTCGACGCGCCGGTCGGCGACTACCTGCCAGTTCTGGACGGGCTGCGCATGCAGTCGGGGGCGCGGCCGCAGCGCGCGCCGACGGTACGCGACCTGATGCGGCATACCTCGGGCCTGGCCTACGCCTCGGAAATCCTCGACGCCGAGCTGCGCGCCGCGGCAGCGCAGGCCGATTTTGCCGGGCAGATGCCCTACGTCGATGCCCAGGCCTTCCTCGCCGCCCTCGCCGCGGCGCCGCTCGCGGCGCAGCCCGGCGCGGCATTCCGCTACGGCTATTCGACCGACGTGCTCGGCATGATCGTGGCGAAGCTCGATGGGCTACCGCTCGGGCTGGCGCTCAAGACGCGGATTTTCGAGCGCCTGGGGATGCGGGACACGGGCTTCGAAGTGCCGCCCGCGGCACAAGGGCGGCTGGCCGCCGCCTACGCCGAGGATGCGGCCTGGCAGGCGCGCGTGGCCGGCTACGGCATGCGCCTGCCGGAGCGGCCGTGGCTGGAAAGCGGCGGCGGCGGACTGGTGGCGACGCTGGGCGACTACGCCGGCTTTGCGCGCATGCTGACCAATGGCGGCAGCCATGCCGGCGAACGACTGTTGTCGCCCACGCTGTTCGAGGAAATGTGCCGCAACCAGTTGCCCCAAGGCGTCGACGGCCCGATCGGCTTTACCGGCCCCGGCTTCGGTTTCGGACTCGCCCTGGCGCTCCGGCTCGACTGGGGCGCCGCGGCCATGCCCTGCGCGGCGGGCGAAATGGCCTGGTTCGGCATCAGCGGCACGGCGCTGTTCGTCGATCCGGGCGAGCGCTGGTTTGCCCTCTGCTTCACCAGCAACATGAGCAGCCGCATGATGGCGCGCATGGAGTTTCGCCGCGCGGCGGCGGCTCTGTAGCCGGGCCCGCCGTCAGGCCAGTGCCGCCTTCAGTGCCGCGACCTGATCGGTGCGCTCCCAGCTCAGATCGATGTCGCTGCGGCCGAAGTGGCCGTAGGC
>JAXMJU010000307.1:0-3554 GCA_034376265.1 Sulfuritalea sp.
GTTCGGCCCGCTGGTCGGGGCGAGCGTGATCGTCACGCTGCAGAACGAACTGGCCGACAAGGTGGGGTCGCTCGTCACCGTGATCATGGGCGCGATTTTCGTGATCTGCGTGCTGGCCTTCCGCCGCGGCATCGTCGGCGAATCGCTGGCGCTGTATCGGCGTGTGATAGGCCAAAAGCCGGGCTGAGCTATTCGTCATGAAACTGGCCGTAATCGCCCTGGCCTGGCTCGGCTATTTCGCGCTGCATTCCGTCGTGGCCGCGTCGAGCTTCAAGGCCTGGGTCGCCGGCCGTTGGCCGCACT
This sequence comes from Sulfuritalea sp., assembly GCA_034376265.1. Classification (GTDB taxonomy): domain Bacteria; phylum Pseudomonadota; class Gammaproteobacteria; order Burkholderiales; family Rhodocyclaceae; genus Sulfuritalea. The sequence goes on from JAXMJU010000307.1 coordinate 304, forward strand.
TCATGCCGGGCTACCGGATCGCGTTCAACCTCCTGGCCACGCTAACCCTGATCCCGGTGCTGTGGCTGGTCTACCGCGGCGACAACGACTGGCTCTGGCGATGGCAGGGCGCCTGGGCCTGGCTGGCCGATGGCCTTGCGCTCGCGGCGATCCTGAGTCTCCTGCTATCGGGTCCCGGCTATGACATGGGCGAGTTTCTCGGTTTGCGCCAACTGCGGCAACATGGCGACGATCATGCGGAAAATTTCACGGTTTCCGTCCTGCATCGCTTCGTTCGCCATCCCTGGTATTGCGTCGGACTGGTCCTGATCTGGACCCGCGACATGAATGGGCCGCTGCTGGTATCGGCGCTGATGATCAGCGCCTACTTCGTGGTCGGTTCGAAGCTGGAGGAAGGCAAGCTGCTGGCCGTCTATGGCGAAACTTATCGCCGCTACATGGAGAAGGTGCCCGGCTTGATCCCGCTGCCCTGGCGACGCCTGACGGCCGCCGAAGCCGCCGCCCTGACCAAGCGCGCCGACCAGGACTGAGGCTTCCCAGCCGCGATCGATCAGGGCTTGCGGCTGTCCGTATTGCGCAGCATGGCCGCCAGCATGGCGATGCTCATCGAACTGAACGCGATCAACGACCATTCGGCGATCGACAGGCCGAGAAACTTCCAGCCGGCCTCCGAGCACAGGCCGGAGGCTTCGAACAGCAACGGCCATTGGCTGCCGGCCCAATTCACAAAATGCTCCCACCATGGCTGATCGGCCGTGCAGCTGACCCCCTTGGCAAAGCGCTGCAGCCAGGTCTGGTAGGCCGCAATGCCCGCTCCGGTCAGCGCGGTAGCGGCCATCACCAGCGCCGCCGCCTGGCGCGGCCTCCTGGTGCCGGCAAGAAACCACGCCGCGATGGCCTCGATGCCCAGCAGCATATAAAGCATGCGTTGCAGAATGCACAGCGGGCAGGCGGCAAGATTCATGCTGTGGGCCAGAACCAGACCGCCGGCGACCAGACCCACGGCTGCCGCGCCGGTCGCGGCGAACAGGCCGCGCGGGGTCAGCAACAGGCGCAACAAGACCATGCCTTACTTTCCCTTGCGATCCTGGCGCGCCTTGGCGATCACGGTGTCGGTAATCCTCAGCAAGTCCTCGTAGCTGCCGGCGGCCTCGTTGTTGATCAGGAATTTTCCATCCACCGCCAGCGCCGGGACGCCGCCGATGCGGGCCGCGGTGGCGTCCTGATCGCCGCGCAGCACCTTGCTCTGCATGGCGAAGGAGGCCATCGCGTCGGCGAACTTCTTGCGGTCGGCGCCTTTGCCGGCGGCCCAGCCGACCACGGCCTCGTCGGTCTTGAAGGCCATGCGCTGCTCGTGAATCGCAATGAATACGGCGGTGTCGAGCCTGGCCAGATCGCCGGTGGTTTCCAGGGCGTAAAAGATCCGGGCCAGTCGTGCCCATTCCGGACGATTGAAGCTGACCGGCACGCGCCGGAAATTCACGTCCTTCGGCAGGCCGGCGGCCCATTTGCTGACGAGGGGATGAAAATCGCTGCAATGCGGACAACCGTAGGAAAAGAACTCGATCACCTCGATCTTGTCCTTGGCGCTTGCCAGGGGCGGGCTGATTGCCTTGAATTCACGGCCGGCCAACGGCTCGGCGGCCAGGCCAAGGCCGGGCAGGGCCAGCCATGCAAGGAGGGCAGAAAACAGCAGGGTAACGAGTCGCTTCATGAATATCTCCGTGGAAATTGCGTTCGAGTGGAATTGTAAGACAGCGTTCCCCATACAATGATCGAAGGCAGAAATTTATACGGGGCAAGAGCTTCATGGATCGATTGGCGGCGATGCAGACTTTCGTCCGGGTGGCCGAGGCGGGCAGTTTTACCGCCGTGGCCGACCAGTTGAATGTGGCGCGCTCGGCGGTGACGCGCCAGATTGCGGCGCTGGAAGCGCATCTCGGCGTCAAGCTGATGGCCCGTAGCACGCGCCGGCTCTCCCTGACTTCGGCCGGCGCGACCTACCTCGAGCAATGCCGCGACATCATCGATCGCATATCAGAGGCCGAGGGCGGTCTGGCGGGGGAGCGGCTGACCCTGCGTGGGGCGATCCGTGCCACGGTTCCGCTCACCTTCGGCCTGTTGCACCTGACGCCGCTGATCCTGGAATTTTCCATGGCCCACCCTGATATCCACATCGACCTCGATTTCAATGACCGGCGGGTGAATCTGATCGAGGAGGGCATGGACCTCGGCCTGAGAATCACCAGGCGTTTGCCCGAAACCACCGTGGCACGGCGCCTGACTGCCTGCCGCTCGGTGGTCCTGGCGTCGCCCGACTACCTGCGGATTCATGGCGAGCCCTCCCATCCGGACGAATTGGCACAGCGTGCCTGCCTGGCCTATTCGCTGACCTCGCGCAGCAGTTGGACCTTCCTGGTCGACGGCGTGCCGCATGCCGTCGAGATCGGTGGGCCGATCACCGCCAACAACGGCAATGCTCTGCAGGAGGCGGCGATACAGGGCATGGGTATCGTTTTTCAACCCACATTCATCGCCGCCGACGCGATTCGCCAGGGCAAGCTGGTGCCGATCCTGCGGAAATTTCCGATCCCGACGCTGGATATGTTCGCGGTATTTCCCGGCACCCGCTTCGTGCCACAGCGCGTGCGCGCCTTCGTCGATTTCCTGGCCCTGCGCCTGGGTCCCGAGCCCTACTGGGATCAGGGCCTGTCTCTGGAGTAAGGCCCATCATGGATATGCCGAAAAACCTCTTCAAGCAAAAGCTGCGGCAGGGGCAGTGGCAGGTCGGACTCTTCGTCGGACTGGCCAATGGCATCAGCATGGAAATCCTCGCCGGCACGGGCTTCGACTGGCTGGTGATCGACGCCGAGCACACGCCCAACAATCCCGCCAGCGTGCTCGCGCAACTGCAGGCGGCGGCGCCCTATCCGGTGCAGTTGCTGGTGCGGCCGATGAGCCACGACGCCGCACTGATCAAGCAGTATCTCGACGCCGGCGCGCAGACCCTGCTGCTGCCGCTGGTGGACAGCGCCGAGCAGGCGCGGCAACTGGTGCGCGCGCTGCGCTACCCGCCCACGGGCATCCGCGGCGTCGCCGCCTCGTTGTCGCGCGCCGCGCACTGGGGCGGCATCAAGGATTACGTAAAACATGCCGACGCGGAGGTCTGCCTGATCGTCCAGGTCGAAACCCGGCAGGGCCTGGAAAATCTCGATGCCATACTGGCCGTGGAGGGCGTCGATGGCGTCTTC
>JAXMJU010000308.1:0-14456 GCA_034376265.1 Sulfuritalea sp.
CGCGCTTGGCGTGCTGACCGTGCTGAGCGGGCTCAGTCTCGGCCTCGCGATCGCCCACGGCATCGGCGCCGCGCTGCTGTTGGCAGCGGGCATGCAGTTGATGGTGCGGGTCAAGGCCGCGCCGGGTTAGCGCGGCTGCAGCGTGCCCGGCGTCGCCGTGTCGCCAGCGGCAACTCTCGAGTAGCCGCCCTCAGACCCGCAGGATCTGCAGCAGCGGCGCGTTGCGCGCCAGGTCGTCGCTGAAGCCGGAAACCAGCAGCACGCTGTGCCCGGTGCGGGTCAGATCGCAACTGCGCGCGACGCGCCGGCACAACGATTGCGGGGCGCGGTACTCGGCTTCGGTGGTGGTCATCGGCACCACGCCCCAGTTCAGCGCGAGGCGCCGGCACACGGCTTCGTTGGTCGACACCGCGATCAGCGGCGCGGTTGGGCGATGCGAGCAGATCACGCGCGCCGTGGTGCCGCTGCGGGTCGGGATGATGATGCCCTGCAGCTTGAGATCGTGAGCCAGCGCGGTCGCGGCATTGGCGACGCCGTCGCGCAGATCGAGGTCGAGGTGGCTGGCCGGCTCGTCGCCGAGGAAGCTGCCCTGGCGCCACTGGTAGCCCTCCACTTCGCGCAGCACGCGGTCCATCATCTGCACCGCGCGCAGCGGGTACTTGCCGCTCGCGGTCTCGGCCGAGAGCATCACCGCGTCGGCGCCGGTCAGCGCCGCGTTGGCGACGTCGCCCACCTCGGCCCGCGTCGGCCGCGAATGGTCGATCATCGATTCCAGCATCTGCGTCGCCACGATCACGGCGCGGTTGTGGCGCCGCCCGAGGCGGATCAGTTCGCGCTGGATCAGCGGCACCTGCTCGGCCGGCATTTCAATGCCGAGGTCGCCGCGCGCCACCATGATTGCGTCGGATGCCCGGACGATGGCCTCGATGTTGTCCATCGCTTCCGGCGTCTCGATCTTGGCGATGATCGGCGTGTCGGCCCCGGCGCGACCGATCAGGCGGCGCAGGCCGGCGACGTCCTTGGCGGTGCGCACAAACGACAGCGCGAGGTAATCGACGCCGAGCTCGATGGCGAACTTGGCGTCGGCGATGTCCTTGGGCGGCAGCGAGGAGGCGGACACCTTCGAGTCCGGCAGGTTGATGCCCTTGTGGTCCTTGAGCAGGCCGCCGAAGATCACCTTGCAGCGCACGCGCTCGCCTTCGATCGCCAGCGCCTTGAGTTCCAGGTTGCCGTCGTCGAGCAGGATGCGGTGCCCCGGCTGCACGTCGCGTGCGATGGCCTTGTATTGCGAGGCGATCAGCCCCGGCCCGCCCTTGTCCACGCGCGGATCGATCATCACCTCCTCGCCGGGAGTGAGCTTGAGTGGCCCGTCGGGGAATTTGCCGCAGCGGATCTTCGGCCCGCACAGGTCGGCGAAGATCGCCACCTGGCGGTCGAGCTTTTTCGCCGCCGCGCGCACCTGGGCATACACCGCGCGGTGGGCTTCGTGGGTGCCGTGCGACATGTTGAGCCGCACCACATCGACGCCGGCCTTGAGCAGATCTTCGATGATCTTGCGTTCGGAACTCGCCGGGCCCAGCGTGGCCACGATCTTGGTGCGGCGCCAGCGCAGCGCGATGCGGTTCTTCAGGAGGTCCATGGCGCCACCCTTTCCGGTCGGAAGGCAAATGCCCGATCGCCATGCTACGCGAGTCGGCGATTTCCTTGAAGCTTCATCCAAGTGACGGCCGGCGCCGGCAGGCCTGCGGCTGCGTCAGGGCTTGGCCTTCCTGCCCAGCGCGAACTTGATGCCGAGCAGCGCGGCCGGCAGCAGATGCCAGAACACGTCGAAGATGTCGATCGGCCGCACAAGCCGGCCTGCCGCTAGCATGCGCGCCTTCTCGACCAGATGCGGCTCGGGCAGGAAGGGCGCGCCGAGCATGAATATCGCTCCGGCGATCAGGAGGGAATACGGAATCCGGTCCAGCCAGCGCATCGGTGCTTCTCCATGGATTTCCCGCCGGCCGTTCCACAAAGCCGGGGCGTTGCGCATTATCCCCCGGCCGTCTCCGGCTGGCCCGTGGCTCTGTCAGATTATTGATTCCTCCGCCCCGGGCCTGTCGAAGACGGCATGACCACCGTAGCGCCAGCGCCAACTCTCAGCCCGCGACCAACTGCCCCAGCCTTTTCACCCCGTCCTCCAGCCGCTCGCTCCACGGCTGGCCGCAGGCCAGGCGCAGGCAGTTTTTGTACTGGCCGCTGGCGGAAAACAGTTCGCCGGGCACGAAGGCGATGCCTTCCTGCACCGCGCGCCGGTGCAGCGCCGTGCAATCGACCTCGTGTGGCAGTTCCAGCCAGAGCACAAAGCCGCCCTGCGGATCGGTGACGCGGGTTTCCGCCGGGAAGTGGCGCGCCACCGCATCGCGCGTACGCGCGATCTGCTCGGCAAAGCGCCGCCGCAGCGTGCGCAGATGCAGGTCGAAGCCGCGCGACTCCATCAGCCCGGCGATCACATGCTGGGTCAGCGGATTGGTCTTGCCGCTGGTCAGGGTCTTCTGCAGCACCACCTCGGCAGCGCGCCGGCCGGCGGCGACGAAGCCCACACGCAGGCTCGGGCATACCGTCTTGGAGAACGAAGTGCATAGCATGGTGTTGCCGCTTTTGTCGAAGGCGTGGATCGGCCGCGGCCGCGCGCCGGTGAAGCAGATGTCGCCGTAGATGTCGTCCTCGATCAGCGCGACATTGCGCGCCGCCAGCAGCTCGGCCAGGCGCTGCTTGGCCGCATCGGGGATCACGCTGCCCAGCGGGTTGGCGCCGCTGGGGATCAACAGGCAGGCCGCGATGCCGCCCTCGGCGGCGGGCTTCCTTGTCGCCAGCTCCAGCGCGTCGAGCGAGACGCCGGTGACCGGATGGGTCGGGATCTCCAGCGCGCGCAGGCCCATGGCTTCGAGCAACTGCAGCATCACATAATAGGTCGGCGATTCCACCGCCACCGTGTCGCCGGGCTTGGTCACCGCGCGCAGGCAGAGCGCCATCGCCTCGGTGCAGGAATTGGTCACCACCAGTTCCTCCGTCGCGATCGGGCAGCCCCATTCCAGCGCGCGCCGGGTGATCGCGCGCAGCAGCGGCGCTTCATTCAGATTGCTGTGGCTGCTGCCGGCCAGCAGCCCCGGCTGGCGGCGCGCGATGCTGGCGTAAAGCCGGTTCAGGCGCGGCGCCAGCAGCAACTCGGGCGCCGGCAGGGCGGAGCCCAGCGGCACCATGCCCGGCGCCTCGTTGGCACGCAGCACCTCTACCAGGCGGCGGCAGACGCCCACCTCCACCGGTCCCGCCGCCGGCGCCGCGGCCAGCACCCCGGCATCGACCATGCGCGCCGGGCGTCGCCGCACGTAGTAGCCCGACTGCGGTCGCGCCTCGACCATGCCGCGGCTTTCCAGCGTGCGCAGCGCCTGCACCACCGTCGAGATCGACAGCGCGCGTTGCCGCGCCAGGTGGCGCACCGAAGGCAGGCGGTCGCCCGGCCGCAACTGGCCGCTGCCGATCAGCGTGGCGAATTCGTTGGCAAGGTTCTCGTAAAGCATCGTGGCTGGATTGTGACGCCGAGGGTGGCGGGGCGACCCGCACAGTAGTCTGCATTATCGATCGGCACAGTTGCAAATTGGCGCAACTGTCACGGTCACAATTTCGCCGCGGTGCATCTGTATCGGCGGTGCGGCACTGCCTAGCATGGCGACATCGACCCATGGAGCCTGCGCCATGCCCGCCCGCGAAACACTGCTGCTGCACCCCGACCGGCCGCTGTGCCTGGATGCCGCGCAGCATGCGGAACTGCACGTGGAGTCCGGTACGGTATGGATCACCGCCAGCGGCACTGCGGGCGACCTGTTCCTCTCGGCGGGCGAGAGCTACCGCGTGCCGTGTGAAGGGAGGGTGCTGGTGGAGGCGATGCGGGGGACGGCGGGGGTGAGGCTGGTGGGGAGCAAGCGACGCTCAGTGCGGGAGCTTGTCACGCAGTGGCTCAATTTGCGGTCGGGGGCCATTGCTCAGCAATAAATCGCCGTGTCGCCAGCGCCAACTCTTCGGGAATCCAGGTAGCGCCCGGCTCCTTCATCATCCTTTGCGGATCAGGGCGGCGCGCGTTCCCGGCCCTGTTCGAAACCGCCTGAGCGCTTGCGGCCCGTGATCCTCAGGCGCGCTTGTCCAGCGACCGGATGGCGCCGTGGATGGCGCGCTCGAACATCGGCCGGTCGGGCAACACGATGCACGCGCTCTGGTTCCTCAGGCGCACCGCCAGGGCCTCCGCCGAGATGGAAATGGCGCAGCTCGAGGCGCTATTGCTGAAAAGGAACAGCGTCCGGCTGTTGTTGATCCAGGTCAGGCGCTCGCGGCGGCTTTGGCCTGCGGTGATGAAGTCGACCCAGTCGCCGCGCACCAACTGGCGCACGCGGCGCAGGTCGGCACGGTCCGGCGTGCTTTCCGCGTCGAGTTCGCCGCCGCTGGGGAGCGAGATGTCCTGCACGCGGACGCCCTGGTCGGTGGCATGGCTGACCTGCAGGGTCGGCCCCGCGCTGCGATCGCGCGGCTTTTCCGCCGGCGTCGACGTCGACGTCGACTTGGCCTTGGCGTCGCCTTTCTCTTTTTCCGCGCGCCGCGCGGCGAGCTGCAGGTCGACCAGCGTGTCCATGAACGACTTGCGCTCGGCGGGCGCGGCGCCGATCTCGTCGAAGCCGGTGTTGAGCTTCTTCAGCAGTCCGGGCAGCGCGGCGGCATGCCGTTTGCGTTCCGACGGATGGTGCTTCGGCGTCACGGCCCAGATCAGCGCGACGGCGGTCTGTAGTGCCTCGACGGTGGGCGCACCGTCCTCGCCGGACTGCGAAATCCTTCCCTGCACCACGTCGCGCCAGTAGCTGCGCAGGAAGTCTTCGATCTCGCCCGCCACATTCGGCCCCAGCAGCCGCTCGATGCACTGGTTCGCCGCCCGTTGCGCGCGCATCTGGGCCGCGCGGGTGAGGCGGATTTCCTCCTCGCGGGCGCGCACGGCATCGGCCAGCTCGCGATCCTGCTGTTCCTCGATCTTCTCGCGTTCGGCGAGGAAGGCATCCAGCTCCGCGTTCGCGGCGTCGAACACGCCCACGTCGCCGCTGTACGTGACCTGGACCTTGTTGACCAGCTCCAACAGCTTGACGAAGAAGGGGTCGTCGACGTTGACCACCTTGCCCCAGCGGATCGCGATGGTCGAAATGCCGTCCAGGAAACGCCGCGCCGGATGGCTGCGGTCGGCGAAGAAGCGCTGGTTCTGCATCGCCGCCTTCAGCACCGTGGATTGCAGGCGGGCCACCAGCCCCTTCATGCCGTTCGCGATGTTCGGGTCGTTGAAGATCTGGTCGAACAGTTCGGCGACGATGTCCAGCGAGACCGCGTCCTGCGGGCGCACGTCGCGCGCGGCGGCGCTGTCGCGCACCATGCGCACGAGGTTGGTGTGGGTGCCGGGGTCCGCCGGCGCCGGCGCTGCCTGCAGCGTCTTCATCGAGTCGAAGAGTTCCAGGCTGCCGCCGGTCCCGGTGGCGGTGGCTGCGCCGTCCTTGGTGCGCGCCTTCACCAGCCGGTCGAGGGCGCTCGCCATCTTGGCCGATTCGGCGGCTGCCTCCTGGGGGTCGACCAGCGTCATCTCCCGGTAGTTGCGCTTGAGGCGCGGCAGGATGTCGGCGTCGATCAGGGCTTCGTTGACCACGCGATAGAGCCGGGGCAGTTCCGCGGTGAGGCGCTCGCCGACCCGTTGCAGCAGCAGGATGCCTGCCGCCGTGTCGTCGGTCACCTCGGCGCAGGCGGCCTCGATGCAGGACCACAGTGACGAGATCTTGAACGTCCGGTCGCCCGGAGTCATGGCGCTGCGCAGCACCAGGTAGGAAATCCGCCGTTCCAGCGGGTTGGTCTCTTCGCGGCAGGCCGTGGTCAGGCGCTCGAGGATCTCGCGCGCGGCCAGTTGCAGGGCGACCTCGGCATCGTTGACGATCTTCAGCTCTTGCGCGGCGCCGTAGCCGTCTCCCGGCTTCGCCGCCTGCCGGATACGCCCGGCGAGACTGGCCGTCAATGCCGGCGTCACCTTGTCCCAGTGGTCCTGCAGCGAGCGCTTCAGGGTGTCGGCGGCGATGCGCTGGCTTGGGTCCTGGCTGGCAGGGTCGCGCTCGCCGGCATCCTGGATCAGCGCAGGCCCGAGTTCCTCGAACAGTTCGGCCAAGTCGCTTTCCATCTGCCGGCGGCTGTCGGCAATCAGCTTCGCCAGCGTTGCGGCGTCTTTTTCCGTCATTTCAGGCGTGGTTTCGGTGTCGAGTTGCCGGATTATGCCATCGGTAACCGGCGCGCATTTTTCGGGAATGAAAGGATTTCCGGTCTTCCAAGGGCTTTCGGGGCGCCGCCTTGTCGCCGTGGTGCCAGCGCCAACTTTCGCGGAATCCGTTTCAAGCCAGGGCCGCGCGCAGCCTCGGCCACAGCAGGTTGAGCGCCAGGCCGGCCATCACCAGCGCGGCGGCGACCAGCTTCCAGGGCGGCAGCGCTTCGTCCAACCACAGGGCCGAGGCGCCCATGCCAAACACCGGCACCAGCATCGCCAGCGGCGTGATCGTGGCCGCCGGGTGGCGCGCCAGCAGCCAGCCCCAGGCCGCGTAACCGAACAGCGAATTACCCCAGGCCTGCCAGGCCACTGCCGCCCAGGCCGCGGCATCGGCCGTGCGCAGCGCCGCCGAGATCGCATCCCAGCCTTCGGCGAACAGCGACAGCGCGATCAGCGGCGGTACGGCAAAGGCACTGGACCACACCACATAGGCGAGGATGTTGGTCGGCGCGCCCTGCTTCGCAGCGATGTTGCCGCCGGCCCAGGCCAGCGCCGCCAGCAGCACCAGCAGCAAACCGAACGGCGTGGTGCTGCCGTCGGTATGCAGCATGATTACGGCGATGCCGCCCGCGGCGAGCAGCAGGGCGAACCACTGGAAGCGCCGCACGCGTTCGCCGGAGATGCGCATCGCCAGGCCGATGGTGAAGAACACCTGGACCTGGATCACCAGCGAGGCCAGGCCCGGCGAGATATGGCCATTCATCGCGACATAGAGCAGGCCGAACTGACCGGCGCCGATCAGCAAGCCGTAAAGCGCGAGGTTGCCCAGCGGCACCGCCGGGCGCGCAAGGAAGAACAGGCCGGGCAGCAGCACCAGGCCGAAGCGCAAGGCCGCCATCAGGATCGGCGGCAAAGCCCCGAGCGCGAACTTGATGACCACAAAGTTGATGCCCCAGACGGCAACCACGGCAAGCGCGAGCAGAAAGTGGCGCAAGGGCAGGGCGGCAGGCATGCGGGGATTGTCGCACGCGGGAATTCAAGTCGCTTGGACCTCTTCTCGTCCGCGGCATGCGGCGTTGGCCAAGCGGGACATCCGGGCGGGAGCGTCACCTTGGTTTTCTGCTTATGCATTCGGTAAGGAAACCTGATTTTACTTACGGCTCGAACTGACTAGAGTGAGCGCCGCCACTCCTGCAATCGGGTGAGCGACAGAGCCGCGCAAGACAAACCGGCCAGACGAACCATTCGATAGGAGGCAAGGCAATGCGCATCATTTTGTTGGGCGGCCCAGGGGCCGGCAAGGGAACACAGGCAGGTTTCATCAAGGAAAAATTCGGCATTCCGCAGATTTCGACCGGCGACATGCTGCGCGCCCACGTCAAGCAGGGAACCGAGCTTGGTCGCCAGGCCAAGGCGGTGATGGACGCCGGAGGCCTGGTGCCCGATGAAATCATCATCGGCATGGTGAAGACCCGCCTGTTGGATGACGATTGCCGCAACGGCTATCTGTTCGACGGTTTTCCGCGCACGATTCCGCAGGCGGAAGCCATGCAGGCCGCGGGCGTGCGCATCGACGCCGTAGTCGAGATCGCGGTCGATGACGACGAAATCATCCGCCGCATGTCGGGCCGCCGGGTGCACCCCGGCTCGGGACGAACCTACCATCAGGTGTTCAATCCGCCGAAAGTCGCCGATCATGACGACGTCACCGGCGAACCGCTGATCCAGCGCGACGACGACAAGGAGGAGGTCGTCCGCCACCGCCTGCAGGTGTATCACCAGCAAACCCGGCCGCTGGTTGATTTCTACTCAAGCCTGAGCAGCCGCGACCCCGCCGCCGGACGCTACATCAAGGTCGCCGGAACCGGCAAGGTGGAGTCGATACGCGACACCATCCTCGAAGAACTGGCCGGCCAGACCGCCTGAACCTGATCGTCGCAGTATTGCCGGCGCCGTCCGATTGGATACCGCTGCGCATAACTTTCAGAGGCAGGTCACAAATCGTCCGCGGATGATCGTTCGCGGACGATTTGCGCTCGACCCAAGGTCCGCATAAGCTGGTCAGCTTAGCGATCAGCGGAGATACACCATGAAGGCTTGGCCTGTGCAAGACGCCAAAGCGCGTTTCAGCGAACTGCTGGATGCCTGCGTCAGCGAAGGCCCGCAGGTCGTCACGCGGTGCGGCGCGGAAACGGCCGTGCTGGTTTCCATCGCCGAGTGGAAACGGCTGCGCGATGCGGCGCGTCCGTCGCTGAAGGAACTGCTGTTGTCCGCCTCCGCCCGTGCGAATTTTCCGCTGCCGGTGCGTGGCAGGGCGAGGCGCCGCTCCACCAGCGCCGACCGTTAGAGACGCCGGCTGCACTGTTGCGGGCTATGCCAGTATTGGCATATACTTATGGCAATGAGCAATGACGAAAAGCCGCTGATCTGGCTCGGGGGTTCGCGCAAGGATCTCGCGGCCATGCCGAGGGCGGTGCAGCGCGAGTTCGGCTACGCGCTGCATCTGGCGCAGATCGGCGGCAGGCATCCGGCAGCCAAGGTGCTGCGCGGGTTCGGTTCGGCGGGCGTGCTGGAAGTCGTCGAGGACTTCGCGACTGACACCTATCGCGCCGTTTATACGTTGCGCTTCGCCAACGCCGTGTATGTGCTGCATTGTTTCAAGAAGAAATCGACAAAGGGCATCGAAACACCGAAACCCGATATCGACCTGATACGCAAGCGGCTCGACGATGCCAGACGTCTGGCCGAAGGAGATTGACATGACCCGCAAGACCAGCAAAGACAAAATCGACTACGAAGTCAGTTCCGGCAATGTGTATGCCGATCTCGGCTTCGCCGACTCGGCCGAGATGCTGGCCAAGGCAAGGATCGTGAGCGAAATCGCCCGCATCATCCAGGAGCGCAAGCTGACCCAAACCAAGGCGGCGGAACTGCTGGGGATTGACCAGCCCAAGGTTTCCGCCTTGCTGCGCGGACAGTTTCAAGGCTATTCGCAGGAAAGGCTGATCGGCTTTCTGACGAAGCTGGGGATGGATGTCGAGATCGTGGTGCGGCCTAAAGCGAAAAGGCGGCAAGCGGCCGGCTCGGTGTCGGTGGTGTTTGGTTGATGTCGTCAGGCGGTTTTTATTGGCTCGGAGCAAAATCGACGACTGACTCATATCGCTTCAGGAGCAAAGATTGACGCGCATGTACAACCCGCCGCATCCCGGCGAAGTTCTGAGGGACGGCGTTTTCACCGGCACCGGCATCACCGTGACCGACTTCGCCCGCCGCATCGGCGTCACGCGGGTGACGCTGTCGAACGTGCTAAACGGCAAGAACGGCGTTAGCGCCGACATGGCGCTGCGCCTCGCCGCGGCGCTTGGCGGCAGCGCGGAATCCTGGCTCCACATGCAGGCGCAATACGATCTCGCCGCGTCGGAGAAAGCGCTGAAGAAAGTGATTGCGAAGATCGAGCCGCTCGAACTGCCCGAAGCTGCGTGATCGTCGTACCCGGCCGTCACCGGCAGGCCCGTGGCTCCGTCAGGGTTTCACATTCCTCCACCCCGGGCCTGCCGGCGCCGGCCTGATCGCCGTGGCGCCAGCGCCGACTTTTGAGAAACACAATTTGCCCCCGGCTTCTTTGCTTTACGAAAAAGCCAAATCACTCTGACCCCAATTGCTCCTGACCCCAATTGCTCACGTTCCGGCAATGGGCGAAACTGATGCACCGCCAATCGGATACCGTGTACGAGGATGCGATGATTGCGGCTACCGCGCTGGTGCACAAGCTGACCGTGGTGACGCGAAACGTCGGCGACTTCAAGCGCTTCGGCGTGCCGATGTTGAATCCGTTTCGGTGAAAGCGAGCCGTCGCGTTCAAATTCGAAGCTGTGGTTTCCGGAGGAGGAGTACCCGCGCGACGTAGCATGTAAGGCGGTCAGAAATTCACGTCACGCTGCCCCCAATGGCATTGATAGTTTCTTGTTGGCAAGGAGTTGTCCGATACGCCGGAGTATCTTGGTTTTCTCCGCCGTGTTGCAGTGAACTACGATATGCCAGCCTTGGACCTTGCGGATCGATGGATACCGATCTGTTTGCGGTGGCGGTTCTGCGGAGACCAAAGGCAATCCGCACAGGCGAAGCCCGAGTTGTGCAACGCGCTCAAGCCCAAACGTTGAAAGCACGTTGCAAAAAACGTCGGTTGCTGTCCAGCCAGTAATTCGCGTACCACCTATTTGAGCCACGAGGTCGCCTCGCTCCTTGCGAAACTCGTATGGAAGGGGAGGGAATCGTTTTGGTTCAACGCATGTTCTGTCCACAATCGCGACATACTTCGCTGCGTCTTCTTTGACTAGGCTAATGGCTGCACGGACCTTATTCCAGCGGGCGTTGCGCACAAGCCTATCGAACTGTCGTTGCGGTTCGCCGTACTTTTGATCTAGGCGGTCCGGATCCAGTTGCAACATTTCTTCTTCGAGCAGTTCAATTGCGGCGGTGAGGTTCTGGTTCATCACTTCCTCCTTAGGTGTTTGGTTCGGTGCCCTAGAGTCACGGTCGTACCGTCACGACTGCTGACTACCTTGTAGCAATTGAGATACCTTTTCATCTGGCGAACCGGCTGGCGGCCGAAATCGCGTTCCATCGCGCGAATGCTTTCTTTGGTGAAGAGAACTTGTACTGTGCCGTGGCCGTCATATTCCTCGTGACCATAAGCGTCGAGCCATTGGCTAATTAGCGGTGGAACGCCCCTTTGTTGGGAACGTAAGTCTGCGTGGCGGGTGTTCATCAATACCTCCTACAACTGATCCAGGAGTTTGAGGAATTCATTTGACTCGGCCTTTTGTTTTTCCTTGTATGCCGCCCACGCATCGGAGCCTTCGACTTCGTGATCCGGAAGAAAACAATTGAGCCCTTTAAATTGCCAGTTCTTGCCTTCGGGGCTGGTGAAGAAGTTGGCCGGAACGATAATCTGATGCATATACAGACGTTCGTCCTTGTCATCGTCTCTGGCCAAATCAAACACCATACGTAGAGACCAAAAGGGTGCGTCTGCGAGGCAACTTTCAATGGCACGAAGTGCCCCCCAATGGTGCCCAGTCGCGACCTCGGAGCCCCACTCATCTCTGCACTTGCGCAGATAATGATCCCAGTCAAGATCAGGTAACAGCCGCTCCCACAAATTGCGCCGTCCGCTACAAACAAAAAGCAACGTCCGGTTGATAAAGCAGTCGCGCGGAATATTCCTGGACTTGCACGCCGAATTGATAGCTTCGATTGTCTCCGGTGACAGGTTCAAACTCATGGGTGCCAGGTCGAGGGTCTTCAACTGCTGATCGAGAAACGCGCGCGCCAGATCCGAATTACCTGGTACTGGAATATCTTTCTCGAGATGCAGGGCTTCAGAGCGAAGCACGTAATCGAGGAAGGCGTCACGTTTCAGGAAGGCTGCATCGACCGCTTCGTTTAGTCGGCTATAGAGCAACGTCCAAACAGAGACTAGGATTTTTTTTTGTGGCTTGGCGGTGGGCGACTTTTTCATGATTTGCAGTACCTAGATCGATATGTATCAAGTCTAGAATCGCAACGCCTAAATGTCAAGTGAAGAAAGTATATAGAATATTCTATATATAATGTCAAAGGGGCAAAGACGTTTGGAAATCAAAGGTTCCAGGCTCGAATTGAATTCGTAAAAGTCGGCGCTGATGAAGCCCCTGCGCAGCAGGGCGGTCAAGCAAAGTGCGCTTTCCTCGCCGCTGCGGATGACGACACGGCGAAAGCTTCCGCGCTCATCTCTTGCCCTTGGCCGCTTTGCTCTTGCTGGCCTTGTCTTCCGTCACAAATCCAATCGGCCGCTTGGGCGGATCGGGCGGGGTCATGAGTTGGCGGATGCCGGCCACGAAATCGCCGTGCCGCCGGCGCCGACTTTCGATCCAGAATCAGGCGGCAGACAAGTCGCGTGTGGCCTGGTCCAGGACTGATTTCGGTACTCCGCGCTTTTTCAGCGCTTCGATCAGGCGGGCCGTTTGGTCGGGGGCGAACTTCGCCTCGTCCTGGCGCAGACCTTCGCCGATATAGGCCTTGAGCAGCGTCTGGTAACCGGAGTAGCCCTTCAGTGGCGCGATCTGCTTGAGGGAGTCCACCACGTCTACGGGGATGCGCAGGGTAATCGAGGTCATCGGCCGGTCCTTGACCAACCTTTTTTTCAGGCGTTCACTCAGCATAGCGGGTCTCCTCGTCAGGTTCCGCGCGACGCGCGGACACGATGCGTATGAAAGTGCCGTCGATTTCGACATGCACCACGTAAAGCAGCCGACCGGTTGCATCGAAGCCGATAGCCGCATGCCGTGCTTCCTCTTTGCGCGAGGCATCCACCAGGACAAACAGCGGATCAAAGAACACCGTCGCTGCTTCTTCAAAACGGACGCCATGCTTGCGCCAGTTCTTTTCGGCCTTCACGGAGTCCCAGACAAAGGTCTCGCCGTTCAGTTCAAAGTGAAGATCCATGTGGGCAAGTCTAGTGCATGTATTGACTTTGTCAATACATAGGTCTTTCCCGGCCTCGGCGATCGGCCGCTGTCGGCCAGGGCGGCGCGCAGTCGCGGCCACAGCGAATCAAACGAATCAAATGGGTCAGGCTCGAATTGATTTGGAATAACGAATAGATCTCATCGCGGCTAGGGCCTTCGCGCTCATCCGTGCACGATCACTGCCTGCCGGTTGACTTCGACAAAGCGCGCACTTCCGAAGCCGCGCTCGATCGACGCGAGACTCCGGTCGAACAAGTCGATCAGGTCATCGTTGGCGATATTGCCGGTGGCGACCAGCAGCAAGCGGCGCGGGGTGTCCTGAACCAGGAGCGTGCGTACAAAATCGTCGTCCTTGGTGACCACGACGCGGTTGTCGCTGTCGGCGATGGCGCACAGGTCGGCGTCCGAAGTTAGATTGCGGCGCGGCAAGTCCAGAGTATGCAGGGCATCGTGTCCGCGGCTTGTCAGCCAGGCCGCCATCCGTCGCGGCAGCTGCGCATCGACGAGGAATTTCACGCCGCCATCTGCCCGATGGGTTCGATCCGATTGATGTGCGAGAGGCGCGCCGCGAAGTCCAGTACGGCGAGGATGTCTTCACGTTCGAGATCCTCGTAGTCGGCAAGGATGTCCTCGATGCTCATTCCGCCGGCAAGCCATTCGAGAACGTTTTCCACCGGATAGCGCAGACCGCGGATACAGGGCTTGCCGTGGCAGACCTCCGGCTGCATCGTGATGCGAGCATTCATGGCAACGATCCTTGAAGAAGACAGCGCTACTTTATACCCTCTCCAGCCGGTTGAACCAATGGGCATCCAGGGGCACTCCTCAAGGCTGATCCTATCCCTGATCCGCCTGTCCGCCCACCACGTGCCCTGTCGGCACAACCGCCCCTGGCGCCTCCACCCATCCCCCCACCCAGCAATTCGCCCCCCGCTTCCCGCCGTTCGTCGCACGCCGGCTGACGGCGGGGGCGGCGCTTCCTAGCATGGCCTCACCTTCAACCCCCGAGGAGTCATGCCATGAAGTTCGTTCCCTCCCGCCGCCAGTGGCTGGCGCTGGCCGCCGTCAAGTTGCTTGCCTTGGGCGCGGCCTTCGCCCTGCCTGCGGCCGGCCCCGGTTTCATCCCTGCCGCTTACGCCGCGCCAGCCGCTGACGGCAATTTCGACGCCGCGCTGCGCGAGTTCGACGCCGCGCGCGCCGACGAAAAGCATCTCGATGCGGCCATCGCGGCGCTGCGCGGCCTGCCGGCCGATCCGCAGCGTCAGCCGCTCGCCGCCGCCTGCCTGGGCAGTGCGCTGGCGCTGCAGGGCAAGGCGGCCTGGATGCCGTGGAACAAGATGAAATTCACCGAGCAGGGGCTGGATCAGCTCGATGCCGCGCTGGCCTCGCTCAAGCCCGAGCACGGCGCGGTGCTGGTGCGTGGGGTGCCGGTGGCATTGCAGACGCGGCTGGTGGCGGCGGCGACTTTCGTCGCCGTGCCGGACGGCCTGTTCCACCGCCGTGCCGATGGCCGCAAGCTGCTCGCTGCGCTGCGTGCCGATCCGCTGCTGGCGGTGGCGCCGGCCGCCTTCCGCGCCGAGGTGGAGGCCGCCGAGGCCCGCCTCGCCGAGTCCGCCAAATGAGCGCGCCGACTATCG
>JAXMJU010000309.1:0-3983 GCA_034376265.1 Sulfuritalea sp.
TCGAATATCGCCGCTTCTGGAGCCGTGGGCTGCTTGAAGAGGGCTCTTCCGAGCACCGAGCCGACGACTACCGCAGTAGCAGCGGAAGCCGCTATTGCCGCAAAAGAACCGGCAACGAAAAATCCAGCCGCGTAAGAGCCGGCGCTGGCAGCCGCCACAGCAACGACGACAGCAGGCATTAGCGCCCCCTAGTCAGGCAGCCGCAGCACTACGGCACCTATGGCCAATACCGCCGCCGTGTCGCACCAGTGCACCCCCAGGTCTGGCCATGCGGCTAGGCTCATGCGCCCGGTGCAGACGTGGGCACACGCGAAACCGTCGCGCGGTGCCACCAGCACGTCGCCGCGCTGCTGGAAGCCGGGCGCGATCGGCACGCAGCCGGCCTTCTCAAGCTCCTGGCGCGCGTCGGTGGCGTGGTGGTGCTGGTAGCGCAGCGCGCCCAGCCGGTCCTGCCACTGCCCCCGGAAGCGGCCAGCAAGCGTCTCCAGGTTCCCGGCCATGGCGTCAAGCGCCTCGAACGCGAGCAGCGCGCAGTCGGTCTCGCCCCACACGAAGACCGCGCCGCGGCGGCTATCGACCCACCTGGCGAGGCGAACGTCCCAGCCCTCGGCCTTTCTCAGCGCCGCCCCCATACGATCTGCTTCCCCGGGATCTCCGAATTGAACTCGAAGAACTTGTCCCCGGAGAAGTGCAGTTGCTGGATGGCGTCGTTCGTGCGCCGGCCGATGACGCGTTCGAAGTCGGCGAAGTGCGAGGCTGCCGGCACCGTCACCTCGCAACGCCCTTGTGTCGGGTCGTCCGAGATCGCCGGGCGCCCCATCCTCCCGTCGAAGATCGCGATCGGGTCGACGATCGCACCGCCCGCGTCGTTGAGGAACGCCTTGCGGATCACCAGGCGGCGATCGATGAACTCCTCGGCCAGCACCAGCGATACCCACACAGGGCCAGCGGCATCGCAGCCCGAGAGCGTGACTGATGTCTCCTGCACGCGAAGCTCTGACGACTCCTCGATGCCGTCGAAACCAAGCGCGTAGCCCTCGGCGAGGTAGGTGTTGCCGTTCCACACGATCGGCGCCGAAGCGTCGGTCATGTAGATCGTTTCGTCGTCCAGATATACCTCGTACAAATGGACGGGCTTGTTCTGCGCCGCCGACGCCTCGGTCTGGACCGCAGAGCTTGCGCCGCGCTCGGCCATCTAGAACGCCTCCACCAGATCGAGGGAGAAGCCGAACTCCGGGTCTACTTCGAGGAGGAATTCCTGCTGCTCTTCGGTAAGCGCCACCGTGAAGGGCAAACTGTGCGTCTGAATGCCCTCCCCATCCGCGAGCGACTGCAGCGCCGCCGGCTCCATCGGGATCGTCGCGCGGCCCGACCCGTCGCTCGCCACGTCCTCGCGCGCCATGTAGACCTTGCTGTGGCTGCCGAACTTGAAGAAGTCCATCGCCTTCAGCACGGTGACGCTTGCCGGCCAGCCCAGGGTGATGATCGACCGCCCGGTCTGGTTCTCCGTTGGGCTCGTCGTGGTGTTGTCCACGTACGGGTTTGGGCTCCCCACCGCCCCCACTCCCTGCGGCGTATGCAGCGGCGCTGGCAGCACGTACTGGAACGTGTCGAACGGCCCGCGCTGCGACACCACGAACGCGAAGATCGGCGCGAAGTCTACGCGGTCCATGCCGGGGAATTCGAGCGACAGCCCCCAGCGCTGCGCGTTGCGCGTGCGCGACTGCCGCTTGAGCGAATGCGCGACCGAGACTCTCGCGGGCTGGTGGCTGCGAAAGCGCACCCGCCGTGGCGCCGGCGACGATGGAAAAGTACCGCTCATCCGTGCGCCATGCCGCTACGCCTGCCAGCCTTGGCGTAGGCACCCTCAATCATCCCAAGGATGATCTTGCGTTGGCGCACGACTACAGATGCCTCGGTGCTGGGATCTAGGCTGGTGATGTTGAAGGTCACGTTGAGCGACTGAGCGCCCCCCTGTTGCGCTGGCGTGCGCACGCTCACCTCCTCGCCGGGAGTCGCCTTGAACGCGACGAGCTGCGAATCGGCGCCGCCGTCGCCGCCGACGGTGAACCGGCCCCCGTGCTGGAAGCCGAACAGGGTCGGGTCCAGAATGTTTGTGCCGTCCACGCCGCCGGGGACTCCGAATAACTTCTCGGCAATCTTGGGAATAGCAGCCGTCACCGCATTACCGAGCGGCTCGGTGACGGTCCGGCGGAGGATCATGCGGGCGATATCGTTGCCGATCGCAATGACGACCTCGTCAAGCTTCTTGCCGTTGATGATTGCGTCCTCGAGCTGCGAATTGAAGGTGAAGCCAAAGTCGCGCGCCGCGCGCTCCACCTTGCCTAGTGATTCATACTGCTCCCGGATCAGCGCATTCAAGTCTTGCTCTCGCTTGATGAGCTCTGCATCGGCATCGGCCGCAGCCATCGCCTCGTCATGCAGTTTGTTCATCGCCTTGTCGCGCGCCTCAATATGCCTGCGCTCGATCTCCTGATCCGCTTCTGCGGCGGCCAGCGCGTCGTCGTGCACGGCCATGATGGCGGCCTTCAATGCCTTGAAGCGCTCCTCTGCTTCCTTCGCTTCTTGGGCTATATTGCGCAGTGCTGGCGCGGTTTTCTTCTCTAAGGTCTTCCCCGTGGCCTCTGCTGCTGTGCCGACGCTCATAATCCGCTGCTCAAAGGCGTCCAGCTCCGCACGCGCTCTCGCCGCATCCTCTTTCAGCGCATCGCCTATCGCCGCGAAGCCCGCAAAATCTAGGTTCGCGAGCGCGACTAGCTGTGCCGCCATGCCGCCCAGATCCCGGCCGATACCCTTCAACACGAACGACACATTCGCGCCGAGCACTGTGAGCGTCTGGAACACGACGCGCGCGAAGTCGCCGGCCAGGGAGAGGTCTTTCGTGCCTTTCGCCGCCGCGGCCGCCTCCTGTGCGAGCTGCCCCATCACCGGCAGCAGTTCCTTTGCGATGCCAAGGCCCACCGCGCGCACCGAGATGCCGACGCGCGTCAGGTTGTCGTTGAATTTCTCTGCCGCCGTCGCGGTTTCCTTGTCGATCACCGCACTGAGCATCTCCGCTTCCTTGCGGGTCTGCTCCAGTTCGTTCATCAGCGGGATGAGCTCGGCGCCGGACTTACCGAAAATCTTCATCGCGATGGCGGTCTTGTTCGCGCCGTCCTCGAACTTGGCGAGCTTCCCGGCCACTAAGTCGAACAGCGCCGCCGTGTCGCCGTTCAGAGCGTTGAGCTGTTGCGTGGTAATGCCGAGCGCGGCGAACGCATCTTTCGCCTCGCCGGTGCCGTTGACAAAGTCGGCCTGGTTCTTCGCAAGCTGCTGGAATCCGGTTTGCAACTGCTGGTTCGACACGTCCGCCAACTGCGCGGCCACCATGTAGGCCGATAGAGACTCGACCGACATGCCCACCTTCTGCGCCATCTTGCCGGCCTCGTCGGCCGCATTGATCTGCGAGCGCACAAGGATGCCGGTGGCACCGCCGAGCGCGATGAAAGCTCCGGTGAGAATGCCAAGCGAACGACCGACATCGCGCGAGAACTTACCTGCAATGCGATCAGCCTTTCCGAGGTCAGACTGAAATTTCGCCGTGTCCGCGCTGAGCGAAAGAACAAGATCGCCAAGCGCTCCGAGAACGGCCATCAGGATTCCTTTTTGGGGAACATAAACGGGTAGGCTTTTTTGAAGTCCGCGAAGCTGCGAGTCTTCTGGTTATCGCCCCAGGTGAGGAATGCCTTGGGGTCCTGTCCCTGCTTGGAAATTGCGAGTGCCTGGCGGTACCAGTCGCCCCTCGCCCCTAGTGGATAGCCTTCGATTCGCTCGAATGCTCTCCACTCGTCGACTTGCCGGGGAGTAAGTTCCTGAGAGAGCCGGTCCACATCGACGCGGCCTGTAGCCAGCGCAAGACGGAAAAGGAATCGCCGGTACGGCCGCGCGCGGAGTTTTTTTCGAGCGCCTTCATGTCGGCGTCG
>JAXMJU010000310.1:0-9828 GCA_034376265.1 Sulfuritalea sp.
AGCCGGTCGCTGCGGCTGCCGATGCTGAGCGAACCCGGTTCCGGCGTCAGGCCGAGGGCGATGTCGCGCTGCGCGCGGGCCTCGGCCTCGCGGCCTTCCAGCGCGGCGGCCTCGGGATGCAGGCGCCAGGCCTGCTCCAGCGCCTGGGCCAGGCCGGAGCGCGCGGGCGCGGCATCCGCTGCATAGCCCGGCAAGGCGAAGGCCAGGCCGGCGGCGCAGATCAGCAGCTGCCGGCGAAACGCGGTCGGGTTCATGGTTCAGTGGCTGGCAAAGACGCGGGTGGTGCCGTCGCGGGCCACCAGCAGCGTGTCGTAGGGCATCGCCTGGGCAGCTTCCATACCGGGCGAACCGGGCACCATGCCGGGTACGGCCAGTCCGATCGCCTGCGGCTTGTCCTTGAGCAGACGGCGGATGTCGGCGGCCGGCACATGCCCTTCGATCACATAGCCGGCGACTTTCGCGCTGTGGCAGGAACCCAGGCGGTCGGGCATGCCGAGTTTTTTGCGCTGCGCGGGAACGTCGGCGACGTCATGGGTGCTGACCTGGAAGCCGTTCTGGCGCATGTGTTCGACCCAGGCGCCGCAGCAACCGCAGCTCGGGCTCTTGAAGACTTCGACCTGGGGCACACCCTGGGCCAATGCGGCCGTGGCGGAGAGCAGTGCGAGGGTAAGGGCGATACGCAGCGGTTTCATGGCGGAGATTCCTTGTGCAGAGGGTCCAGCGCATTCTGCAAATGCCTGCCCGACAGGAAGCTGACGCGCGGATTACATTCTTGTAATGAAGGCAGGCGCGCCGCGCCGCGAAAGTTGGCGCTGGCGGGACGGCGATGCCCAATCGATCCCATGCCGTCCCAAAAGCACTATCGCAACGCCTGGCCGAGGATGCCGGCGCGCCGGCTTTCTCATCGACGACGGCGTCGCGCAAGTCGCCGATAGTAATTCCATCGCGGCGCTTCATCGTTTAAGCCTCAATTGTGTGTCAGCGCACAGAAGTCGGCAATACCTCGGCGTAGCTTGGCTGTGACTCTACGGATTCTGCCGCGTTGCGGTTCTGCGCTGAAGGCTTTGCAGTCGTGAAGGAAGCTGTGGAGCTTGGCTTGTGTTGCCCGGATCGATCGGATGGCATGGGCAATTTCGGTCG
Source organism: Sulfuritalea sp. (assembly GCA_034376265.1). GTDB lineage: Bacteria > Pseudomonadota > Gammaproteobacteria > Burkholderiales > Rhodocyclaceae > Sulfuritalea. Next base: position 1,141 of record JAXMJU010000310.1, read on the forward strand.
AGCGCGCCCTTTGCGGAAGTGGTCCGCCGATCTGATCGGTTTCGCTCAGGAGCATTCATGAAAACCTTGCTTGCTGTCGGTACGGTGTCGCTGTTGGCCACCGGTGTCGCTTTGGCGCAGAACGGAAACATGATGAATGGCGGCTCGTTCGGCGCTGGCTGGATGAATGGCTACGGCGGGTACGGCGGCATCGGAGGGCCGATCCTGCTCATCGTGGTTGTCGCCCTGGTTGTGTGGGTCGTTCAGCGCAACGGCAAGTAGCCGTGCCCGAAAGTCCTGGATTGCCGCATTTGCCATTTACGAAATTATTGATTCATTGAACCCTACAGGGAAGACCATCATGAAAACCTCACTGCTCGTTGCCGCAATGTTTGGCTGCACATTGTCAGCCCCCGTTCTCTCTGCCCAGGAAACCAACCTGTCCGCCAGACCGGCGATGAGCATGGACATGGACAAGAAAATGCCGCAGATGCAGGAGAGCATGAAAAAGATGCAGCAGCAGATGGAACAACTCAAGGTCACAAGCGATCCGGCTGAACGCGAGAAGCTGATGCAGCAGCACATGCAGACCATGCAGGAAAACATGATGACCATGCGTGGCATGGGCGGCATGATGATGCAGGGCTCGACCGGGCACGGCGGGATGCAGCATGGCGCGACCGGGTCGGACGCGATGAAGCACTCGATGATGGCGGGAATCGACAGCATGCAAACCATGCCCATGTCCGGCGAAACCGACAAGGACTTCGCGATGATGATGAAGGTGCATCATCAGCAAGCCCTCGACATGGCGCAGGTGGAACTCGATCAGGGCAAGTCGCCGGCCATGAAGGCGATGGCACGCAAGATCATTTCCGCGCAGAAGAAAGAGATTGCCCAGCTCGATCTGTGGCTCGGCAAGCAGAAGTAACTTATCGAACGGTGTGACGCGAGGCACGGGGACGCCCTGCGACTGCAGGTTTGCCGCGGGTGACTGCGCATGATGGGCGATGCTGCAGCAGCACGGGGAACGACCGCCAAACTTGCGGCGCGACCCGGGCCAACACAGCCGCTCGCTTCTTTCGTACCGTGCTGTCGGCACCGACTTTCGCGGTGCGCCGTGATTCCTGCCTGGCATCGATGCCAATCGACTTCCTCACCGCAAGCTGACACGCCGATTACATTTCTGTAATCTCGGCCAGGCGTCGATGCTGCCGGCGCACAATCACAGCATCCTAACGAGCGGGATCGGGCAATGAAGCTTCTGGTGGTGGAAGACGAGCCGAAAACCGGCGACTACCTCAGGCAGGGGCTGGTCGAGGCCGGCTTCGTCGTCGACCTGGCGCGCGACGGTGTCGACGGCCTGCATCTGGGCGAAACCGGCGACTACGACCTGGCGATTCTCGACGTGATGCTGCCGAAGCTGGATGGCTGGCTGGTGCTGGCCGGCCTGCGCCGCGCCGGGCGCGAGAGGCCGGTGCTGTTCCTCCCCGCGCGCGACCAGGTCGAGGACCGGGTCAAGGGGCTGGAACTCGGCGCCGACGATTACCTGGTCAAGCCCTTCGCCTTCGCCGAACTGCTGGCCCGCGTGCGCACCCTGCTGCGCCGCGGCAGCCGCAGCCAGGAGCCGCAGCAGATGCGCGCGGCGGACCTGGAACTGGATCTGCTGCGGCGTCGCGCCTCGCGCGGCGGCCGCCACATCGACCTCACCGCCAAGGAGTTCGCGCTGCTGGAACTCCTGTTGCGGCGCCAGGGCGAAGTCCTGCCGCGCTCGCTGATCGCCTCGCAGATCTGGGACATGAATTTCGACAGCGACACCAATGTCATCGAGGTGGCGGTACGCCGGCTGCGCGCCAAGATCGACGACGGCTTCGAGCCGAAGCTGATCCGCACCGTGCGCGGCATGGGCTATGTGCTGGAGGTGGATGCGACATGAGGCGCAGCACGTCGATCACGGCGCGCCTGACCCTGCTCTTCGCCGCCGTTTCGACGGCCGTGCTGCTGGCGCTGGGCCTCTTGATCGGCAATGCGGTCGAACATCACTTCGTCGAACAGGACATGGAGGTATTGACCGGCAAGACGCAACTGGCCGCCAACTTGTTGGCACAACTGCGCTCGCCGGCCGATTCGGAAACCCTGTTGCGCCAGCTAGCCGACTCCCTGGTCGGCCATCATGGGCTTGCCGTCGTGGTCATCGATACCGCCGGGACGCGGCTGTTTGCGACGCCGAACGCCGCGTTTCCGGACGCGTTGCTGCAGCCGGCGGCGGCCGACGGCAAGCCGCAGTCCTGGACGCTGGGCGGGCAACCCTGGCGCGGCATCGCCACACTGCTGCCGACCGGCAGCCGCCAGTTGCCGACCATGCTGGTCGCCGTGGCGGTCGACATTTCCCATCATGAGCACTTCATGGAATCCTTCCGTCGCAGGCTGTGGTTGTTTGTCGCCATTGCCGCGGCCCTGGTCGGCTTGCTCGGCTGGGTCGTGGTGCGGCGCGGCCTGGCGCCGCTGCAGGCGATGCGCGCACGCGCCGCGGGCGTCACGGCCGACCGCCTCGACACCCGCTTGAGCCTGGATGCGGTGCCGGTCGAACTGGCCGAACTGGCCGAGACCCTGAACGAGATGCTGGCCCGCCTGGAAGATTCCTTCCAGCGGCTGAAGGACTTCTCGTCGGACCTGGCCCACGAGCTGCGCACGCCGATCAGCAACCTGATGACCGAAACCCAGGTCGCCCTGACCCGCGCCCGCAGCCCCGAGGAGTACCGCGAGGTGCTGGCCTCCAACGCCGAGGAATACGAACGCCTGGCGCGCATGGTCGGCGACATGCTGTTCCTCGCGCAGGCCGACCACGGGTTGGTGGTGCCGCGGCGCGAAGCGGTCGATCTGGCGCAGCAGGTGCGGGAACTGTTCGACTTCTTCGACGCGCTGGCCGAGGAAAAAGGCCTGCGGCTGACACTGACCGGCAGCGGTGAGGTTTCCGGCGACAAGCTGATGCTGCGCCGGGCGCTGGCCAACCTGATCTCCAACGCGATCCGGCACACGCCGCCGGGCGGAACCATCCAGGTCGCGATCGAGGCGTGCAGCGAGGTCACCAAACTCTCCGTGGAGAATTCCGGCGAACCGATTCCGCAGGAACAGATGTCGCGCATCTTCGACCGCTTCTATCGCGGCGATCCGTCGCGCCACGCAGGCGGTGAAGGCGCCGGCCTGGGCCTCGCCATCACGCGCTCCATCGTTCAGGCCCACGGCGGAGAGATTTCAGTGCGCTCCACGGCCGACGCCGTCCGCTTCGAGTTCTGCCTCGCCCGCTGACGCCGGCGGCGGCGCGGCGCCAGCGCCAACTCTTGGAGCGGCCGGCCAGTGTCCTGCTTCGCAAGCGCTACGCCGGCGTTTACTCGTCCTCGTCCTTCAGCTTGAAGCTCGCCGCCAGTTTCTGCTGCACTTGCGGCGGCACTTGCGCGTGGCGCGCGAACTCGATGCTGAAGGAACCCTGGCCGCCGGTCATCGACTTCAGGCGCGAGGCGTAGTCGGTGATCTCGGCCAGCGGCACTTCGCCGGTGATCGAGGCGGTATTGCCGGGACGCGGGCTGGTGCCGGTGATGTGACCGCGCCGGCTCGACAGGTCGCCGGTGAGGTCGCCGATCGCGGCCTCGGGCGTGACGATCTCGATGTTGACGATGGGTTCCAGCACGATCGGATTGGCGGCGCGGATCGCCTCCACCGTGGCCTTGCGCCCGGCCGTGACGAAGGCGACTTCCTTGCCGTCGACCGGATGGGTCTTGCCGTCATAGACGATGACACGCAGGTCCTCGACCGGAAAGCCGGCCGTGACGCCGAGCGCCAGTGCCTGGCGCACGCCCTTCTCGACGGCCGGCATGAACACGCCGGGAATCACCCCGCCCTTGACGTGGTCCACGAACTCGAAGCCGGCACCGCGCTCCAGCGGCTCGATCTTCAGATAGACCTCGCCGAACTGGCCGGCTCCGCCCGACTGCTTCTTGTGTCGGCAATGGCCGTCGGCATTGGCGGTGATGGTCTCACGGTAGGGAATCAGCGGCGGCCGGGTATCGAGTTCGAGCTTGAACTGGGTCGCCATCTTTTCCAGCTTGTAGCGCAAATGCATTTCGCCGAGGCCGCGGATCACGGTCTCGTGCGTGGTCGGGTGGCGCTCGACCTCGAAGCAGGGGTCTTCCAGTTCGAGCTTGTGCAGGATGTCGAACAGGCGCTGTTCGTCGTTCTTGCGCCGGGTCTCGACCGCGAGGCCCTGCATCGGCTTGGGAAATTCCAGCGGCTTCAAGTGGATGTGGTCTTCGTCGTGCGAATCGTGCAGCACGGCGTCGAAGTCGATTTCCTCGACCTTGGCGATGGCGCCGATGTCGCCCGGCAGCAAGCTGTCGACCTCGACATAGTCCTTGCCTTGCAACTGGTAGAGATGGCCGACCTTGAACGGCTTCTTGCCGTCGCCGACGAAAAGCTGGCTGTCCTTCCTCACCGTGCCCTGATGCACACGGAATATCCCGACCTTGCCCATGTAGGGATCGGCAATGATCTTGAAGACGTGGGCCAGCACGTGCTTGGTGGCATCGGGCTCGGCGGCGAAGGCTTCCGCCCCATGCCCGGGCTCACCCTTGTAGAAAGGCGGCGGGTTGCCCTCGGCCGGATTCGGCGCCAGGCTCGCCAGCACGTGCAGCAGTTCGCCGATGCCGGCGCCGGTGCGCGCCGAGGTGAACAGGATCGGGACCAGGTGACCTTCGCGCAATGCCTTTTCGAAGGGCGCATGAAGTTCCTGCGCAGCGGGGTCCTTGCCTTCTTCGAGGTAGCGTGCCAGCAGCGACTCGTCCTCTTCCACCAGTTGGTCGATCAGTTCGCGATGGGCATGGGCGATCGAATCGAAGTCCGCCTCGCCGCCATCGTGCTCCAGCACCTCGACCACGTCCTGGCGGCCGTGGGCGGGCAGATCGAGCAGCAGGCATTCCTTGCCGAAGCGCTCGCGGATCTGGCTCACCAGTGCGGGCAGGTCGACATTGTCGGCATCGATCTTGTTGATCACGATCATGCGCGCCAGGCCCCTGGCCTGCGCGGCCCGCATCATGCGCTCGGTGGCGAGTTCGATGCCGGTCTGGGCGTTGATGACCACCACCGCGGTTTCGACGCCGGCCAGCGCGGCGACCGCCTGCCCGGCGAAATCGGGATAGCCCGGGGTGTCGATCAGGTGGATGTGCACGCCCTCGGCGGCGAAATTGACCATGGCCGAATTGAGCGAATGGCCGGCGGTCTTTTCCTGCGCATCGAAGTCGCAGACGCTGCTGCCCTTTTCCACGCTGCCCTTGGCGTTGATCGCGCCGGCCTTGAACAGCAGGGCTTCGGCCAGCGTGGTCTTGCCGGCCCCACCGTGACCGACGAGGGCCAGGGCGCGGATGGATTCGGTGCTGTAGTTGGCCATGATGCGGATTCCCTGTTTATCTGTATTGGTTCAAATTTTACCCCGCCGCGTCGAGTCTCATGCTGCCAGGCGCGCCAGCCAGTCCGCAGCACGTTCCACCGCCACCCGGCCGCGCTGCTCGGGTTGGCGCAGATGGCGCACCAGCAAGCTGGCGCCGGCGCCGGGAAAACGCTCGGCGATCGCCGCCAGGTAGGGCGGAATATTCGGCTCGGCCCATTTGCACTCGGCGAAGCCGACCGGCTCGCCTTTTTCGCACAGCGCAAAGTCGATTTCCCGCCCTTCCTTGTCGCGCACGTAATGCAGCGTGACGTCGCGCCCCGCGGAATCCTGGAGGAAATGGGCGTGCCGCAACAGCATGGCGGCGCAGGCGTTTTCGAAGCGCGCGCCCTCGCCCCCGGCACCAGACTCGACCAGGCCGCTATCGAAGAAATATACCTTGGGTTCCTTGAGCAGCGCGCGGGCTATGTTGCGGTGGAAGGGGCGCACCGTAAACACGATGTGCAAGGCCTCGAGAATTTCCAGATATTTGCCCAGCGTCGTCGGCGAGACTTGCAGATCGCGGGCCAGCGAAGCCAGCGAAAGCGGCGAGCCGACGCGCGCGCGCAGCATGTCGATGAACACGCGCATGGCGCGAATCTCGCCGATACGCGAGAACTCGAGGATGTCGTCGCGCACCGCGCCCTCGATGTAGAGCCGCCGCCAGCGTTCCGCGTCGGCCGGGCTCTCGGCCAGGAAGGGTTCGGGAAAGCCGCCGCGTTCGAGCAGCCGTGCCAAGGCCTGCTCAGGCGTCGCGGCCGATACCGCGACCCACTCGGCGACGCTGATCGGATGCAGGCGCCAGGAAAAATAGCGGCCGGCCAGCGACTCGCCGGACTGGCGGAAAGCGTCGAGGCGCGCGCTGCCGGTGACCAGCAAGGCCTGGCCTGTGGGCCGGCCATCGAAGACGCCTTTGAGCCAGGGCTTCCAATCGACCATCTTGTGCAGTTCGTCGAGCACCACCAGCGCAGCGTCCGGCGACCAGCTGCGATCGAGGATGACCCGGCGGTCGCCGGCGACATCCCAGTTGAGCACCTGGGCCAAGGGCAGTTCCGCCGCGAGCGCGCGTGCCAGGGTGGTTTTCCCCGCCTGGCGCGGGCCGGACAGAAACACCATCTTGCGCGCCAGGTCGGCGCGGATGTAGGGAGCAAGGGCACGTTCCATGTTGACTATTCTCTATAGGAATGGAACATAGTCAAGACTTTCTTCCATTATCGAGGATAAAAGTCGGCGCGGGCGCCACGCCACGCTATCGCGCCGGCCGGTCGCGCGAGGGAATGCGCCAGAGCACGATGGCCGTGGCAATGCCGATGCAGGCGAGCAGCCCCTGCAGCCAGGGCTTGCCGGAAAAGCTCCAGATCGAGACGCAGATGGTTAGGCTCATCAGCGTGATGGCGATCAGCTTGATGCGGAACGGAATGCTGTGATGCCGCCGCCATTCGATGATCAGCGGGCCGACCGTGGGGTTTTCGATCAGACGCCGGTAGAAGCGCTCCGAGGCGCGCGCGTAGCAGGCGGCGGCTACCAGGATGAAGGGCGTGGTCGGCAGGCCGGGCAGGAATATGCCGATGATGCCCAGCAGCAGGGCGATGCTGCCGAAGGTTAATAGCACCACGCGCACCAGTCGCGAAGGATGCAATTCCGACTCGGGAATCTCATAAGGCGGCTCTTCTTCGATCACGCGAGCGCTCGCTCGATGAAGTGGCGCGGCACCGTGCTGCGCGGCACGCGGCCGGAGAACCAGCTGCGCACGTCCTGGTCCAGGCCCAAGCCGTGCATGTAGTTGTACAGCGCCTTGTTCAGCGCGACGCCCAGCGCGTCGTGGTCGACGCCGCTCGGATCGACGAAGCCGACGTCGTTCTTGGCGAACGTCACCTGCGGCAGCGGCTTGAGCCTGACGCCGAACTGCTCGGGATGCTGGCCGACCGGCGAATGCACGGTGCAGGCGAAGCGGTGGAAGAAGCCGGACTGGATGCAGCCCGCAGCGAACAACTGGCGCACGTATTCGAGCGCGTCGACGGTGTCCTGCACGGTCTGCGTCGGGAAGCCATACATCAGGTAGGCGTGCACCAGGATCCCGGCCTCGGTGAAGGCCTGCGTGACGCGCGCCACCTGCTCGACCGAGACGCCCTTCTGCATCAACTTCAGCAAGCGGTCGGAGGCCACTTCGAGCCCGCCGGAAACCGCGATGCAGCCGCTGTCGGCGAGACGGGCGCAGAGCTCGGGAGTGAAGGATTTCTCGAAGCGGATGTTGCCCCACCAGGAGATCGCCCGGTTGCGCTTCTGCAGTTCCGCGGCGAGCGCGGCGAGCGCCTTTGGCGGCGCAGCCTCGTCGACAAAATGGAAGCCGGTCTGCCCGGTCTCGGCGATGATGGTTTCGATGCGGTCGACCAGGGTCGCGGCGGCGACCGCGTCATAGCGCGAGATGTAGTCGAGCGACACATCGCAGAAGCTGCACTTCTTCCAGTAGCAGCCATGGGCCACGGTCAGCTTGTTCCAGCGCGCGTCGGACCAGAGCCGATGCATGGGATTGAGCATGTCCAACAGCGACAGGTAGCGGTCGAGCGGCAGGCCGTCCCAGGTCGGCGTGCCGACCTCGGCGAAGGGAATGTCGGGCTCGCCGGCATCGATGTAGCGCACGACGCCGTCGTCGCGCAGAAAAGTGCGCACCAGTTTTTCCTGCGGGCGCCCGCCCTGCACATGATCGAGCAGGGCCAAGAGCGGGCGCTCGCCGTCGTCGAGCGTGATGTAGTCGAAATAGTCGAACACCCGCGGCTCGGCCAGTTCGCGCAACTCGGTATTGACGAAGCCGCCGCCGAGCACCGTGACGATAGTGGCGTCGTGCGCCTTGATCGCCTGGGCGATACGGAAGGCGCCATAGACGTTGCCGGGAAACGGCGTCGACACCAGCACCACCTGCGGCGCATGGCGCGCCACGGCATCCAGCGTCAGTTCGCGCAGGCTGCGATCGACCAGGTTTTCCGGCGCCGCCAGCGCCTGTGCCAGCGGCTCGAAGGTGGCCTGGCTCTGCGCCAGCGATTCGGCATAGCGCACGAACTCGAAACGCGCATCGACCGCTTCGCGCAGCACGTCGGCGACGTCGTCGAGGTAGAGCGTGGCGAAGTGCCGCGCGCGGTCGGTCACGCCCAGCGCGCCGAAGGCCCAGGCCAGCGGATCGCCGCCTTCGTCGTCGACATAGGCGTCGAGCGGCGCGAAGCGCGGCCCCTCGGGCA
>JAXMJU010000311.1:0-43660 GCA_034376265.1 Sulfuritalea sp.
AACAACAAGGAGATGGAAAAGGCGCTCTCCACCGAGCGCATCAGCGAGAAGGAACCGGAAGTCGTCACCCGCATCAAGGCGGTCGAGTTCCAGACCCTCTCGATGCAGAAGCAGGCGCGCCAGATCGAAGCCCTGGAAGGCATCACGGTCGGCGCCAGCCTGACCGGCGTGACGCAGAAAGTCGACGCTGGCAGTACGGCGAGCGGCGTCGATGAAACCCGCGCCAACTACCGCGGGGACATATCGGTGACCTTGCCGGGCGGCGAGATGGGCAATGCCGAAGGCAAGATCTTCGCCCATTTCCGTTTCGGCCAGGGCACCGGCATCGGCCTGCGCCCGACCTACACCAGCACCGCCAACACCACCGCCTTCGAGGTCGGCAGCACGCCGGCCGACGATTCGTTCGGCATACTGGCGCAGGCCTGGTACCAACTGTCGATTCCGCTGATGGACGACGGCGACTATACGCAAACGCGGGCCAACGCCCGCGAGCACCTGCACCTGACCGCCGGCAAGATCGACCCCTTCGTCTTTTTCGACCAGAACGCGGCGGCCGACGACGAATCGGCGCGCTTCATGAACAATGCCTTCGTGCACAACCCGCTGCTCGACTCCAGCGGCGACATCCGCGCCGACGCCTACGGCTTCGCCCCCGGATTTATTGCGCAGTACGCCAACGAACGGCAAAAAGGTTCGGAGTGGGGCTTGTCGCTGGGCGTCTTCGGCTCCGGCCCGGGCGCCAACTTCACCGGCTCGCTGGCCGGCCCCTTGGTTATCGCCCAGGCCGAAACCGCCGCCCGTTTCGCCTATCTGCCGGGCAACTACCGCGCCTACCTGTGGCACAACGGCCGCGGCGCCGGTTATGACGGCATCGAGCGCAAGCACGCCGGCATCGGCTTCTCCGCCGACCAGAAAGTCACCGACGACGTGACCCTATTCGGCCGCTACGGCCATCAAGTCAAGGGCCAGGTGCGCTTCGACCGCGCCCTGACCCTGGGCGCCGAACTCGCCGGCACGAATTGGGCACGCGCCGCCGATGGATTCGGCGTGGCCTTCGGCGCCTTGCGCACCTCGTCCTCCTTCCGCAACGACTCGCTGACGGTGGATGCCAACGCCGACGCGGTGCCCGACTTCGGCTACCTGGCCGGCGGCTCGGAAAAGCAACTGGAAATCTACTACCGCTACAAGCTCAACAGCCATGTCGAGTTGACGCCGGACTTCCAGTGGATCCGCCAACCCGGCGGCGACGCCGCGGCGCCGGCGGTCAAGGTGCTGGGCCTGCGCGCCAAGGTAGGGTTCTAAGCCATGCCGGCCCGCCTCGCGCATTTGCTGGTTCTCGGCGGGCTCTGGCTGGGCTTGGGCTGGGCGACGGAAGGCCGCGCCCAGCCCGCATCGGCTGAACCGCTGGTATTTCCCGTCGTGATCAAAGCCGGGCGCATCACGCCGGCGCGGCTGGAAGTGCCCGCCGGGCGCAAGATCAAGCTCACGGTCAAGAACGAGGGGCCTGGCCCCTGCGAGTTCGAAAACCTCAGCCTGCGGGTCGAGAAAGTCCTGGCGCCGGGCGCCTCGTCCTTCCTCGTGATCCATCCGCTGCGGCCCGGCACCTATCGCTTCATCGACGAATTTCACCCGGCCACTTCCGAAATGCTGTTGATTGCCCACTAAGGATCTGCCGTGCTCAACGCCCTGATCGTCGTCTTTCGCGAAAGCCTGGAAGCCATGCTGGTGATCGGCGTGTTATTGGGCTGGATCGCGCGCCAGCCTGAGCCGGCCGCCCTGAAGCGCGGCTTGTGGCTCGGGGTCGCGGCCGGAATCGGGCTCGCGCTGGCCCTGGGCTTCGCCACCTTCGCCGCCCAAAGCCAACTGGGGGCCGAGGCGCTGGAGAAATTCCAGGTGGGCATGGTGCTGTTCGCGGCGCTGCTGATTTTGCAGATGGTGTTCTGGATGCATCGTCACGGCCGCCACATGAAGCGCGAGCTGGAAGCCCAGGCGGGGCGCGCCGTCGGCGCCTTGGGGCTGGGCACCGTGGCGGCACTGGCGGTGGCGCGCGAAGGTACCGAAACCGTGGTCTTTCTCTACGGCCTGGGGCTGGAAAGCGGCGGCGGCGAAGGCTTCGGGCTCACCGCCGCGGCGCTCGCCGGCTTCGCCCTGGCGGCCGCCACGGGTTGGCTGGTGGCGCGCGGCGCGCGTTTTCTCAGTTACCGCGCGCTGTTCGCCGTGAGCGAAATTCTGCTGCTGGTCATCGCCAGCTCGCTGTTGATGGCCGGCGTGGACCGCATGATCGGCCTCGACTGGATGCCGCCGCTGCTCGACCCGGTATGGGACAGCTCAGGCCTGCTCGACGACGGCAGCGGCGCCGGCCGCCTGCTGGCCGACTTCGCCGGCTACCGCGCGCGCCCTTCGGCCAGCCTGCTGCTGGCCTATGCGGGGTTCTGGGCGCTGGCTTTCTGGCGCCTGCGCCGCACGTCCGCTGCGGGATCCTGAGACCATGGCGCAGACGCACATCCTCAATTTCGTCCCATCGCTCAAGCGCGACCGGCTGGCGCGCCTCGGCGACTGGATGGCGCGCCATCGCCGCGGCATTCTCGCCGTGCAATGGCTGATCGTGGTGTTCTACGCGGTCCTGGTGGCCTTGCCGGCCTTCTTGCCGCATCCGGGCGCCGAAGCCCGGCTGTTCTCCACCGACATGGGCTCAGCGAGTTTCGTCGCACCGACCGACGGCCAGGCCGCGCAGGCGATGCTGCACGACAAGCTGCCGACCGCGGCCGCTTGGCGCGAGCGCCTGGTGCTGCTCGCGCAATACCTGTTCTGGGGCGTCTGGTGGCCCTTCGTGATCCTCTCCATCATGCTCATGGGCCGCGTCTGGTGCGGCGTGCTCTGCCCCGAAGGCGCGCTGACCGAATTCGCCAGCCGCCACGGGCGCGGCGGCTCGATTCCGCGCTGGGTGCGCTGGGGCGGCTGGCCGCTGGTGGCCTTCGTGCTGACCACGGTTTATGGCCAGTTGATCAGCGTCTATGAATACCCGCAGGCCGCGCTGCTGATACTCGGCGGTTCGACCGTCGGCGCCGTCGCCATCGGCTGGATGTATGGCAAGGGCAAGCGCGTCTGGTGCCGCTACCTGTGCCCGGTGTCGGGCGTGTTCGGCCTGCTGGCGCGGCTCTCGCCGATTCATTTCAAGGTCGACCGGACCGAGTGGAACCGCTACCCGCAGCGCACCGCCGCCGTCGACTGCGCGCCGCTGCTGTCGGTGAGTCATCTATCGGGCATGACCGAGTGCCACGCCTGCGGCCGCTGCAGCGGACACCGCGACGCGGTGACGCTGACGGCACGCTCGCCGAATGCGGAGATCATCGGCGGCGCACCGTACACAAACCCGCCCGGCACCGTCGAGGTGCTGCTGCTGATGTTCGGCATGCTGGGTGTGGCCATCGGCGCATTTCAATGGACCGTCAGCCCCTGGTTCGTGCAGCTCAAGCAAGGCGCGGCGGACTGGCTGGTCGAGCACGAAATCTTCTGGATGCTGGAGGAAAGCCCGGCCTGGTGGCTGCTGACGCGCTACCCGGCGGTCAATGACGTGTTCACCTGGCTCGACGGTGCGGCGATCCTGGTCTGGATTTTCGGCGTCGCGCTGGTGCTGGGCGGCATCGCCCTGCTGGCCACCAAAACGGCGGCCAGGCTGGCCGGCCTCGACTGGCGGCGCCTGGCGCTGGGCCTGGTGCCGCTGGCCGGCATCGGCCTCTTCCTCGGCCTGTCGATGATGAGCGCAACCCACCTGCGCGCCGAAGGCGTCGCGCTGGGCTGGCTGCCCGGTCTGCGCGCCGCGCTGCTCGCGCTTGGCGTGGCCTGGTCGCTGTGGCTCGGCCTGCGCCTGATAAGAGTTCCCGCAGGCGACCCGAAGGTAGTGCAGAGCAAGCAGCGCGCTGGCGCCGCGGCGGCGCGCTGGCTGGCCGGCCTGATCTGGCTGCTGCCGCTGGCCGCGATCGGCAGCACCTGGATTCTGGTTTTCTACGTCTGGTAAGCATGTACGCCAGTGCCTTTCCTGCCGTTAACCGCAGTGGCCTGGCACTGGTCGTCGCGCTCCATGCCATCGTCTTCTGGGGCCTGGTGCAGATGAAGTTGGTAGTTCTGCCGGCGCCGCTTGCCGTGCTCAGCGTGAGCCTGCTGCCGGCGGCCGAAGTGATCCCGCCGCGGCCGGAAATCGTGCCGCCGAAACCGAAACCCGTCGCGCGCCGCCCGCAACCCGTGGCGCAACCGACGCAGCTTGCTGCGCCCGCCGAATCACCGGCGCCGACACCGATCGCCGTGGCGCCAGCGCCAACTATTGTCGCCGCGCCGGCCCCAGTCGCACCGGCGCCCGCGCCGGTGGCGACCCAGCCGCGCTTCGACGCCGACTACCTCGACAATCCCAAGCCAGTCTATCCGGCAATCTCGCGCCGCCTCGGCGAACAGGGCCGCGTCGTGCTGCGCGTCCATGTCGAGGCCGACGGCCGCGCCGCCGAGGTCCAGCTGCATACCTCCAGCGGCTCGCCGCGCCTCGACCAGTCGGCGCTGGACACCGTGCGGCGCTGGAAATTCGTCCCGGCACGCCTCGGCCGCGAGCCGACCGCGGCCTGGGTGCTGGTACCGATCGCATTCACCTTGAAGGACTGACCATGGAAACTTCGCTCGGCTTCGGCCACTTTCTCGCCAATACCGATGGCATCGCGCGCTTCATCATCGCGCTGATGCTGATCATGTCGGTCGGCACCTGGTACCTGATCGTGACCAAGGGCGTCCAGGCTTTCCGCTCGCAACGCAGGAGCAGCTCCTTCCTCAAAGCCTTCTGGGCCGCGCCCAGCCTCGACGCCGTGGCCCGCCACCTGCGCCAGGCGGGCGTCGCCGAGCCTTTCTCGCATCTGGTGCACCATGGCTTCACCGCCATCGAGCAGCACAAGGCCGGGCGCGAAACGCGCGGCCTGGTAGACGCCGGCACGCCCGACGAATTCCTCACGCGGGCCATGAAGCGCGCCATCGCGCAGGACAAGTCGCGCCTCGAATACGGCCAAACCTTCCTCGCCACGGTGGCATCCTCCGCGCCCTTCGTCGGCCTGTTCGGCACGGTCTGGGGCATCTACCACGCGCTGATGGCCATAGGCATCAGCGGCCAGGGTACGCTGGACAAGGTCGCCGGGCCGGTCGGCGAGGCGCTGATCATGACCGCGGTCGGCCTCGCCGTGGCAATCCCGGCCGCCGTGGCCTACAACGCCTTCGCCCGCAGCAACCGCAACACGCTGGCCGAGCTGAATTCCTTCGCCCACGACGTGTTCACCTTCCTCGCCACCGGCCTCAAGAACGCGCCGCAACAGGGCACGCAATTGGCCGAAGTGGCCGCCACCTCGGAACGCATCATCGCCCGGGTCGAAGCTGGCACACGCGCTGGCAAACCCGCACGCGCCACGGCGTAAGGACTGGATCATGAGCTTCGCCTCCCTCAACGACGACGACGACAACGAAGCGCTGGCCGAGATCAACATGATTCCGCTGATCGACGTCATGCTGGTGCTGCTGGTGATTTTCATCGTCACCGCGCCCTTGCTGACCCACGCCGTCAAGGTGGACCTGCCCAAGGCGTCGTCCAGCGCCAACCTGACCAAGCCGGACAACGTCCAGGTTGCCATCGACAGCGCCGGCCAGGTGTATTGGAACGGCGAGGTGGTCGCCTCTGGCGTGCTCGACCAGAAGCTGCGCGCCGCCGCCGCGCTGGCGCCGCAACCCGAACTGCACCTGCGCGCCGACCGCATCACGCCTTACGAAAAAGTCGCCGATGTCATGTCAGCTTCGGCGCGCGCCGGGCTGACCCGGATCGCGTTTGTGACAAACCCGGTAACCGATCCATCACGCACGAAATAGCACCGCCCCAAACCCATTCAGCTACCCGGCAAGCCAGGCGATTTCTCCCAGCCAGCCACAACCCCAGAGGAGTCGCACCATGTCTTTCCACATCCGCATCAAACCCGTCGCCCTTGCGGTGATTGCCGCCTGCGGCGCCATCGGTCAACTGCACGCCGCCGACACGGCCTTGCCGCAGATCAACGTCCAGGATCAGGCCGAGCGCGCCGACGGCCCCGTCACCGGCTATCGCGCCACGCGCTCATCCACCTTCACCAAGACCGACACGCCGCTGAAGGAAGTTCCGGCCTCGATCAGCGTGATTCCGCAAGCTCTGATCAAGGACCAGGCCATGTCCGGCATGGCCGATGCGCTGCGCTACGTTCCCGGCGCCCATGGCACGCAGGGCGAAGGCAACCGCGACCAGGTCATGCTGCGCGGCATCAACACCACGGCCGACTTCTTCGTCGACGGCGTGCGCGACGACATGCAGATCTTCCGCGACTTCTACAACCTGGAGCGCCTCGAAGTGCTCAAGGGCCCCGGTGGCATGGCCTTCGGCCGCGGCGGCGCCGGCGGCGTGATCAACCGCGTGGTCAAGAAGCCGCAGTTCGGCCACATCGGCGAAGCCAGCATCAGCCTGGGCAGCTACAGCCGGTTGCGCGGTACTGTCGATCTCGGCAATAAGCTCAATGACACCACCGCCTGGCGCCTGAACGCCATGGCCGAGAACGGCAACAGCTTCCGCAACGGCGTCGACATGAAGCGCTACGACGTGAACCCCACCGTGACGGTGCTGGTGGCGCCGCGGACCACGCTGACCCTCGGCTTCGAGCACGCCCGCGACCAACGCACGGCCGATCGCGGCGTTCCCTCCGCCGCGGCCACCTTGGCCCCGTTCGAGACCGATCGCTCGACCTTCTTCGGCAATGCCGACCAGAGCGAGGCGCGCGCCACGGTCAATGGCTTTTCCGCGGTGCTGGAACACGATTTCGGCAACGGTACCCAGATCAAGAACAATTTCCGCGCCACCTACTACGACAAGTTCTACCAGAACGTCTATGCCGCCGGCGCCGTCACGGGCGCCGGCCTGGTGCGCATCCAGGCCTACAACAACACCGACAAGCGCACCAACATTTTCAACCAGACCGACCTGACGACGAAGTTCAGCGCCGGCGGCTTCGACCATACCCTGCTCTCCGGCCTTGAACTCGGTCAGCAGGACAGCAGCAGCGTGCGCAAGAACGGGTTCTTCGGCGCCGCCACCTTCCTCAACGTGGCCGCCGGCTCGCCTTTTGCCGTCGCCACCGATTTCCGCGCCGCCGGCACCACGGGCGACAACGCGACCAAGGTCGACCTCGCCGCGGTGTACCTGCAGGACCAGATCGCCCTGAACAAGGAATGGAAGCTGCTGGCCGGCCTGCGCTACGACCATTTCAAGACCAGCTTCGACGACCGCCGCACCCTGGTCGCCGCCACCGACCTGGCGCGCACCGACAGCGAGTTCAGCCCACGCCTGGGCCTGACCTGGTCGCCGACCGCGAACACCACCTGGTACCTCAGCTACAGCTCGGCCTTCCTGCCCTCCGCCGAGCAACTGAGCCTGGCCACCAATACGGCGCAACTAGCGCCGGAAACCGCCAAGAACTATGAGGCCGGCGTGCACTGGGACCTGCTGCCGAAACTGACGCTCTCCGGCGCCGTGTTCCGCACCGACCGCAACGACGTCAAGGTAGTCGATCCGAACAATCCGGCCCTGCTGATCCTCGCCGGACAGCAGCGCACCGACGGCGTCGAGCTCGGCCTGCAAGGCGAAGTGACGAAGAACTGGGATATCTACGCCGGCTACGCCAACCTCGACGGCCGCATCGTCAAAGGCACCACGATTCCCGCCGGTCGCCGCGTCGGCCTGGTGCCGCAGGACAGCTTGTCGCTGTGGAACAAGTTCGGCCTCGGCGGCGGCTGGAGCGCGGGGATCGGCGTGAGCTATCAGTCCGAGGTCTATACCTCGACCAACAACACGGTCAAGCTGCCGGCCTACACCCGTGCCGACGGCGCGATCTACTACGCCTTCGCCGACGGCAAGACGCGGCTGGCGCTGAACGTTGAAAACCTGTTCGACAAGAAGTACTACGCGACCGCGCACAACGACAACAACATCAGCCCGGGCGCGCCGCGCAACGCCCGCCTGACGGTGAGCACCCGCTTCTGATGCAAGTCCTGCTGCGCCGGCGGTCTGCCGGGGCAGCAGGCTCGCCGTAGCGCCAGCGCCGACTCCTGCGTCGGAAGCGCCGAAATCAAGGAAGCATCGAAATCAATCGTTTCACTCGAAACTGCTTTACTTTGCAATTGCGAATGATTATCATTTGCTTCGTAAGCCGAGTCGCCAGCCACCCATGGGATCTGTGCCGCAGCATCCGCCCGAGGCAGCCAGCCAGGAACACCTACTGTTCAACTGGAGACTGCACCATGCAAAGCCACGATCTCTATGCCGGGGCCCTGACCCTGGTCATGCGCCATGACCTGACCGGCTGCGCGCGGTCGGCCCGCCAGGCCGTCGATCTGCTGGAGCGCCTGGCCGCCTCGGCGACGCTCGATGGCGACACCCGCAGCCTGTGCGAGCAGATGTGCGAGCGGCTGCTGGATCACGCGGATCACGTCGCATGAAAGCCGACCTGGTTTCCGGCCTGTTCGCCGCAACCGCCGGCGACACCGCCGTGCTGCCAGCGCCAACTCTTGCGCTGGCGCCGCCGCACCGCCTCAAGCTGTGGGACCTGGAAGAAAAATACCATTGCCCGGTGATCGGTACCTGCGTCACGTTGGAGGAACTGGCGCGCTTCGCCAAGCGCTTTGAATTCGCCGCCGATCCGGGCGATGAATTCGCCCTGCACGCCGAGGCGGTGGGCCTTTCGATCCATCGCAACGGGTTTGCCGAAGCGCTGCAAAAGCATTTGGAACGCAAGTACGCGATGGCGCTAAGGCAGTTCAATGCCGCGCGCAGCGATGACGAAGTGCGCAAGATGTGGCGCGAATCCCTGCCCCGCGGCGAGGTCGCCGCGCCGATGTGGGCGACCCTGACCCACAAGCACACCAGCGCCGACACGCGCCACCTCGTCTATGCCGACATCCACATGCTGTCGCACCAGGTCGGCGCCGGCAAGGCCACCGATGCCCGCCGCCTGGCCTTTCTCGAACAGGAAAACGCGGAACAGCGCCGCTGCCTACTCGCCGAGCGGCGCACAGCGGAGCAGCGGGAAGCCAGGCTGCTGCGCCAGGTCGACGAACTCGCGGCGACGCTGGCGCGCAGCGGCAAGGCCGAACAGCAGGCGGCCGTCCTGCGTGCCCGCCTGGCGCAGTTCGAGCAAGGCAGTGTGCTGGTCGACATGGGCCACCGCCTCGCCGGCGTCGAGTGCGCCAACGAGCAACTTCGCGCCGAAGCGCACCGCCTGCGGGACCTCGAAACAACGCTCGCCGCCAGCCGCGCAACCGCCGCCCGCCTCGCGGCGGAACGCGACCAGATGGCCGCCGAACGCGATGCCATGGAACGCATGCTGCTCGCCGAAGAGCCCTGCAGCGGCGAATGCGCGGCCGCCTGCGCCCCCGCGCCGGCCGCAGCCGGCGCAGCGCGCAGCGTGCTTTGCGTCGGCGGCCGCACCGCGCTGGTCGCGCAGTACCGCGCCCTGGCGCAGCGCATCGGCATCCGCTTGGTGCACCACGATGGCGGCCAGGAGGAAGCACTGTCGCGCCTGCCCGACATGATCGCCGGCGCCGATGCGGTGATGTGTCCCACCGATTGCATCAATCACGCCGCCTACCACCAGCTGAAGCGCCATTGCAAGCGCAGCGGCAAGCCCTGTCTGTTGTTCAGGGGCGCCAGCGTTTCCGGCTTCGCCGTGGCGCTGGCGCGCATGTCGGCCGGGCAGGTCAGTATTTCTCCTGCACCCATCGCACGGCTGGAAAACGCGGCAAGCGAAAGAGACAGCCTGCGTCAAGCCTGAGCAGTCCGGAAGGCCAAACGAGCGCCGCGATCTTGCGCGGGATCGCGGGAGTTTCGAACGCTCCAGGCACGCCAAGGAATACGCACCCGAGCATGGGCGCCGTGCCCGATACCAGGCGCCGTGTCGCCAGCGCCAACTCTTGCAGCATGCAGCCATACGCCCAACCGGGCACGGCATGGCCATAGCCACTCCCTATCCACCTGATAACAACAATTCAATTGAGCAATTGACCCTGCTTGCTTAAGATTCTCTCCATCGCATCACTCAACCACCCAAGGAGAAATCTCATGAACGCAAGCCTGATCAACACCGAAATCCTTCCCTTCAAGGCCACCGCCTTCCATAACGGCAAGTTCGTCCCCGTCACCAATGAGGATCTCAAAGGCAAGTGGTCGGTGGTGTTCTTCTACCCGGCCGACTTCACCTTCGTCTGCCCGACCGAACTGGGCGACCTGGCCGACCACTACGCCACCTTCAAGTCGCTCGGCGTCGAGATCTACGCCGTTTCGACCGACACCCACTTCACGCACAAGGCCTGGCACGACACCTCCGAGACCATCGGCAAGATCAAGTACCCGATGATCGGCGACCCGACCGGCGCCATCACCCGCAATTTCGGCGTGATGATCGAGGCAGCCGGCCTGGCCGAGCGCGGCACCTTCGTCATGGACCCGGCGGGCAAGATCCAGATCATCGAGATCAACGCCGGCGGCATCGGCCGCGACGCGACCGAATTGCTGCGCAAGGTGCAGGCGGCCCAGTACGTCGCCAGCCACCCGGGCGAAGTCTGCCCGGCCAAGTGGAAGGAAGGCGAAGCCACCCTGGCGCCGTCGCTCGATCTGGTCGGCAAGATCTAAACCCGCGCCTTTCAACCCGCCCCCGTCGAACCAAGGGGGCGGGATTGCAGCGCCAAGCAGCGCCGAGCCACAAGTTCCGCGTGCTTGTCAGTGCAATCCCGACCAAGGAGAAAATCATGCTCGACACCGCCATCAAGACCCAGCTTTCCGCCTACCTCGAAAAGCTCCAGGCCCCGATCGAACTCGTCGCCTCGCTCGACGATAGCGCCAAGTCGACCGAAATGCGCGAATTGCTGCAGGACATCGGCACCCTGTCGCCGCTGGTCAGCGTGCGCCAAGACAACGATGGCGGCGCCGACGCGCGCAAGCCGTCGTTCTCCATCGGCCGTGCCGGCGAGCCGGGCCGCATCCGCTTCGCCGGCATCCCGATGGGTCACGAATTCACCTCGCTGGTGCTGGCCCTGCTGCAATCGGGCGGCCACCCGCCCAAGGTCGACGCCGCAGTGATCGAGCAGATCAAGGGACTCAGTGGAAACTTCCGTTTCGAGACTTACATCTCGCTGTCCTGCCACAACTGCCCGGACGTGGTGCAGGCGCTCAACCTGATGGCCGTGTTGAACCCCGGCGTCGAGAGCGTGATGATCGACGGCGCGCTGTTCCAGGACGAGGTCAACACGCGCCAGATCATGGCCGTCCCAACCGTGCTGCTCAACGGCGAGCCCTTCGGCCAGGGCCGCATGACGATCGAGGAAATCCTGGCCAAGGTCGACACCGGCGCCGCGGCGCGCGATGCCGAAAAGCTCAACGCCAAAGACGCCTACGACATGCTCGTCGTCGGTGGCGGCCCGGCCGGATCGGCGGCGGCAATCTACGCCGCACGCAAGGGCATTCGCACCGGCGTGGTGGCCGAGCGTTTCGGCGGCCAGGTGCTCGATACCCTCGGCATCGAGAACTTCATTTCGGTGCAGCGTACCGAAGGCCCCAAGCTCGCCATGGCGCTGGAGCAGCACGTCAAGGAATACGAAGTCGACATCATGAATCTGCAGCGCGCCGAAGCCCTGATTCCGGCCGGCGACGATGGCCTCGCCCAGGTCAGGCTGGCCAACGGCGCCACGCTGAAGGCGAAGAGCGTGATCCTCGCCACCGGCGCCCGCTGGCGAGAAATGAACGTGCCCGGCGAGAAGGAATACAAGGCAAAAGGCGTCTGCTTCTGCCCGCACTGCGACGGGCCCTTGTTCCGCGGCAAGCGGGTCGCGGTGATCGGCGGCGGCAACTCGGGCGTCGAGGCCGCGATCGATCTCGCCGGCATCGTCAGCCATGTCACACTGCTCGAATTCGACAGCCGGCTGCGCGCCGATGCCGTGCTGCAGGCCAAGCTCGGCAGCCTGCCCAATGTCACGATCGTCACCAGCGCGCTGACCACCGAGGTTACCGGCGACGGCGAGAAGGTCAATGGCATCGTCTATCAGGATCGCATCAGCGGCGCCACGCAACGCGTCGAGCTCGAAGGCATCTTCGTCCAGATCGGCTTGCTGCCGAACACCGACTGGTTGAAGGGCGCCGTCAATCTCTCGCCCCGCGGCGAGATCGAGATCGATGCGCGCGGCCAGACCTCGATGCCGGGTGTGTTCGCCGCCGGCGACGCGACAACCTCGCCCTACAAGCAGATCATCATCGCCATGGGCGACGGCGCCAAGGCCAGCTTGAGCGCCTTCGATCACCTGATCCGCAGTCCGGCGCCGGCGACAGCCACCGCGTTGCGCCTTGATCTGGGTCAGCCCGCCTGAGCGACGACAGGGTAACCTGTTTGTGTTATTCGTCCGACATTTCACAGCGAAGGAGGTTTCACCATGAAAACGAACAAGCCCGCCAAGTCCGGCAAGGTCGCCAAGCTCGACATCGGCATTTCCGACAAGGACCGCGCCGCCATCGCGCAAGGCCTTTCCGGCCTGCTCGCCGACAGCTACACGCTCTACCTGATGACGCACAACTTCCACTGGAACGTCACCGGGCCGATGTTCAACACCCTGCACCTGATGTTCATGGGCCAATACACCGAGCAGTGGAACGCACTCGACCTGATCGCCGAACGCATCCGCGCCCTGGGCCATGCCGCCCCCGGCACCTACAAGGAGTTCGTCAAGCTGGCGACGATCAAGGAAGTCGAAGGCCAGCCGAAGGCGCTCGACATGGTGCGCCACCTCGTCGCCGCGCAGGAAGCCACGGCACGCACCGCGCGCAAGCTGTTCCCGCTGGTGGAAAAAGCCAACGACCAGCCCAGCGCCGATCTGCTGACCCAGCGCATCGAGGTGCATGAGAAAACGGCCTGGATGCTGCGTAGCCTGCTTGAAGAATAAGGAGAACAAGCCATGAGTACGGAAAGCAAGTGTCCCTATTCGGCCAACCCGGCCGCGCAACACGGAGCGCGCACCACTGCCGCCGCCCAATCGAACGCCGACTGGTGGCCGAACCAGCTGAATCTCAAGATCCTGCACCAGCATTCCTCGAAATCGAACCCCCTGGGCGAGAAATTCAACTATGCCGACGAGTTCAAGAAGCTCGACCTGGCGGCGGTGAAAAAGGACCTCACCGCGCTGATGACCGACTCGCAGGACTGGTGGCCGGCCGACTGGGGCCACTACGGCGGCCTGTTCATCCGCATGGCCTGGCACAGCGCCGGCACCTACCGCATCGCCGACGGACGCGGCGGCGCCGGCCACGGCAACCAGCGCTTCGCACCGCTCAATAGCTGGCCCGACAACGTCAACCTCGACAAGGCGCGCCGCCTGCTCTGGCCGGTCAAGCAGAAATACGGCAACCGGATCTCCTGGGCCGACCTGATCATCCTCGCCGGCAACGTGGCGCTGGAATCGATGGGCTTCAAGACCTTCGGCTTCGGCGGCGGCCGTGATGACATCTGGGAACCCGAAGAGGACGTCTATTGGGGCGGCGAAGCCGAGTGGCTGGGCGACAAGCGCCATGAAGGCAAAGACGGCGGCGAGCGCGAACTCGAGAACCCGCTGGCCGCCGTGCAGATGGGCCTGATCTACGTGAACCCCGAAGGGCCGAACGGCCAACCCGACGCGCTCGCCTCCGGCCGCGACATCCGCGAGACCTTCCGCCGCATGGCGATGGACGACGAGGAAACCGTGGCACTGGTCGCGGGCGGCCACACCTTCGGCAAGTGCCACGGCGCGGGCGATGCGAAGCTGGTCGGCGCCGCGCCCGAAGCCGCGCCGCTCGAACAGATGGGCCTCGGATGGAAGAATACCTTGGGCTCCGGCTGCGGCGGCGACACCACCAGCAGCGGCATCGAGGGCGCCTGGACGCCGAATCCCACCCAGTGGGACAACGGTTATTTCGACATGCTGTTCGGCTACGACTGGAACCTGGTCAAGAGCCCGTCGGGCGCCTGGCAGTGGGTGCCGGCGAACGTGGCCGACAAGGACCTCGCGCCGGCCGCGCACGACCCGGCGCAGAAGGTCACGACCATCATGACCACGGCCGACCTCGCACTGCGCATAGACCCGATCTACGGCCCGATCTCGCGCCGCTTCCACAAGGATCCGCAGGCCTTCGCCGACGCCTTCGCCCGCGCCTGGTTCAAGCTCACCCACCGCGACCTGGGGCCTCGCTCGCGCTACCTCGGCCCCGAAGTGCCGGCCGAAGTACTGGTCTGGCAGGACCCGGTGCCCGCCGCCGACCAGCCGCTGATCGGTGCGAAGGACATCGCCGACCTGAAGGCGAAGATCCTCGCCACAGGCCTGTCGGTCGCCGAACTGGTCGCTACCGCCTGGGCTTCGGCCGCCACCTTCCGCGGCTCGGACAAGCGCGGCGGCGCCAACGGCGCGCGCATTCGCTTGGCACCCCAGAAGGACTGGGAAGTCAACCAGCCCGCGCAGCTCACCAGGGTGCTGGCCGCGCTCGAAGGCGTGCAGAAGGCATTCAACAAAAAGGTCTCACTGGCCGACCTGATCGTGCTGGGCGGCTGCGCCGCCGTAGAAGCGGCCGCCAAGGCCACCGGCCTCGCCGTCGAGGTGCCCTTCATGCCGGGCCGTACCGATGCGTCGCAGGAACAGACCGACGTCGTTTCATTCACGGTGCTCGAACCCGTCGCCGACGGCTTCCGCAACTACCTCAAAGTGGCTGGTGTACCGGCCGAGGAGCGGCTGCTCGACAAGGCGCAACTGCTGACGCTGACCGCGCCCGAGATGACGGTGCTGATTGGCGGCCTGCGCGCGCTCAACGCCAACGTCGGCCAGTCCACCCACGGCGTATTCACCGCGCGGCCCGGTGTGCTGAGTAACGACTTCTTCGCCAATGTGCTCGACATGGGCACGGTGTGGGCACCGACCTCGGAAGCCGGGGAAGTGTTCGAGGGCCGTGACCGCAAAACAGGCGCCCTGAAGTGGACCGCGACGCGGGTCGACCTGGTGTTCGGTTCGAACTCGCAGCTGAGAGCACTGGCCGAGGTCTATGCGCAGGACGATGCGAAGGAAAAATTCGTGCGCGACTTCGTGGCGGCCTGGAACAAGGTGATGAACCTCGATCGCTTCGACCTCGCCTGATTCCTGCGGAGATGCCTTGGGGATTGCGCGGCCCGCGACGCCGACGCAAGCAAGCCACCGCGGGACGGCGGCAGCTTCGCCGCCGTCCCGCCAGCGCGATGATCTTCGTCGTCTCGCACGAAGTGATCCCCGAGACCCACCGCAACGGCCACCAGACCCCGGCGACGCTGGGCCTGATGGCCGGCTTCGCGCTGATGATGGTGCTCGATACGAGCTTGGGATGACCTGCCGCCCGGGCGCAATGCGAGAGTTGGCGCTGGCGCTACGGCGCCCGAAACGAGCAAGGGCGCCCCATGCATCGAGGCGCCCTTTTGTTTCGCTGCGCCGGGATTATTTGCCGAACGGCGTCGGGCGCGGCGTCTTGTCCGAGGACGGCGGCAGGATCGGCAGCCCGAAGTTCGGCTGGTCACCAGTCAGCGTTTTCAGGAAAGCGACGACCTTGCCGTTTTCATCGGCAGTGAACTTCTTGCCGAGCTGAATGCGGCCCATGACCTCGACGGCTTCGGTCAGGGTATTGGCCGCGCCATCATGAAAGTAGGGATAGGTCATTTCCACGTTGCGCAGGGTCGGCACCTTGAAGTTGAAGCGATCGACGTCCTTGCCGGTGACCGCGCTGCGGCCCTCAGCCGGGCTGTTGGCCTTGTAGGTGGCGACCACGCCCATCTTCTGGAACGAAGCACCGCCGACCGCCGGCCCGTTGTGGCAGCCGACGCAGCCGCTGTCCTTGAACAGCTTGTAGCCCGCTTTCTCGTCACCGTTCAGCGCGTCGGCCTTGCCCAGCAGCCATTGGTCGAAGCGCGAGTTCGGCGTCACCAGGGTTTTCTCGAACTCGGCGATGGCGAGCGTGACTTCCTCGATGCTGATCTTGTTTTTGCCGAAGACCTGCTTGAACTCGCGCACGTAAGCCGGGATGGATTCCAGCACCCCCAGCGCGAGCGTGTGGGTGAAGGCCATCTCGCCGGGATTGGCGATCGGGCCGCCGGCCTGGGCCTTGAGGTCGGCGGCGCGGCCGTCCCAGAACTGGGCGACGTTGAGGCTGGAATTCAACACCGTCGGCGCATTGATCGGGCCCTGTTGCCACTTGTCGCCGATCGAGGTCGGGATGTTGTCGGTGCCGCCCATCGACAGGTTGTGGCAGGAGTTGCAGGAAATGAAGCCGGACTTCGACAGGCGCGGATCGAAGTAGAGTTTCTTGCCCAGCTCGACCATGCCGAGGTTGATCTGCGCCGGCGGCTTGAGCGGCTGGATGGGTTCGTTGGACTGGGCGTAGGCCGTTGCGCCGAAGGCCAGCAGCGAGGCGACGATGATGCGTACTTTCATGGTTAGGCTCCTGATGATGATTAAAAAAACTGAAATCCATGGCCACGAAAGATATCCATACTAAAATCAGGGGTGTTGACCTAACTCAATGATTTATAATTAGTTTTTTGCTATCAAGCATATAGAAACGGACTATAGGTAGAGACATGAAACTTTCAACTTTGCGTTATCTGGTGGCCTTCGCCGACGAGGGTTCCTTCAGTCGGGCGGCCGAGCGTTGCCACATCAGCCAGCCGACCTTGAGCGTGGCCTTGCAGAACCTCGAGGCCGAACTCGGCGTCACCCTGATCGAGCGCGGCAAGAGTCACGTCGCGCTGACCGACATCGGCTGGCAGGTGGTGGCGCAGGCACGCAAGACGCTCGACGAGGCGCGCCGCATCGAACTCGTCGCCCAGTCCGGCAAGGACCCGCTGGCGGGCGATTTCCGCCTCGGCGTGATCCACACCATCGGCCCCTACCTGCTGCCGGAACTGATCGGCGCGATGCGCAAGACCGCGCCGAACACCCGCTTCTACATCGAGGAAAGCATGACCGCGCTGCTCACCGACAGTCTCAAGTACGGCACGGTGGATGCCGCCATCATTGCCCTGCCGTTCGATGTCAAGGGACTGCAGGTGCAGCCGCTGTATGACGAAGCCTTCGAGGTGATCGTGCCCAAGGGCCACCGCTGGGCCAGGCGCAAGAAGATCGCCAGCCACGAGGTGCGCGGCGAGGAGGTGCTGGTGCTGAAGGCCGGCAACTGCTTTCGCGAGCAGGTGCTCGATGCCTGCCCAGACATCAGCCATGCCGAAGGCTCGCTGCACGAAGGCCATTCGATCGAGACCGTGCGCTGCATGGTGGCCTCGGGTTACGGGGTTTCCGTGCTGCCCGCCGGCTCGCTGCGCGGGATCTACAAAAACGGGCTGGTGGTGGCCATTCCCTTTGAAGCGCCGGCGCCGTCGCGCCGCGTGGCGCTGGCCTGGCGCGAGGGTTTCTCGCGTCCGCAGGTGATCGAAGCCATCATCAACGCCGTGAAGCTGATCGACAATCCGGCCTATCGGCCGATTCCGGCTTAAGCCAAGCCTGTTCAGCCGGCATCGAAGCCGGCGTCTTCGATAGCCTGCGCGAGTTGCGCGCGGCTGACTTTCGCCGCGTCGAACTCGACCACGGCCTGCTTCTGCTCCAGCGAGACCTCGGCCTTCGCCACGCCGTCGAGCGCCGTCAGCACGCCGGTCACGCTTTTCACGCAGCCGCCGCACGACATGCCATCCACCTTGATTGTCGTCGTTTCCATATCGTCAGTCCTTGTTTGATTGCCACTTGCGCAAGAGCAGGGAATTGCTCACCACCGACACCGAACTTGCCGCCATCGCCGCACCGGCGATGACCGGATTCAACATGCCCAGCGCCGCCAGCGGGATGCCGAGCACGTTGTAGATGAAGGCGAAGAAGAGATTCTGCCGGATCTTCGCCAGCGTCGCCCGTGACAGTGAAATCGCGTCGGCCACGCCGGCGAGGTCATCGCGCATCAGGGTGATGTCCGCCGCCTGCATCGCGACGTCGGAGCCGGCCGCCATGGCGAAGCTGACATCGGCCGCGGCGAGAGCCGGCGCGTCGTTGATACCGTCGCCGGCCATGCCGACCAGGCGGCCGGCGCCCTTGAGCTTGTTCACCATCGCCGCCTTGTCGCAGGGCAATACCTCGGCCTCGAAGTGCACGATGCCGGCCTCCTGCGCGACGGCCCTGGCCGTGCCGGCATTGTCGCCGGTCAGCATCACCACCTCGATGCCGAGCCGATTCAGGCGCGCCACCGCGGCACGCGACGTGGCGCGCAGCGGATCGGCGATACCGATGAAACCGAGCAGGACATCGTCGGCCACCACCGCGACGACGCTGCGGCCGGCTTGTGCCAAGGCATCCGCTTCGGGCGCCGACCAGCCCTGCTCCTTCATCCATGTCACTGAGCCAAGCCGCACGCGACGGCCATCGACTTCGCCCTGCAGGCCTCTGCCCGCCGTCGTCACGACGTTTTGCGGCGTCGCCAGCAACAAGCTGTCTGCTTTCGCCCGCGCCACGATGGCAGCGGCGAGCGGATGCGTCGAACCCTGTTCCAGGCTGGCGGCAAGTTGCAGCAATGCCGCCGTGTCGCCATCCGCTACGGCGAGGAGAGCGTCTTTTGCTCGACCGCCTTGTAGCGCAGTTGTTTCATCAGCACCGACTTTCACCAGATCGGTCACCACCGGCCGTCCCTCTGTCAGCGTGCCGGTCTTGTCCACCACCAGCACCTTGAGCTTCTCTGCCATCTCCAGCGCCACGGCATTGCGGATCAGCACACCGGCCCGGGCGCCCTGGCCGGTGCCGACCATGATCGCGGTCGGCGTCGCCAGCCCCAGCGCGCAGGGACAGGCGATCACCAGCACCGCCACCGCATTCACCAGCGCCTGGGTGAAGTCGCCGGCCAGCGCCCACCAGCCGACGAAGGTCAGCAGCGCAATCGCCACCACCACCGGGACGAAGATCGCCGACACCCTGTCGGCCAGGCGCTGCACCGGGGCCTTCGAGCCCTGCGCCTCTTCCACCAGACGGATGATCCCGGCCAGCAGCGTGTGGCTGCCGACACCCGTGGCGCGGCAGCGCAGCAGGCCGTCGCCGTTGATGGTCGCGGCGAAAACCTTGTCGCCCGCGGCTTTGGTCACCGGCAAACTCTCGCCGGTCAGCATGGCTTCGTTGGCCGCGGATGCGCCTTCGATCACCTCGCCATCGACCGGCATCGCTTCGCCGGAACGAACGACGAAGACATCGCCCGGAATCAGCGTCGCCACCGCCACATCGACCAGTTCGCCACCACGTTCTATGCGCGCGGTCTGCGGCTGCAGTTTCGCCAGCGCCTCGATCGCGGCCGAGGTCTTGGCCTTGGCCCGCGCTTCGAGAATCTTGCCCAGCAGCACCAGCGTGATGACCGTCGCCGAAGCCTCGAAATAGACGTGCTGGTGATGCAGGTTCCACACCGTGACGACCAGGCTGTAGGCCCAGGCCATGGTCGTGCCCAGGGCGACCAGCACATCCATGTTGCCGGCACCGCCGCGTATGGCGTTGAAGCCGCCGACGTAGAAGCGCCAGCCGATCCAGAACTGCACGGGTGTGGCCAGCAGCAGCTGCAGCCAGCGCGGCAGCACGTCGTCATGAACGCCGGAACCGAACATGAATACCATCTGCGCCACCAGCGGCAAAGTCAGCACCGCGGAAATCCAGAAGCGGCGCAGTTCCTCCCGATACACGGCAAGCTTGCGCGCCTTTTCCTCGGCCCGCGTATCGCTGTCGGAGACGGTCGCCGTGTAACCGGTCTTGAGCACCGCCGCCACCAGCCGCCCGGCATCGGCCAGGCCCGGCACATAGCGCACATGGGCTTTTTCGCTGGCGAAATTCACCGTCGCCTCGACCCCCGGCAGCTTGTTCAACTGCTTCTCGATGCGCTCCGCGCAGGCTGCGCAAGTCATGCCGCCGATGGCCAGTTCGACCATCGCCGGCGGCACCTCGAAGCCCGTCTTGCGGATGGTCTCGACCAGCTTCGCCGCCGTGGTGTCGGCCATCGCGTAGCGCACGGTGGCCCGTTCCGTCGCGAAGTTAACCGTCGCTTCGACCCCCGGCAGCTTGTTCAGCTGCTTCTCGATGCGCATGGCGCAGGCGGCGCAGGTCATGCCCGCCAGGGGCAGTTCGAGCGCCTGGATTTCTTTGTCAATGGCTGCGTTCATCCCCGTCTCCCTAAACCGGCCGCAAAGGCGGCTGGAAGTTTCACAAGCGCAAGTCTAAACTCCGTACCTTGGTACGGAGTCAAGGAGTTTGCAATGAAAATCTCGGAACAGACTTTGACGATCGGCAAACTGGCGAAAAGTGCAGGCGTCGGCGTCGAGACCGTGCGCTACTACCAGCGCCGCGGACTGCTCGCCGAACCGCCCGCCGTGTCCGGCTATCGCCGCTACGACACGCTGCACCTGGAACGGCTGAACTTCATCAAACGCGCCCAGGGCGTCGGCTTCACGCTGGAGGAAATCGCCGAACTGATGACGCTCAACGACACGCGCGACCACCATCTTGCCCGCAGCCTGGCCAGCGAGAAGATCCGCAGCATCGAGACCCGCATCGCGCAGCTTGCCAAAGTCGCCGACGCCTTGCGCCACCTGGTCCACGAATGCGAATGCGGCGGTCAGGAAATGCCTTGCCCGATTATCCGTATGGCGCTGACGCCCTGAGACGAGGCATCGTCGCCGCAGCGCCAGCGCCAACTCTTCAAACCTGACCGACCACCCCCTGCCACAGCTTGCCGCCCAGGCTCGCCGCATTGATCAGTCCATACACGCCGAAGCCCAGCACCAGCAGGCCTGATCCGAGTCGCAGCGCGCGTCCCTGGATCACGCTGCGAAAGCGCGTCAGCAAGAGACCGGCGAGCATCAGATTGGGCAGGGTGCCAAGGCCGAAGGCCAGCAGCGTCGCCGCGCCGCGCAATGCGCTGCCGGTCAGCAGGGCCATCGCCAGCACGCTATAGACCAGGCCGCAGGGCAGCCAACCCCAGAGCAGGCCGAGCGGAAACGCCTGCGCCGGACCGCGCACCGGCAGGAAGCGCTTGGTCGCCGGCTGCACCCGGCGCCACAGCCACTGCCCGGCACGTTCGGTGAAGGCCAGCGCGCCCGTGATGCCGGTCAGATAAAGGCCGAGCGCGATCATCATCAGGTTGGCGGCGATATACAGCGTCAGTTGCACCGGCAAGGCGTTGTTGAGCAGCAGACCGAGGCTTCCCAGTGCACCCATCAAGGCGCCGGCAATGGCATAGCTGCCGATGCGGCCGAGGTTGTAGGCGAGGTGGATGGTCCACGCCGGACCCGCAGCGCCCGGCTTGCCCGGCATTTGCAGGGTGAGCGCGGAGACTATGCCGCCGCACATGCCGGCGCAGTGCACCCCGCCCAACAGGCCGATCAGAAAGACTGCGAGAAAACCGCTGTCAGGCACTGCGCCCGATCAAATGACTTTGGAATAGCGAACGCGTTCGCGGTCGGTGCGCAGATAGCGGTCGAAAGCCATGGCGATGCCGCGCACCAGCAGGCGGCCGCGCGGCTGGACGCTGATCCACTGCTCGTCGATGGTCAGCAGGCCGCCCTTTTCCATTTCGCGCAGATCCGCCAATTCTTCCGCGAAATACGACTTGAAGTCGATCAGGTGGGCGATTTCGATGGATTCGATCGAAAGCTCGAAGTGGCACATCAGCGCCTGGATGATGCTGCGGCGCAAGAGATCGTCGGCGTTGAGCTCGATGCCGCGGAAAATCGGCAGCACGCCCTGATCGAGGCTGTCGTAATACTCGTCGAGCGTGCGCACGTTCTGGCAATAACTCGGCCCGACCTTACCGATGGCGGACACGCCGAAGGCCATCAGGTCGGCTTCGGCATGGGTCGAGTAACCCTGGAAATTGCGATGTAGCCGGCCCTGACGCTGGGCCACGGCAAGTTCGTCGTTCGGCTTGGCGAAGTGGTCCATGCCGATGAAAACGTATCCCGCTTCAGTCAGGCGGCGGATCGCCAGCTGCAGAATCTGCAGGCGCGCATCGGGCGACGGCAGATCGGCTTCGTTGATGCGCCGCTGCGGCTTAGCCAGGCTCGGCAGGTGCGCATAGTTGTAGATCGACAGGCGGTCCGGATCGAGCTTGAGAACCTCGTCCAGCGTATGGTTGAAGCTGATCACGTTCTGCTTGGGCAGGCCGTAGATCAGGTCGACCGAGATGCCCTTGAAACCGAACTCGCGCGCCGAATCGATGACCAGCTTGGTTTCTTCGAGACTTTGCACGCGATTCACGGCGACCTGAACTTCGGGCGAAAAATCCTGGACGCCGACGCTCATGCGGTTGAAGCCCAATTCGCCGAGCAACTTCACGGTTTCGCGATCGACCTTGCGCGGGTCGACTTCGATCGAGTATTCGCCGCCGGGCAGCAGGCGGAAATGCTTGCGGATGATATCCATCAGCCGGCGCATTTCGTCGTTGCTGAGGAAGGTCGGCGTGCCGCCGCCGAAATGCAGCTGGACCACGTCGCGACTGCCTTCCAGGGCAACCTCCTGCATGGCAATTTCCTTGCCCAAGTATTTGATGTACTTGGCGGAACGCCCGTGGTCCTTGGTAATGATCTTGTTGCAGGCGCAGTAGTAGCAGATGGTGTTGCAGAAGGGGATGTGGACGTATAATGATAAAGGTCGACCTATGCCACCCACCGTTCTCTTGCCCAGCCAGCGCACGTAATCGTCCGCGCCAAAGGCCTCGACGAAACGGTCGGCAGTCGGATACGAGGTATATCGCGGGCCATTTACGTCGAAACGCCGAATGACTTCCGGGTCAAAAATGAGTTCCTGATAATCCATTGGCTAACGGTACGAGATTGAGGCAAGGGTGGCACATCCATGCAAGTCTATACGATGCCGCAATCGCGAATAAGTTGCATTGATAAATATCAAAGGGATACCCCTAAACGGGTAGCGCGACAAGCGTGCATGCAAACGTCAAACAGAATGTAGTCCCGCTCATCACCCCAGGGCTCAAGGTCGCCTGTTCGCAGTGCAACCTGCGCGAATTGTGTTTGCCGTTCGGCCTTTCGGACGACGACATGGCTCGCCTCGACAATCTGATCGGCGGTGGCCGCAAGTTGAAGCGTGGCCAGCACCTATACCGCGCCGGTGAGCCTTTCGAATCGATTTTTGCGGTCAAGGCCGGATTCTTCAAGACCGACGTACTGACCGAAGACGGCCGCGACCAGGTGACGGGCTTCCAGATGGCCGGCGAGATTCTCGGCATGGACGGCATCAGCACCGAGGTGCACAGCTGCAATGCCGTGGCCCTGGAAGACAGCGAGGTCTGCCTGATCCCGTTCACCGAACTGGAAATGCTTTCCAGCGAAATTCACTCACTGCAGCATCACCTGCACAAGGTCATGAGTCGCGAGATCGTGCGCGACCACGGCGTCATGATGCTGCTTGGAACAATGCGCGCGGAGGAACGCCTGGCGGCCTTCCTGCTGAATCTTTCGCAGCGCTTCAACGCTCGCGGCTACTCGCCGGCCGAGTTCCATCTGCGCATGACGCGCGAGGAAATCGGCTCCTATCTTGGCCTCAAGCTTGAAACCGTGAGCCGCGCCTTTTCCCGCTTTCAGGACGAAGGCCTGATTTCGGTGCAACAAAAGCACATCCGGATTCTGGACATTCCTCGCCTCAAGACCCTGCTGACGCCGGCCGACGGTCGCCTCGGCTAGGCCATTGCCGCCAGAAAGCCCAGCGGCTGGCGCGTCAGCGCCACCGAGACGATCCAGCCAAAAACCGCCATCGAGGCCAGCCAACAAATGATGCGCATCCGTCGCGTGCTCGCCTCCCGCAGCGCCAGGATGCCGAGGATTATGTAGGTGATCACGCCCAGCACCTTCGCCGTGACCCAGTCGACCACGAACGGATACTGGCCGGACATTGCCGCCAGGGTCAGCGCAGCGACCAGCAGCAGCGTGTCGTTGATATGGGGCAAGACCTTGACCCAGCGCACGGCCAGCAGCGGCGAATCGCGAATCATCAATACGCCGCGCAAAAAAAAGCCGGTCAGACTCAGCACCACGCTAATGACATGTACGTATTTTACCAGGATGTACATGATTGCTAGCCCGATCTGCCGTCGGAACGCGGGCGCCAGAAAGCCGGCGCATAGTGCCCAGCCCAGATCGCGAAAGCTCCGAGCCAGAGCGCAGACGACAACCACATCAGGACCTGCGCGCCGGGCAGTGCCGGCAGTTCACTGGCGACGCGCAATATCGCCGCCCCCTGCATCATGCGGAACGCGCCCCACATCGCCTTGTCGGCCGCTATCGCCTGGCCGGAATGGCCCAGCGTTACCCGCGAAGCCATGCCAATCAGCATCGAGGCAAAGAAGCCCAAAGTCAGCGCATGCAGCGGAGCCTGTCCGAGCAGGCCGGGCATCGTGGTCCACCGCAGGCTCTGCAACGCAAACAAGGCGAATGCCGGGGCCACCCAGGCGAAGGCGACGTGCAGGACGGCCAGCATCCGGTTGTCGATCGCCGCGCGGTTCCACCAGAGCCAGCTCAAGCGACCCGCGGCAAGCATCGCCGGCAGGTCTGCCAGCCAAAGCCATTGCGGTCGATCGAGCATGGACAGGGCGCCGTGCGCCACGCTGGCCCCCAGCAGGACACGCAGTGCCCACGCCGGACGGTGCAGTACATAAGGCCGCACCATCGCACTGGTGAAGAAAGGCAGCATGCGGTGCGCCACGGTGAGGAAAACCGGCAACAGGAATCCCCAGACAAGCAGCGAAATTCCCAGGCGCGCCCAAACGATCGCGCCACCTGCGGCAAACACCAGAAAAGCCGCCAGCCCACCCGCGCCGAGCCATGCGGCGAGCGCAACATAGACAATATGTTCGCGTTCCGTCGTCCGCCAGCGGGCGATCCGCGTCAGCGTCAAGGCCACCGCGATCCAGCCGCCCAGCGCCAATGCCAAGCCAACCACCAGCAATCCCGGCAGCATCAAGGCCGCCCAGACCAACAGCCAACCGCTGGCCAGCAGCAGGAAAGCCGGGACGAAATCCCGCTGCGGCAAATCGCCGCCGCCCTGCCAGCGCGGTCCGGCGGTCAGGATGAAACCAAAGATGAACAGGGGAAACACGCCGCAGGCGGTCAGCATCGCGTGCAGAAGATAGGCAGGGAAAAGGGCCAACAACGGCCACGCCGGGGCCGGCCAGAGTCCGGCATAATGCGCACCGACATCCAGCGACCAGAACGCCATTACAGCCAAGGCCTGCACCGTTCCCGAGAGGAACATCGCACGGTGCGGTGCGGCGATGAATACCGGCCAGCGCATCATGATCGTCGACACCGGGGCGATGCGTGGTATGGTTCTATTGATAAACGAAGAGTATTCCTTTGCACGAAACCACGCACGAAACCATGCACGAAACTAAGCTCGACATCCCCCAGATACTTTCCCGCCTGCCGCTGTTCCAGGAGCTTGCCCCGGAACAGATTGCCGCGCTCGAAACTGCGTGTCGCGAGCGTCGACTCGCCAAAGGTGAAATGCTGTTCCAGAAAGGCGACCCGGCAAAGGGATTTTTTGTGGTCGTGTTCGGCCAGATCAAACTGGCCTTCCCTTCGTCGCAAGGCAACGAAAAGGTGATGCAGATCGTGGGGCCGCGCCAGAGCTTTGGCGAAGCGATCATGTTCCTTAATCGACCCTGCCCGGTATTTGCCGAGGGCCTGGTGGACAGCCTGCTGCTCCACATCGCCAGCGGTCCGGTATTCGAACTCCTGGAAAACGACCCGCTGTTCGCCCGCCGCATGCTGGCGGGGCTCTCGATGCGACTGCATTCGCTGGTGCAGGACGTCGAAACCTATTCCCTGCGTTCCTCCGCGCAGCGCGTGGTCGGCTATCTGTTGCAACAGTGTCCGCAGAGTGAATCCGGCCAGGGTTCCTTCGACATTTCGCTGCCGACCTCGAAACAGGTGATCGCCTCGCGGCTGAATCTGACTCCGGAAACTCTTTCGCGAATTTTTCACGATCTCTCAAGCAACGGTTTGATCAACGTAAGCGGCAAGCAAATCACCATCAACGACGTAACACGACTTCGCGAATTTGATCTCTGAAGCTCCGGTAACGCCCGGCTGCTCCGATCAGATTCCAGCCCAGCCAGGCGCATGAGGCCGCGAAGGCTATGCCGGCCAGGCGGGCCAAGCCCGGTTGCCAGACCGCGGCCAGCAGCAACAGTACCGCGAGCACATGCAGGCGCAACTGGCCGGTCATGGCCTCGGCCGGAATCATCTTCTTCATGTTGGGCACGGCGTTCATTGGGGCGCCCAGCCGCTGCAGGTGCAGCCAGTTGAGGAAAGGCGCGATCTTGTACATCATGCCGGTGATGGCGGAAATGAAGACTCCGGCGAAAGCCAGCACTCCCAGCCAAACAGCTGCGCGCGGATCGTTACCGAATTCCGGGTACGACAGAAACACCGCGCCGGAAACGGCGAAGACCAGCATCGCCAGCATCGCCACACGAAAATACATCGACGTCGCGTCATGGACTTTCCTACGGCGTGTGTACTGCAGCCACAGGGTCATGCCCGCATAGACGGACAGGATGGACAGCAGGGGTAGCGCAATCGCCGGCGTCCACCGCGCGTCGTCGAGCAGCAGCCGTGATGACCAGGCGATTACCAAGAGCAGCAGGACAGGCCCAAACCAATGGGTGAACCACAGCGGATAGGGCCTCGTCAGTTGGAACATCGGCACCACATGGTAGGACACACCCGCCAGCAACATCAGCGCCCAGGCGCCGAGGCCCCATGCCAGATGCACATTCGTCAGATCGATGATCGGCAGTGCGAGGCCATGCGCCAGCGCCTCCGCGAGCAGCGAACCGAGCAACACGGTAACCGCCAGCGCCCCGATCGCCATGCGCATCGACCATAAGGTCATTCCAGTTGCGGGTGTCTGCCACAGCGCCAGCGCGACCACCAGAACGAAGCCCCCCAGTGACAGCAGGAACAGGGGAACCGCGAACGATAGAAACACCGGACGGCTGAACAGCAAACCTGTGACCAACAGGAGCGTGGCCAACAGCAGCATCGGTTGCACGGTATTGGCGACCAGTTTCGGGCGCCAGACATTGCCGCCGACGGCAACCGGAATGAACTGGAACAGTGCCCCACACATCGCCTGGAGCATGAAGCCGACGCCGACCAGATGCGTCAGCGCCAATGCCTCCGGCGTCCACCGCGAGGCCAAGGCTTCGCCGCCCGACAGCGCCAGCAGAAGACCGGCCATCACGCCGAACCACGGCGCCGCTATGAAGAAGCGATAGGGCACCGATATGGGAGGTGCCTGATCGAAAGAAAGGCTGGCGTGCATTCGATCAGCGGCGCTCAGCCCGGAGCTTTGCGAATCCGGATCTCGCGCGTTCCGTCGGGCTGAACTTCCTCGCTCCAGGCATAGCCGCTGTTTCTCAGGATGTTGAACAGCGGGTGCGGCTGGCAATACAGGAGAAGCAGCACATCGTCGCCCTCGGCGAGCTGGTCCAGAGCCTCCAGAGTGCGCTCCATTGGCTCTGGAGGCTGCAGTTCGCGGCCATCGATTACCGTAGTCATGACGCCTTCAAACGCTCTACCAGCGAAGCACCGACGTCAGACGTACCCAGGGCGTTGTCGCACATCGGATACAGGATGTTCTCCTCCTTCATGTTGTGCTGCTGCATAAGAATTAGCAGAGTCTCGGCAGCTCCGCCGAAGGCATCGCCGTCTTGGGAAGCCACGGCGTCCTGCATCTGCGCCAGAAGATCGCGCATCTGGCGATGTTCGCCGCGCATGACTTCGGTCGGGCCGGAAGTCATTCCGGTCGCTTCCTCAAAGGCAGGGAACAAAAGCTCTTCTTCGCCTGCGAAATGCGTTTCGAGCTGGTCGCGCAGGAGCGTGAAGGCCTGCTCGCCAGCCGCCCAATCGCCGTTCGCGCAGGCATCCTCCGCGTCAGCAAATATCTTGTCGCAATGTTTGTGATGCTGGAAAAGCGGATCAGTAATCGACATGGTGGCAAACTCCGAATGAACTGAGACAGATTCTGGGTGTTGCCCTAGCGTGAGACATTGACCGCCATCAAGAGCACATTCAGGATTTCAATACCCAGAGAAAAATTCGGGATACTCGGCCCACCAAGCTCCGCATCTGAACACCGCGTGCTCGGAGCGCGGTTCAAGGCTCGATTACATAACTCCCGGGTGCATCTGCCAGTGCCGGAAACTTCTGTGTCGCGACAGCCGGAGCCGCCACCAGGCGGCCCGACTGTGGCTTGAGCCAGGCCATCCAGTCCCCCCACCAACTGCCATGATGGCGTTCCGCCCGCTCGTACCAGTCGTCCGGCGTATCGTGCCTTTCAACCGATTCCACCCGGTAATCGCGCTTTGGCGGATTCACCACCGGATTCACGATGCCGAGAATATGACCCGAACTCGACAGCACGTAGCGGCGCGGACCGGCAACGAAGTTGTTGATGCGGAAGGTCTGCCGCCATGGCGCGATGTGATCATCCTCGGCCGATACGGCATAGAGCGGCTGCGAGATCCGCCCGAGATCGATGCTCTCGCCGGCCAGGTGCAACCCATCCTTCTTTATCAACAGATTCTCCAGATAGAAGTTGCGCAAGTACCAACTGTGCATCGCCGCCGGCATGCGGGTCGCATCCATGTTCCAGAACAGCACATCGAAAGGCGGCGGGGTCTCACCGAACAGGTAGCCACGCACCACGTAATGCCAGACCAGACTGTTCGACCGCAACAGACGAAACGCGGATGCCATTTCCTTGCCGTCGAGATAGCCTTTTTCCGCCATGGACTTTTCCAGCCACTTGATGCTGCTTTCGTCGAGAAACACCTCGATATCGCCCGGCTTGTGATAATCCGCCAGCGTGGTCAGCAGCGTGGCGGTGGCTACCGGCACGTCCTGCTTCTCGTAACGCGCGTTGGCCCAAGCCATCCAACTGGCCAATGCAGCGCCGCCTATGCAGTAGCCGACGGCATGCACCTTGGCCGCGCCGGAAATGCCGCGCGCCGTTTCGACGATCTGCCCGATGCCGTCGATCAGGTAGTCATCGAACGTCACATCGCGCATGCCTGCCGTCGGATTTTTCCAGCTGGTGATATAGACGTCGAATCCCTGGTCGACCAAGAACTTCACCATGCTCTTCCTGGGATTGAGGTCGAGAATATAGTATTTGTTTATCCACGGCGTAACGATGACGACAGGCGTTTCGAAGACCTTGTCCAGCGTCGGCGTGTAATGCAGAACCTCCAGCAGATGATTGCGGAACACGACCTTGCCGGGCGTGCTTGCCAGATCCTTGCCGACCACGAAATCCGTCGGTCGCGCCATCTGGATATCACCCGCCTGAAAATCCGTCAGAAAATTGTTGAATCCCTTCAGCAGACTTTCGCCGCGCGTCTCCATGGCTTTTTGCATAGCTGCCGGGTTGGTCGCCAAAAAATTTGTGGGTGCTGCGGCGTTGAGCCACTTGCGCCACCAGAACGCCGCTCTGCGGCGGTCGCGACTCGACAGGCCGGGCGTGTCATAGAGCATGTCCTGTACCTGGCGGGTGATCATCAGGTACCACTCCTTGACGATATCCCAGCTTGCCGAGTTGCTCCAGATCGGATCGGAGAAACGCGTATCGTCGGGATTCGGCGACACGACGTCCTTGCTCGGCATACCCAGTGCCCGGTGCCAGGAATGCGTCTGCAACTCCCACAATTTACTTGCGAATCCCGCCAAAGCCTCGGACATTTCCTGCGGGTGGGACAACCATGCCAGTTGTGCGTGTATCAGGGGAGTTGCGATCCCGATCGGATCGATCTTGGCCTCAACTGCCTGATTGACTGCGCGCCACGCGGCCTGGGGAGTTGCCGGCGTTTTGGGCTGTTTCATCGTGCTCATGACCATTCCCTCCACTTCACAAGGGCCGCGCAAGCTCCCGCAGCCACTCTGATGCTATTCTGCCCGATGCCGAGCGCGTATAGTTCAGGTTGCTATTGATCTTGATCAACGCTGCCGTTCTTTAGTACGCTACGATGGTTTAAACACTGAGGATCACATTCCATGTTCAAGCACATACTCGTTCCATCCGATGGATCGCAGTTGTCATCCGACACAGCGAAACGTGCGATCGCCTTTGCCAAGGAGACCGGGGCGAGGGTCACCTTCTTCTTCGCCAAGCCCGATTACCCGGTAGCTTTCTATGGTGAAGGTGCCCTGATCGACCCAACAACGCCGGACAAGTTCGCGGAAATGGCGGAACAGCAGGCCAAGGAGATTCTGGCCGGTCACGAGGCAGCCGCCAAAGCCGAGGGTGTTAGCTGCGCTTCGATCAGTTCCGTCAGCGACATTCCCTATGAGGCGATCATCGCCGCGGCCGAGGACGCAGGCGCGGACCTGATTTTCATGGCATCGCACGGACGACGCGGCATCAGCGGACTCCTGCTCGGGTCGGAAACGCAGAAGGTATTGACGCACTCGAAGATCCCGGTGTTGGTCTATCGTTGATCGTTAGCCAACAAGGCGAAAATCATGCTGAACTCGGCTCTGGCGATCATCCGCGACGAGCACCGGTCGCTGGCGGCCGTAGTGCATGGACTGCGATATCTAATCCGCGAAATGCGCGAGCGGCAGGCGGTGCCTGACTTCAGACTGCTGTGGGCGATGATTTTTTATCTTGAAGAGTTTCCCGAGAAGCTGCACCACCCCAAGGAGAACGCCTACCTGTTTGCCAGGCTGCGCGAGCGCACCCATGAGGCGGACGAAGTGATTGCGCATCTGGAACAGCAGCACTTCGATGGTGCTGGACACATTCGCGGCCTGGAACTCGCGCTCGGCCATTTCGAGGCCGGATCTCCTGGCGGACTCGAGAAGTTTTCGGCAGCGGTGGAAACATTTGCCGATGAGATTGTGAGGCACATGGCTGTTGAGGAAAGCACACTGATTCCCCTGGCCAAAGAACATCTCACAACGGAAGACTGGGTGGAAATCGGCGCGGCTTTCAGTGAAAACGGCGACCCGCGCTTCGACGCCGACGCCGATCACGAGTGTCGCGATTTGTTCACCCGCATCGTCAATCTTGCTCCGGCCCCTATAGGTGTGGGTCCGGCGAGAAAGTAAGGCTGTGCATCAAGCTTCCCGGCAGCCTTTGCGGGGACCCTATCTCACGACAGGCCTTTGGTGCCACCGTGGGCACCAATGCCCTTGTTGATCTCCCTGGCGCTGATTTGCAAGAGACAGGTCATCATACTGGACGCAGCACAAACCGCCCAGAAGCCGAAGAAGCCTATCGAATAAGTTGCAATTTTCGAGAACTCCACCGGTTGTCCGAAGAGATATAGCTCCTGGGGGTCGACTATGGTAAAGAAAATGCCCTCGGCGATTCCGGCGACGACAAACGAGGGCCATAGCACCCATAAGATCCTCAGCATTTTGCTCTCCTTCGGTTTGGGGAAACCGCCTACTTTGCGTTACGCGCGTCCTCCTCTGCTTTCTTCTTATAAAAACCAATCATGAAGAACGCCATAACTATGACGAAGCCTATCGTAAACAGACTGAGCAAGCCAATGTCACTACCGAGCAAGAGTTTCCAGGCTTCCATAATGCTGCCTCCCTGCAATGAACAGAATTAGTGTCGAATATCCGCCGGCGTTGCCGCTGTCGCGGAACTGCCAATTAGGGTTTCGCCGTTGGCGGGAAGAACCATGTTCCCCATCAGTCGCCAAATTTTGCGCTCGTCCTCAAGCAACACCAACCAATGCCCGGCGGCCGGCAGGCGCACTTCGCCGGAATAGACCTCGCCATCGCGCACCAGCACGCGCGACTGATCCAGACCAGCTCGGGTTGGATGCGAAATTGTCACGGCCAGGGTCGGCGGCAGAACAAAGCCCTTATCGCTTGCCTGGAGCCGCACCGACAGAGTGTCGGCGGTGACGCGAACACCGGCGACCAAGCCGATCCTGGCGGCCTGTTCGCTGCGCGCGATGGTCTGGTTAGCGGCAAGGCCTTTCCTGTAATAGTCATCGGTAACCAATCCGTCGTTGCTCTTGACGGCAAGCCATGCCGTGTAAATCCCGGCAACAACAACGATAAACGGCCCCGCAGCCAGGATCCATGGCCAGGGTTCGCGGTACCAGGGGCGTGCGGCGGCGATATGCATGTTCTTTTCCCTCATGGTTGCAGGAAACTGGCCTTTTCGTGCACCGCCACCTTCTCGTCGGCCAGCGACTTGACGTCGAAGAAGATTTGGTTCGAGCCCTTCCTGCCGGACTCCGGCGGCACCCGCACCTGGACGGTAAGCGTTCTGGCCGCAGCGGCCGGGACTTCGACGATGCGATCGCCGACCAGATCGATACCGGCCAACCCGGTTACGCTGATCGTATAGCGGTGCGGGGTTTCGGAAACGTTGATCACATGGAGTCGATAGATATTCTCGACCAGACCGCCCTCCACCTCGCGCGCCAGCGTTACGCGGTCGCGAATGACATCCACGCGCAAGCTCGCCTTGGTCGCGATACCCCAGACAAAGGCCACGCAGATTGCGCCGAGAATCGCCGAGTAAATCAGTACTCGTGGCCGCACCACATGACCGAGGATCTCTTTCCAGCCCCAATGCGCCTCGATCGCATGTTCGGTGGAATAGCGGATCAGGCCCTTCGGATAATCCATTTTTTCCATCACCTGATCGCAGGCATCGATGCACGCCGCACAGCCGATGCATTCGTATTGCAGGCCATCGCGGATGTCGATGCCCGTGGGGCAGACCTGCACGCAGATGCCGCAATCGACGCACTCGCCCTTGGCGATCGATCGTGGATCAAGCCCTTTTCTGCGCGCACCGCGCGGTTCACCACGTTCGGTATCGTAGGTAATGGTCAGCGTGTCGGGATCGAACATGACGCCCTGAAAGCGGGCATAGGGACACATATGCTTGCAGACCTGTTCGCGCATGTGGCCGGCAAACAAGTA
This sequence comes from Sulfuritalea sp., assembly GCA_034376265.1. Lineage (GTDB taxonomy): Bacteria > Pseudomonadota > Gammaproteobacteria > Burkholderiales > Rhodocyclaceae > Sulfuritalea. The sequence goes on from JAXMJU010000311.1 coordinate 33,093, forward strand.
GGTGAAAGCACCATAGAAAAACATCCAGAAGGTTTCCCACGGACCCAGAGAAAAACTCCATACCGCGTCCCAGAGGGAACTGATCGGGGTGAAATAGCCGACGAAGGTAAAGCCGGTCCACAACGCCAGAAGCGCCCAGGAAGCGTACTTGGCGCTGCGCAGCCATAGCTTGCGTGCGCTCATGGGTGCCGAGTCGAGCTTGATTCGCGCGTTGCGCTCGCCCTCGATTTTCTGCTCGATCCAAGTGAATATTTCCGTGTACACGGTTTGCGGACAGGCATAGCCGCACCACAGGCGCCCGCCCACCGCGGTAAACAGGAACAGCGAATAGGCTGAAATGATCAGCAGGACGGAAAGAAAAATCACATCCTGCGGCCAGAAGACCAGGCCGAAAATGTAGAACTTGCGCTCGACCAGATTGAACAACACTGCCTGTCGTCCATTCCAGGGCAGCCAGCACAAGCCGTAGTACACCAACTGGGTAATCCAGACCAAAGCCCAGCGCCAAGAGGCGAAGGTTCCGCTGACCGCGCGCGGGTGCACCTTCTTGTGAACTGCGTAGAGGCTTTCCTCGACGAAGCTCGGCTTGCCATCCGGCAACTGTTTGGTGGTGACTGAGACCATGATTATCGTATTACGATATTCTGATGAAGCTGAGCGAAAAATCCCCGGTGTCGATGAAACCGACACCGGGGATTTTAGCTAAGTTACTTCCTTTCCGCCGGCATCGCTTTGGCGGGAGCGGCCGGCGCAGGAGCCGGGGCAGCACCTCTGACGCCACCGCCAAGTCCATAGACATAGGCGGTCAGCAAATGCACCTTGGCATCGCCGAGAAATTCGCCGAAGGCCGGCATGCGATTGGTGCGGCCCTTGGTGATCGTCTCGGTGATGGTTTCCTCGGAACTGCCGTAGAGCCAGACCTTGTCCGTCAGGTTCGGTGCCACGCCGACCATGCCCTTGCCATCGGGGCCATGGCACGCGGCGCAAGCGGGAGCAAACAGTTCCTTGCCACGCTGGGCGCGAATCGAGTCGGAAGCCAGCCCAGACAGGGAGCGCACGTAACTGGCAAGGTCCTTGATCTGGTCACCGTTCAGATCCGGCTTGACGCCTTTGACCGGCATCATGGCGTCGCGCCCCTTGGTGATCGACTCCTTGATCTGCTCCGGCGTACCGCCAAACAGCCAGTCGCCGTCGGCCAGATTGGGGAAGCCGCGAGCGCCCTTGGCATCCGAACCGTGACACTGCGAACAGTAGGTCAGAAACAGACGCTGGCCCATTTCCTTTGCCTCGCTGTTGACCGCAACGGCTTGGACATCCTGACTCTGGAACTTCTTGAAGATCGGCCCGTACTGCTCGTCGGCCTTCTTCATTTCACCGTCATACTGACCGGCGGAAGACCATTTGAACTGGCCCTGATAAGTGCCGAGGCCCGGATACATCGCCAGATAGAACAGCGAGAAGACGATGGTGATGTAGAACAGCCAGCGCCACCAACTGGGCAGCGGGTTGCTGAACTCCTGCAAATCCTCATCCCAGACGTGACCGGTTGTCGCGCCTTCCACATGTGTGGCGGTACTTTGCGACCAGAGGAAGACGCCACAACCGATGACGCTGACGAGCACGATGCTCACTACATAGATATTCCAGAAGCCGCTGACAAAATCACTCATGATGATTTCCTTTCCTGATTCTCCGGAACCTGTGGTACGAACGGGCTGTCGTCGTCGAGCGGCAGCATTGCCGCCTCGTCGTACGTCTTCTTGCGCCGATCCGAATACGCCCACCACACGATGCCGATAAAGGCGATGAACGCCAGCACCGTGAAGAGGGACCGCAGGTCGTTGATGTCCATTTGCTTACCTTGTTTGCTTGAGCGCGGTGCCCATGCCTTGCAGGTAAGCGATCAATGCGTCGAGTTCGGTCACGCCCTCGATGGCCTTTTTTGCGCCAGCGATTTCGGCATCGGTATAGGGAACACCGACGACGCGCAACGCCTTCATCTTGGCCTCGATGGCATCGTCCTTGAGCGGACGATCCAGCCATGAATAGGCCGGCATGTTCGACTCGGGCACGACATCGCGAGGGTTCAACAGATGAGTGCGATGCCACTGGTCCGAATAGCGGCCGCCGACTCGGGCCAGGTCCGGACCGGTGCGCTTGGAGCCCCACTGGAACGGATGGTCATAGACAAACTCGCCGGCCACCGAATAATGGCCATAGCGCTCGGTCTCCGCGCGGAACGGACGAATCATCTGCGAGTGGCAGTTGTAGCAGCCTTCGCGAATGTAGATGTCGCGTCCCGACAGGCGCACGGGACTGTAGGGCTTGACCAGTTCGTTGGTCGGCGTGGTGGTGGATTTCTGGAAGAACAGCGGAACGATTTCGAGCAGGCCACCCACGCTCACCGTGAGGATGGTAAGGACGATCAGCAGCCCCACGTTCCGTTCAATTTTGTCATGCGTCAACATGATTTATAGCTCCTTAATCTGTGCAATCAGGCTTAGTGGGCCGCTGCGGGTGCGAGTACCGGCGCATTTACCGCCTTGCCACCAGCCATGGTCAGGAACATGTTGTAGGCCATGATCAGCATGCCGGAGAGGAACAGCAGGCCGCCCAGCAGACGTATGGTCCAGAAGGGGTAGGTCGCCTTGACCGACTCGACGAAGGAGTAGGTCAGCGTGCCATCCACGTTCGTTGCGCGCCACATCAGGCCCTGCATCACGCCGGCGATCCACATCGAGGCGATGTACAGCACGACGCCGATGGTGGCCACCCAGAAGTGCACTTCGATCAGTTTCTTCGAGGCCATCTCGGGCTTGCCGAACAGGCGCGGCAGCAGGTAGTAGATCGACCCGATGGAGATCATCGCCACCCAGCCCAGCGCGCCGGAATGCACTTGGCCCACGGTCCAGTAGGTATAGTGCGACAGCGCAATGACCGTCTTGATCGACATCATCGGGCCTTCGAAGGTCGACATGCCGTAGAAGGACAGCGAGGTGATCATGAACTTCAGGATCGGGTCGTCGCGCAGTTTGTGCCAGGCGCCCGACAGGGTCATGATGCCGTTGATCATGCCGCCCCAGGAAGGTGCCAGCAGAATCAGCGAAAAGATCATGCCGACGCTCTGGGTCCAGTCGGGCAGGGCCGTGTAATGCAGGTGGTGAGGGCCCGCCCACATGTAGGTGAAGATCAGCGCCCAGAAGTGCACCACCGACAGGCGGTAGGAGTACACCGGTCGCCCGGCTTGCTTGGGCACGAAGTAGTACATCATGCCGAGGAAGCCTGCGGTAAGGAAGAAGCCCACCGCGTTGTGGCCGTACCACCATTGCACCATCGCATCCTGTACCCCCGCGTAGGCGGAGTAGGACTTGAACAGCGTCACTGGAATCGCGGCGCTATTCACCAGGTGCAGCACCGCAACAGTCAGAATGAATCCGCCGAAGAACCAGTTCGCGACATAGATGTGCGAGACCGTGCGCTTCGCGATGGTTCCGAAGAACACCACGGCGTAGGACACCCAGACCAAAGTGATCAGGATGTCGATCGGCCATTCGAGTTCCGCATATTCCTTGCCGGAGGTCATCCCCAACGGCAGGGAAACGGCGGCAAGCACGATGACCAGTTGCCAACCCCAGAACGTAAACGCCGCCAGCCCCGGCGCAAACAGCGGGGCATGGCTGGTTCGCTGCACTGCAAAATACGACGTGGCAAACAGTGCGCAGCCGCCAAAAGCAAAAATGACGGCATTGGTGTGCAACGGGCGCAGGCGGCCGTAGCTCAACCACTCGTGCACATTCAACTCCGGCCAGACCAATTGGGCCGCAATGATGACGCCGACCAGCATGCCGACGATGCCCCAGATTACGGTCATCACAGCGAACTGGCGCACGACTTTGTAGTTGTAAGTCGCTTGCGATTGCATGATGGATTCACCTCACATTAACAAAAAGAAATCAGTCACGATGCTGCATTTGATGCGATGCAGTATCCGAATTTTCGGCAGATTACACGCGAAATATTAGAGTAGTTTGATACAGGTCAAAATATATCCAACTTAAACAACAATAACAATTATATCAACATGGTTTATGGGTATATGGGCGTACTTGCTGTCGCCACGCCCCGTGGGCAGAAACCACGCGGCGCTTCGATTATGGAAAACGGCGACGCCGACGGCCTGCACCGGCGGGCATAGCATTCGCCTCACCAGAACTTCCATGACCATTTCTTCTGCATCGTCTGTTCCACATGATGCGACCAGTCAGGCGACATGCCTTTTTCGAGGAAGAAACCGGCATAGCGACGGTCGCTACCGGCGATATGCTTGGTCAGCCAGACCTTGAGAAAATGCAGCAGCTCGAAGGTGATGGTGGCCTGCCCCGCAGCCAGCTTCTGTTGCAGAGCCACGACCTGCGCGACCAATGCTTCGTGCTCGGCCTTGTGCTGCTCGAACTCAGGGTAGTGAAGAATCCGCATCAGGCTTTCTTCGACAATGAAATGCACCCGCGTGTATTCAGCCAGCTGATTCAGAATTTCGCTGCACGCGGTTGATCCATGATGGGCGACTACCGCTTCATGCAGGTTGTTCAGTAGATTAACCAACTCCTTATGCTGCTCGTCAATCTCCTGGATGCCGACGCTGAGGTCATCCGACCAAGTAAATAGGGTTTCCATGGCTAGCTCCTAATCTAAAGATATAAAGATACTGTTATCTTTTTATAGCATATCAATAGACGTGGGGCGGTTCACTGACCGACGTCAACCTCGCTGCTCGGAGAAGCCATTGAGAAGGTGACGCAGGTCAACCTTAGCGCTTAAGCAATACGCCTGTAACAACCGAACCAAGATCCGGTCTGGACCGGTGGCGGATGCGCTAGACGGCGACCGTCAAGTGGGCCAGCGCGCCAAGCCGTTTGAGATCTTTCAGGCAAACCTGCCGGCGATCAGCGGTGATGAGTCCGTCTTCCTGGAATCGACCGAGGATTCGACAGACTGTCTCTTCGGCTATGCCGAGATAGTTACCGATATCCAGGCGAGACATGCTCAAGCGGAATTGCGTGCCAGAGTAGTTCCGACTGGCAAACCGCCTGGAAAGACCAATCAAATACTCGGCGAGGCGCTCTTCGGCGCTGCGTTTGCCAAGCAGCAGCATCAACTCCTCGTCGTGCCGGATCTGCCCGCTCATGATTCTCAGCATCTGGTACTGGATCGAGGGAATTTGCTGGGCGATTTCGTCCAGGCGACTTATTTCGACCTTGCAGACGGATATGGTTTCCAGCGCTTTGGCCTCCGAACTGTACTGACGCGACGCCAGCGCACTCAGACCCAGCAGCTCGCCGGCGATATGAAAGCCGGTAATCTGCACCCGGCCGTCGTCAGTGCTGACATAGGTCTTCACCGAACCGCTGCGAATCGCATACAGATAATCGAATCGCTCGCCGGGCCGAAACAGCACCTGACCGCGTTTATATACTTCCTTGCGCTTGACGATGCTGTCCAGCAGCGACAGGTCGGCCTGATTGAGGCCCAAGGGCAGGCAGAGCTGATAGATCCCGCAATTGTTGCAAGTGATCGGCTCGCACGCTGCTTGCGTAGAAGTGCAGGCTGCAGAAGCCTTCGGGCTGGACACAATCACTCCCCGCCCGACAGACGGCTGACCGCCGTCTGCGGCATTGCAAAGGCGGCGTCGGGCAACTCGGTCAGCCTGTATTTCCCGCTTTTTACGGCCATCGCAAGCATTTCCAGCGTTTGCTGGTGCAACAGGTCGACAATCCTGGTCTTGATCGGCTTCCATTGTTCATGCATGGGGCAGGCGGTTTCGTCGCTGCATATTTTAAGTCCGATGACGCAGTTCTCGGTCAATCCCGGGCCTTCGACCAGAGTGAGGATTTGCATCAGGTCCGTGTTTTCACAGCCGTCGCGCAAGCAGAATCCGCCCTGCCGACCGCGGAAGGACTGGAGCAGGGTGCCCCGGCTCAAATTCTGCATGATCTTCGCCAAATACGCCGGCGGCACGTTGAGATGTTGCGCCACCGTGCGGTTGAGGATGGGAACCCCCCGCGGCTGGGTCGCGATATAGATCAGCGCCTGGATGGCGTATTGGCTGGTGCGGGATAGGATCATGAGCCACAATATGCCATAAGATTAGTCTGGAATTGATCGCCCGAGGTTTCCCGGCTCGGCGCAAATCGAAGTATATCCGCTGACTTTGCCGTCCTCGGTGGGGTGGTCGGGGTGAAAAAAAAAGGGTGCGCAACGCGCACCCCCAACCCCAACAGAGAGCCTTTGGGCAACAGCGCGAAGCCGTCACCATAAAACCCACACGGAGTATGGTTACTTGCGAACACCCGCACCTTGATCTGAGTCAACGGTTTGCACTTTAGTGCTACGGCCATTACGTTTTTCTCCGGCGTTGGCCTCTGCAGAAACCTCGCCTTGCGCAGGATCGGCCTTGTCGTCGTCCATCAGGATGCGGTAGCCGGGCCCTTCGAGATCCTCGAACTGGCCGCTCTTCAACGACCACCAGAACACCGCTGCAATCACAAAGACCAGCACCAGGGAAAGCGGAATCAGCAGATACAGGATATCCATTCGAGTCATTGCTCCCGCTGCAAACGCAAGGCATTGAGCACCACCAGCAGCGAACTGGCCGACATGCCGATGCCGGCCATCCAGGGTGTCACCCAGCCGGCCATGGCCAGCGGGATTGCCAAGAAATTATAGGCGAAGGCCCACACCAGATTTTGTTTGACGATGCGCAGGCTGCGCCGCGCCAGCGCCAGCCCTTGCGGCAACGCCTGGAGGTCATTGCCGAGCAGCACGATATCGGCGTTGGCCCGTGCCAGGTCGGCGCCGCCGCCCATCGCGATCGACACCTGCGCCTGTGCCAGCACGGGGGCGTCATTGACTCCATCGCCGACCATGGCGACCGTCTCGCCGGCATCCTGCAGCGCCTTGAGCGCCGCGTGCTTGTCCTCCGGCGAGAGCCCGCCGCGCGCATCCGCAATGCCCAGCAGGGAGCCAATGCGTGCTGCGGCGGCCGGCGCATCACCACTGAAGATGGACAGCCTGATGCCCGCCGCGGAAAGTTTTGCCACCATGGCGGACGCCTCGGGGCGCAGACCGTCGCTGAGGCGGAAAAAGGCCTGCCAACCCGACGCATTGCCCAGCGCGATCACCGTGTCGCCAGCGCCAACTATGGCCTGAACCGCGGTCGGCACTTCGCGGCCATGCAAGCCGGCGACGAACTCGGGACTTCCCAGTCGCCACGCGTCACCCGCAATCATGCCCTCGACCCCGGCGCCGGTGGTCGCGCGCAGTCCATCGACCTCTATTGGCGCGCCTGTCGCCGCAGCGGCCGCACCCGCCGCCAGTGCCTTCGCGATCGGATGTTCCGAACCGCGTTCGAGCGCAGCCGCCAGCGCCAGTGCGCGCCCGGCATCGGCCTGAATCGGGATCGTTTCGACCAGCGCCATGCGCCCCACGGTCAAGGTGCCGGTCTTGTCGAATATAAAGCGATCGGCCCGCGCCAGTGCCTCGACCGCATGGCCGCGCGTCACCAGGACGCCGCGCGCCGCCAGGGCGCCGGTGGCCACGGTCAGCGCCGCCGGCGTCGCCAGGGACAATGCGCAGGGGCAACTCACCACCAGCACAGCGACAAAGACCCACAAGGCGCGCGAGGCATCGATCCACCACCAGGCCAGCGCGGTTCCCACCGCCAGCAACAGCAGGACGACAATGAAGCGCCCGGCGACGCGGTCGGCCATTTCCACCAGGCGCGGCTTTTCCGCCGCGGCGCGTTCCATCAGGCGCTGAATCGCCGCCACGCGCGTCGCCTCGCCGACACGCTCGACGCGCATCACCAGGGGACTGGCGGTATTCACGCTGCCACCGATCAGCGCGTCGCCCGCCCGCTTTGGCACCGGCAGGCTCTCGCCGGTCAGCAGGGATTCGTCCGTCGCGCTCTCCCCGTCGAGCACGAAACCATCGGCCGGGACCGTCTCGCCGGGCTTGATCTGCACCGTATCGCCGGCATGCAGTTCGGCCACGGCGACGCGGTCGCCCGCGATATCCGCGGTGGACAGCGGCCACCCGGGCAAACGGGTGGCGAAGGCCGGAATCGCGCGCGCCAGGGTCTCGACGCTGCGCGCGGCCTTCTGCCGCGCCATCATTTCCAGATAGCGACCGGTGAGCAGGAAGAAGACGAACATGGTGACCGAATCGAAATACACCTCGCCCGCCGCGATCAGCGTGGCCCACACGCTGGCCGCGAAGGCTGCACCGACGCCGAGCGCCACCGGCACGTCCATGCCGACGCGACGCAGCTTCAGATCGCGCCAGGCGCTCATGAAGAAAGGCGCCGCCGAATACAGGATCACCGGCAGCGTCAGGATCAGGCTGGCCCAGCGCATCAGCTGCTCGATGTCCGGCGTCATGTCGCCATCGGCCAGATACACCGGCACGGCGTACATCATCACCTGCATCATGCCGAAGCCGGCGACGAACAGCCGCCACAGCGCCGCCTTGCGTTCCTTCTGCGCCAGTTCCTCGGCGCGCCCGATATCGTAGGGATGGGCGCGATAACCGATGGCGGCAACGGCTTCGAGGATGGCCGAAAGTTTGGTGACGCGTTCGTCCCAGCGTACCCGCGCGCGGCGCGTGGTGTAGTTGATGTCGATGGCGGTGACGCCGGGCTGGCGGCGCACATGCGATTCGTTGAGCCAGACGCAGGCAGCGCAGGTGATGCCTTCGAGAATCAGCGCCGCCTCCTGCTCGTGTTCGCCCGCGGCGCCCTCGGCCCGACGCACGAAGTTCTTCTGCACATCGGGATGATCGAACAGGCCGAACTCGGCCAGCACCTGCGGCAGCGCCTCGCGCGGGCTTTCCGGCATCGCGTCGCGATGCCGGTAGTAGTCGGCGAGTCCGTTATCGACGATCGCCTGCGCCACCGCCTGGCAGCCGGCGCAACACATTTCGCACCGCTGGCCGTCGATGTCGACCGTGAAGTCGGCATCCGACGGGATCGGCAGGCCGCAGTGGTAACAAGCCTCGGCAGCGGCCATGGTCAGGCCGAAACAGTCACAGCGTCAGGGCTCGTAGCGAAATCGTGGCGCCGTGGGTTTCACTTCGGCGCCATGCGGATGGCGCCGTCGAGGCGTATCACCTCGCCATTGAGCATCTCGTTCTCGACGATGTGGCGCACCAGCGCTGCATACTCGGCGGGCTTGCCCAGGCGCGGCGGGAAGGGAACCATCTTGCCCAGGGCGTCCTGAATCTCCTGCGGCATGCCCAGCAGCATCGGGGTTTCGAAGATTCCCGGCGCGATGGTCATGACGCGGATGCCGAAGCGCGCCAGTTCGCGCGCGATGGGCAGCGTCATGCCGACCACGCCACCCTTCGATGCGGCATAGGCCGCCTGCCCGATCTGGCCGTCGTAGGCGGCGACCGACGCCGTACTGACGATCACGCCGCGTTCGCCAGCCGCATTCGGCTGGCCCTTGCTCATGGCTTCGGCAGCCAGGCGGATCATGTTGAAACTGCCGACCAGGTTGACCGTCACGGTCTTGGCGAACACATCGAGCGAATGCGGGCCGTTGCGGCCCAGCACCTTCTCGGCCGGCGCGATGCCGGCGCAATTGACCAGGCCATGCAGACCGCCGAACGCCGCCACGGCCGCCGCGACGCAGGCCTGGGCGCTCGCCTCGTCGGCGACATTGGTGGTGACGAAACGCGCATTGCCGCCCAATTCGGCAGCCAGGGCATTGCCCGCCGCTTCGTTCAGATCGGCCAGCACCACCTTGGCGCCGGCTTCCACCAGCATCCGCCCGGTACCGGCACCGAGGCCCGAGGCCCCGCCGGTGATGATGAACACACTGTCCCTGATCTGCATGAGCGCCCCTTATCCGCTGGATACCGTCCCCGGCAACCCTGCCGGGGACATAAAGAAACAAGGCCTGCCGACCGAAAAGGAGGCAGGCCCTGAAAAATTTGGTGCGTTGGCCGGAATCGAACTTCACCTGCCAACCCTTGTTAATCCTGAGCGGGTAACCACCGAAGTAAAATTGTTACCCGCTTTGTTACCCGTTTCAAACTGCCTTGGCTGCATTTCTTCTATGGCTAACGAGGATGTAGAAAAACCCCCTGAGGGGTAGGTTGGGCTCGATTGCGGGGGTCCATTGACCATTCCCCGACTGGCGATCGGCCCTTAGGGAGCGTTTTGAGAGGTCGAATTATCGGCATGGCATTCAGCAATTTCTCAAAGGGGTTTTCCTACAGCCTCAACGATAATTTTACCGAATTAGAGCCGGCCTGTCGCTTATCCCATCCCGCCAGCGCCAACTATGGCCGCTGATCCGATCCTCGCGGAATCCCCATAAAGCCCCGAACGATCCAGCCGACAGCCCAAGTAAACGCCCAAAATCCCGCTAGCCCAACGAATAAGGTTAGATCGTGATCGCGAAGCGAGCCACGATCTGAACCGTTTGTTGGACGAGCCCGGTCCTCGGAGGCGGGACTCGCCTCCCTGCAAACATCTATTTTGGCAATACCCCGAATGCATGAACTTCGGC
>JAXMJU010000312.1:0-8656 GCA_034376265.1 Sulfuritalea sp.
GGCTCAACATTGGCGCGTCTCACAGCCCCAGGATCATCTGCGAGATGATGTTTTTCTGGATTTCGTTGGAGCCGCCGAAGATCGACAGCTTGCGCAGATTGCAGTAGCCGGCGCCGAGGTTGGCGGCGTAGTCCGGGCCGACGTCCGGCTGGCCGAAGGGCAGGGCGTAGGGCCCGACGGCCTGCATCATGAGTTCCGCGATGGCCTGCTGGATTTCCGTGCCCTTGATCTTGAGGATCGAGGCTTCCGGGCCCGGCGCCAGCTTCGCGCGCTCGGCGGACAGCACGCGCAGGTTGGTGATTTCGAGCGCCATCAGCTCGATCTCGACCTGTGCCACGCGTGCCGCGAACAGCGCATCGTCGAGCCGCCCCTCGGCTTCCGCGATGCGCTTCAAGCGCGCCAGTTCGCGCTTGGCGATGCCGATGCCGGCGATGTTGGTGCGTTCGTGGCCGAGCAGGAATTTGGCGTAGGTCCAGCCCTTGTTTTCCTCGCCGATCAGGTTCGCCGCCGGTACCTTGACCTCTTCGAGCCAGACTTCATTGACCTCGTGGGCGCCGTCCAGTGTGATGATCGGCCGCACCGTGACGCCCGGCGACTTCATGTCGATCAGCAGGAAGGAAATGCCGCTCTGCTTCTTCGCCGCGGGATCGGTGCGGACCAAGCAGAAAATCCAGTCGGCGTACTGGCCCAGCGTGGTCCAGGTCTTCTGACCGTTGACGATGTAATGGTCGCCGTCCCCGCTTTTTACCAACTCGGCGCGGGTCTTGACCGCAGCCAGGTCGGAGCCGGCGCCGGGCTCGGAATAGCCCTGGCACCACCATTCCTCGCCGGCCATGATCCTGGGCAGGAAGCGTTGCTGCTGTTGCGGCGTGCCGAAGGCCATCAGCACCGGCGCGATCATCTTGAGGCCGAAGGAAATCAGGCGTGGCGCACCGGCGGCGGCGCATTCCTCCTCGAAGATGTATTGCTCGGTCGGCGTCCAGCCGGGGCCGCCGAATTCCCTGGGCCAGCCGGGGCCGCCCCAGCCGCGCTGATGCAGGGTGCGCTGCCAGAGTATGTGGTCGTCGCGATTCAGATGCACGCCGTTCATCACCTTGTCACGGATGTGCGCGGGCAGTCTTTCGCTGACGAAGGCTCGGACTTCGGCGCGGAAGGCGCTTTCCTCGGGACTGAAGTTCAGATCCATGGGCTGGCCTTATTCCGCTGCGGCGGGCGGCACGCTGGCGCGGGTGAATAGCAGAAGTTCCACGCTCATGATGTGGTTTCTTTGAAAGTCTGCATAGCGGAACTAAGTTCTGTTAAAGATGGCGAGATGCGGATTCTTCCCGTGAGCGCAAAAAAAGTCAATGATTCCCATCAATCTGGTTCCTTATGCCTTGTTGCGGGGCTGCGGAGGATGCCGACGGACCCCGCGGCGGCTTGACGCTGCTTTGAAGGCTGTGCCACTATCCGGAACAAGATACTGAATATGGAACGTCTTTCTCAGCATTCATGAGCGCCGAAACCCAAGCCCGGCAGCAGGAGGTGGCGGCGATGTTCGGGCGTCACGGTCCGGCCTACCGCTGGTGGGCCGTGCTCACCGTCATGCTCGGCACGGTCTCGGCCATCATGGAAGCCACGGTGGTGAATGTCGCGCTGCCGGAAATAATCCGCGTCTTTCATGTCGGCCACGACCAGGTGCAACTGCTGTCCACCGGCTTCCTCGCCGCCACCACCGCCTCGATGCTGCTCGCCACCTGGGCCATGCAGCGCTTCGGCGTGCGCCGTACCTTCATGGGTGCGCTGATGCTGCTGGTCATGTTCTCGGTGGCGGCGACGCTGACCGATCGCTTCGAATTGCTGGCGCTGTGCCGCGTCGGCCAGGGCAGCATCGCCGGCCTGATCCAGCCGCTGGCCATGGTGGTCATCATCGACGTCTTCCCGCCCGAAGAGCGCGGCCGGGCGATGGGCGCCTATGGCCTCGGCATCGTGCTCTCGCCCGCCGTGGGGCCGGTGGCGGGCGGCCTGCTGGTCGATCACTTCGGCTGGCGCGCGGTGTTCCTGGTGACGGTGCCGCTGTGTATCGCGGCGCTTGCCCTGGCGCCACGCTATGTCGTCGCCGGACGGCCGCTGGCCGGGGCGCGCAAGCGCCCCTTCGACGCGATCGGTCTGTTGCTGGTGGTGGCCGCGCTGTGCAGCCTGCTCGGCGGCCTGGCGGCGCTGATCCGCCAGCCGCTGGCGGGCGCCGCCTTCACCGCACTGGGCATCGCGCTGGCGCTGGGCTTTGTGGTCTGGGAACGCAGCACGCTGCATCCGCTGCTGGATTTCCGCATTTTTCGCGAGGCGGGCTTCGGCGCCGCCGTGATGGTGGCGCTGGCCTATGGCGTCGGCATTTACGGCTCGACCTACCTGGCGCCGATCTTCGCCCAGATCGGCGCCGGCTTCTCGGCCTACGAGGCCGGCCTGATGCTGGTGCCGGGCGGCATCGTGCTGGCCGTGGTGCTGTTGCGGGCCGGGCGCCTGGCCGACCGCTTTCCCTCGAACCGGGTGGCGATGGCGGGGCTGGCCTGCTTTGCCGTATCGGCGATCCTGATGGGATTTTCCTCGCGCGCCACCGGCTTCTGGTTGCTGGCGCTGTGGGTTGCGATCGGGCGGGTCGGCCTCGGCCTGATCATTCCGGGCCTGAACGCCGGCGCCTTGCGGCTGCTGCCCTACGGCACCGAAGCGGCCGGCTCGGCCTCGATCAACTTCTTTCGCCAGCTCGGCGGCGCTCTCGGCGTCACGCTGATCGCGCTGTTCCTCGAAGGCCGCGAGCGTCAGCTGAACGCCCAGCATGGCCTGCAACCGATGCAGGAAGGATTCTTGCTCATCGCCTTCGTCTACTGCCTGGCCCTGATTCCGGCCTGGCTGATGACCGGCCGCAGCAAGCGCACCACCGGCCCCAATTCCGCCTAGGAGTATCCATGTCCCTGCCCAAAGTCCTGCAAGACAACCTCGCCCTGCCGGTGATCGGCGCGCCGATGTTCATCGTCTCCCAGCCGCCGCTGGTGCTGGCGCAATGCCTGGCCGGCATCGTCGGTTCCTTCCCGGCGCTCAACGCGCGGCCGAAGGAGAGCCTCGACCAATGGCTGACCCTGCTGACGGCGGAACTCGCCGCCGCGCGCCGTGCCGAGCCCGCGAGGAAGATCGCGCCCTTCGCCGTGAACCAGATCGTGCATCACTCCAACGACCGGCTCGATCACGACATCGCGCTCTGCGTCAGGCACCGGGTGCCGATGATCATCACCAGCCTGCGCGCGCCGGGCGACGTGGTGAAGGAAGTGCATGGCTACGGTGGCATCGTGTTTCACGACGTGATCAATGTGCGCCATGCGCAAAAGGCGCTGGAGGCCGGCGTCGATGGCCTGATCCTGGTCGCGGCGGGTGCCGGCGGGCATGCCGGCATGCTCAGTCCCTTCGCCCTGGTGTCCGAGGTGCGGCGCTTCTGGGACGGACCGATCGCCCTCTCCGGGGCTATCGCGCGCGGCGAGCAGATACTCGCCGCGCAGGCCATGGGCGCCGACCTGGCCTACATCGGCACGCGCTTCATCGCGACGCCGGAAGCCAATGCGGTCGATGGCTACAAGCGGATGATCGTGGATAGCAGCGCGGCGGACGTCGTCTATACTCCCTACTTTACCGGCGTGCATGGCAATTACCTGCGCCCGAGCATCACGGCGCAGGGGCTCGACCCCGACAACCTGCCGCTGCGCGACAAGACCAGCATGAGCTTCGGCTCCGAGCGCACCAAGGCCTGGCGCGACATCTGGGGCGTCGGCCAGGGCATTGGTTCGATCGACGAGATTCTTCCCGTAAATGAAGTGGTGGCGCGACTCGGACGCGAATACCGGGCCGCCCGAGATGCGCTGCGCGCGCTGAAGGACTGAGATGAGCAAACAGAACAAGGACACCGCCGTGGCCGTCGCCGAATCCGTTGCGGAAAAGTCCGCCGGCAAGGAGGATCGCCATTTCGTCACCGCACTGGCGCGCGGGCTGTCGGTGCTTTCCTGCTTCAGTTCGGGCGAGAAGATGCTGGGCAACCTCGACATCGCCAAGCGCTGCAAGCTGCCCAAATCCACCGTTTCGCGGCTGACCTACACGCTGACCAAGCTCGGCTACCTGGTCTTCGTCGCGGAGACCGGCAAGTACCGCCTCGGCACCTCGACGCTGGCGCTGGGCAGCGCGATGCTGGCGCGGCTCGACGTGCGCGATCTGTCGCGGCCGCTGATGCAGGAACTCGCCGACTTCTCCAAGGCCATGGTCTCGCTCGGCAGCCGCGACCGCCTGTCGATGATCTACGTCGGCAATGCGCGCAGCACGGCGGCGCTGACGCTTTCGCTCGACGTCGGTTCGCGCATCCCGATCGCCACCACGGCCATGGGTCGCGCCTACCTGGCGATGATTCCCGAGCGCGAACGCGAGGACATCATGGAACGCGTCAAGGAACTCGACGAGGTGGCCTGGCCGGCGATCCGCGACGGCATCGAACGCGCGCTGCGGGAATATCGGGAGACCGGCTGCGTCAGTTCCTTCGGCGAATGGCAGTCCGACGTCAATGCCATCGCCGTGCCGCTGCGTCCCGGCGGCGGGCTGCCGCCGATGGCGATCAACTGCGGCGGCCCGGCGTTTACGCTGTCGAAGGAATTCCTGCTCGGCGAAGTGCGCCCGCGCTTGCTGATCCTGGTGAAGCAGCTGGAGGCGTCGCTGGGGCTGCGCGGTTCGTGAAGGCCGGATGTCGCGGCGGACAGCCCGGCGCCGGCTCGACCGGCAGGATCGCATTCCATCGGAGAAAGCGCACATGATCTCACTCGCATCCTCGCTGCTTGCCGCCAGCGCAGCCATCATCCTGCTGCTGGGCCTCGCCCATCTGTTGTTTACCTTTCGCGGTCCGAAACTGCATCCGCGCGATGCGGCGCTCGAAGCCAGGATGAAGGAAGTTACGCCCGTCCTCACGCGCCAGACGAGCATGTGGAAAGCCTGGATCGGCTTCAATGCCAGTCACAGCTACGGCGCCATCTTCTTCGGCCTGGTCTACGGCTACCTGGCGCTGGCCCACGCTGCCTTGCTGTTCCAGTCGGCGTTCCTGCTGCTGGCGGGGTTGGGTCTTCTGCTCGGCTATGTCTCCCTCGCCCGGGCCTACTGGTTCAGCATCCCGTTGCGCGGCATCGCCGCGGCCACCCTGCTGTATCTCGCCGCGCTTGCCGCCAACGCGGTCGCGCCCTGAGAATGGGCGGGCGCATTCAAATCCCGATTGGAGCCTAGTCATGAACACCGCACTTTTGATCATCGACATCCAGAACGACTATTTCCCCGGCGGCGCCATGGAACTGGCGGGCAGCGTGGAAGCCGGCGCCAAGGCCGGCAAACTGATCGAGGCCTTCCGCGGCAAGGGCTTGCCGGTGATCCACGTCCAGCACATTTCCACGCGCCCCGGCGCCAGCTTTTTCGTGCCCGATACCAAAGGCGTTGAAATTCACGCGTCGGTGGCGCCCCAGGCGGGCGAAACCATCATCCAGAAGAACTTCCCCAACAGCTTCCGCGACACGCCCCTGCTGCAGCACCTGCGTGACAGTGACATCACCCGTCTGGTGATCGCCGGCATGATGACCCAGATGTGCATCGACACTACCGTGCGCGCCGCCGCCGACCTCGGCTTTGCCTGCTCCCTCGCCCACGACGCCTGCGCCACCCGGGATCTTTCCTTCGGCGGCGTGACCGTCCCCGCCGCCAACGTGCAAGCCGCCTTCCTCGCCGCCCTCAACGGACTGTTCGCCCGGGTGCAGACAACCGACGAACTCTGCGCCGGGCTTTAGCGTTCCGCAAGAGTTGGCGCTGATAAAGCCCCTGCGCAGCAAGGCGGTCGAGCAAACGACGCTCTCCTCGCCGCTGCGGATGGCGGTACGGCGTTCCGCGCCCGAATCGCCGTGCCGCGGGTTTGTGTGACGGCCGCGGCAAGCGCCGGTGGACGCCGGTTTGCCAATTGCGTATCCTGAATGGGAATGCCGGCGATCGGCCGAGCGGTGACCGGGAATGGAAGTATTCGACACCATGATTCGAGCGCAGCGAATTCATCCATGCGAGAACAGGCGGTTGGCGTCGGTCGCCAGATTATGCGACAGTCGCATATCCCGGTTATTTGCCACTTTCCCGCAGATATCACGTTGGGCGTCTTAGTCTGTGTCGAGTGTGGCCGCCTCTTCTTGTGGTTTAGCTCCCGTGTCACCAGCGCCGACTCTTGGGGTTTCTCCTGCGGCCCCGCCGCTTTCACCGATGCTGTCTCGCGCCGCTCTCGCTTACGTTTGTGGTTTTCGGTATGCTGCCGGTGTCATGTCGCGTAACGTTGGGCGTCAAACAACAAAGGAGACGAAAATGAAACCAATTAGGCAATCTCTTATTTTGGTAATGGTGGCATTTGCTGGTCTGTCGTTATCCGTCGGATGCTCCTCAAAGCCGAGTAATTCAGAGGTACAAGAAGCTGTGAAATCTGCGTTTCAGGGCGTCGTCATTTGGGCGTTGGAAAGATCTCCAGGCGGTGTAAACGCAAAGATAAGCACAGTTGAAATCAAGGAGTGGGGGGCTTTTAATGAAGAACGGAAAGATTGGCCAGTAAAAATCCGAGTGGTCGGTAGTGCTGACTTTAGTGGCCACCCTGATCGAATAGAAGTAAAACAGTTTGACGCAGTTTCAGAATTTAGATTCCGAAAAGATGACTATGGCAAATGGAGAGTGACGAGTCAAATAATAGGGGACCAATACATGGGCAGAAAGAAACAATAGCGGACGGACCACGGTTTTTTGCCAGAATCAAATGCGAATCAATATCCCAACGAATAAGGTTAGATCGTGCGCAGCCACGATCTGAACCGTTTGTTGGACGAGCCCGGCCCTGAGCACTGGCGTGCCCCTAGAAAATATGTCTTTAGGATATATGCTACAGAAACAACAAGTTAAGCCGTTTTTGCGTTGCACGCAGCGGCAACCTTGCGCATATCGACTTTGTCAAGCCCCCTCGGTGACAATTTCGTACAGGCGCCGTGTTCCAGGGCAGGCATCCCAAGCACAGCCGAAAACTGGCGCTTGGAATGTCGGTAGTATAGCCAGTGGCGGTAAAGGTCGCCATGACAACCCCTCGCCACAAAGATCGCCGCAAATCGTGTGCACGCCTGCGGGCCGACGAATCCTCCGCGTAGCGGCTTCGTCCAACCCTACGCTCCAAGGGGCGCTCCGCAATAAAGCCGGCGGCGCGCCCCTGAGTTCGCCGTCTCCTCGTCGATAATAGGGGACCGATAATAGGGGACAGACCACGGTTTACGCCGTCCCGCCAGAGCCGACTTTTGCGAAAGACATGCCCCACACCTAAACTAACGACATTAGCCAGATCATGAGGAGTACAACGTGCCAATCATTTCCATGTTCTACGGCATCATCATCCGCCTGTACCTGATCGACAACCAGCACCACAACCTGCCGCACATTCACGCGAAATACGCCGAGTTCGAGGCGTCCATTGCCCTCGGCGACGGTGAAATCCTTGCGGGTGAATTGCCCCGTAAGCAATTGCGCTTGGTGCAGGCATGGATAGCATGGATAGAACTTCATCGCGATGAACTGATGGCCGATTGGGACCTCGCTGTCAGTGGCGAAAATCCCTACAAAATCGCACCGTTGTGAGGTCGCCATGTACTGGGACGTAAAAACTGTCAAACCGCTGCCGGACTTCCGAATTTATGTCGAGATTGAGAATGGACGCAAGGGCATTTTCGACTTGACTCCCTATCTCGACCACGGTGTTTTTCGCGAGCTTCGTGATGTGCATTATTTCAATCGGGTAGGCATTCTATTTGGCGCGGTAACTTGGCCCAACGAGCAGGACATTGCCCCGGAGACCCTGCTGTCTGAAATGCTCCCTGTGGAATCAACTCCGCCCAACCCGGCAGTCCACACGGACGCTGCACGGTAAACCGTAAAAGAGGCCAGGCTCGAATTGATTTCGCATAGCCATTGAAAGTAGGTGCTGGCGACACGGCGATAACAACAAAGGTAATTCGAGCCTGGCCCCTTTTGCCTCTTTTGCCTTTTCAGGAGAAATGAATGGCTGCGGGAACAATCATTACTGTCCTTTCGAATATCCCCTGGGGCCAAGTGGTGGAGAACGCACCAAAGGTTGCGGATGGCGCAGCGAGGCTTTGGAACGCAGTCACTCGTAAGAAGCCAGACCAATCACCGAACGCGAACGCCAAGGCGGTTGTGGACGCAGCGCAATCTGACACAGAGGTCTTGAAGCAGCGCCTCGTAGCGATGGAGGAGCACATTCATCACCTCGAGGAACAGATGGGTGCCTCGGCCGAGTTGATAAAGGCACTAGCGGAACAAAATACTCAGCTAGTGAGGAAGATTGAGCTAAACAGCGTCCGTCTACTCCGCCTCGCTACGGCCACAGCTATCGGTGCCGTTGCCTTGGTTGGGACCATCGTTTACCTACTGCTTCGGCCATGACGCCCAACGAATAAGGTTAGATCGTGATCGCGAAGCGAGCCACGATCTGAACCGTTTGTTGGACGAGCCCGGTCCTCGGAGGCGGGACTCGCCTCCCTGCAAACATCTATTTTGGCAATACCCCGAATGCATGAACTTCGGC